>JACKAH010000001.1:0-202500 GCA_020635175.1 Deltaproteobacteria bacterium
CCAAGATCGGCCATGATCCAGTTTCTACCCAAACGCTCAGCAACAATACCTGTTGTGCCCGATCCACAAAAGAAATCTGCCACCAAATCCCCCTCGTTAGATGAGGCTTTAATGATTCGTTCAAGTAGCGCTTCAGGTTTTTGAGTTGGATAATTGACCTTTTCAGGTTGGTTTCCTCTTAGTGCGGGGATATCCCAAACATCTCTAAGTGAAACCATTGTGTAGTGACCCCGATCATCTTCCTGAATCTCTACATTCTGAAATCCATACCTGTGTCCAAGATAAGATTTCTCCTTTTGATTATTCCAAAGAGCTTTCTCAATATTTTTCGTAACGAAATGTATTGTGTCATGCTTTTTCCCAAAGCCAATCTTCTTGGGCATCCCACCAGTTTTGTAAAACCAGACACACTCATTAACGTAATTCTCAGTTCCAAAGATCTCTTCCAGCATTATTTTTAGAGGAGCGCTTGCTCTATAGTCACAGTGAAGATAAAGACTTCCATCCTCTGCTAGCAGCTCTTTCATATAAAAGAGACGTTCATATAGAAATTGTAGATACTGATCGATCCCCTCTTCCCAGCTATCTGTGTACGCCTTGCGTTTTTCACCAGCAGTATGATCCCTCTTAGCTCTAGTAGAGGTATAAAAATCACGCTGCGCTGCAAAGGGTGGGTCTACATAGATAAGTTTAATCTTTCCTTTGTATTCGGAAAGCAGGTGTTGCATCACTTCAAGATTATCACCAGAGAAGAGCATGTTGCTAAACCCATCCCCGCCTTCAATCTTATCAACCTTAGAGAAGATAGATTTTGAGCTAAATTTAGGTTTGCGTTTGTTTTTCCACTCAAGTTTCATTGAGCTTGATTGTAGACGATATCTACACCAAGGTCGATAATCTGAGCGAAAAGGTGGCGATTCCGATTTCTATTTTGTTAAATATGCCTCTGCCGCCCTTCTTTTGGGGGTTTCAGCTAATGATTGAGTTAGGCCTTCAACCATCCCAAAGCTTTCGTCTCCAAATTCTCCACTCATCCGGTAGAGCGAAACTAGACCGCCGTTGATGCTCTCCCAAGTATCGAAGAAGTCGTTGTAAACTTCTTCCATACATGCGTGCCTATTTGTATCGATAAAGAGAGTTTTATTCTTAGGGTTCGACCAAAGTACAGCTAAGTGTTGGCCAGCTTCGTAGGTGATAAGCTCAACTCCATAGTTATCTGCATGCTGTTTATGTTTAGTTATCTGGTTAATTATGTAATTAGTAAAAGTAAGATCGCTTTCAGGCACATTAAATGCCGGATTAATCTTATTATGCAGATAATCACAGACAGCCTGCTCGTTTGCGAAGTCGAGATTAGATGTATCACCGCCTCCAAAGTATGGCGCTATCGCAAGCTTATCAAAGGAGCCGTGCTTAACCGCTTCCGTCAGAACTACCTCTGAGGTCCAAGGATTACCAGATTGCGTTGCAAGTACTTTAACTAGTCGCCCTGGTTGGTTTGAGAAAACCTGACCAGCTAGATTCTCAATCTGCATTGCTCTTAGCGCATAGTATCTAAGCTGAGCTTGAAACGGATCAGATGATAAATTCAGTGCTAAACCATTTTGTTGCGCATAATGCGCTTGCTCAAAGATCGGATTCCATACCTCATTTGAATACTCGAGGTACAGCTTTAGTTTTTTGCTTAATGTACTCTTGAACAGGTTTGCAAGTTGGAAGACATAGTTGTCATCAGCTAAATGCGGAACGTTAATCCAAGTGTCTGTACCAAGTAGGTTTGATAATTCAGCGATTAACTCTAACGGGACAGCTTTTTCTGTGGCGTATGTTACATCTTGCAACGTGGCTCTTTCGGACCAGCTATGTTCTGCTGAATTGTTAGTTTTGGTCCAGTTTAGAAATCTAAGAGTTGAATATGGCTGAATTAAACTTAAAAAATCAGGGTGAAATTTTCTTTGTTGATAGAAATCTTTATGGAGTAGGCAAGTATTGCTTCCGCAATCTGAGTTCGTTGAACATGCAAGAGTTTGATCTTCAAGGCAACTTCCGCCAGGAGGAAGAACCCTGATATTTCTTATCGGATCAGCAGGATTTGTAGCCTGAATTGCAACCTCTATTAACCCATGCGAATCATAATAAAAAGAGATTTCGTTATCAGAGTAAGTCAGATCTGAGACATTTTTTACCGCAATTGTACCTGTACCTTCGTAGTAGAGCGTGTATGTGCCGGTTGGGTACTGAGCTTTAGCCCCATTTATCACATATCTTGCAACTTGATTTGGTTTTAAACTTAGTACATTGCCATATTGATCTAGGTTAAGTGTGTCACCATTATTCCAGGTTCCCCAAAGATCTCCAGAGATAGGTTCTCTTGCGCGCTTCATTAAGTTGACCTGTGAGTATGAAACTGACCAGTCAACAAAATGCTCTAAGTTCATTGAAAGTTCACGTTTTACTATTTTACCATCCGCAGTTTTTCTCGGCCCATATTCTGCGCCAATTAAGAAAGGCTTCGATATCTCAACATTTGAAGCAGAATTGAAGTTGAATGCAAAAAGGGTAAGCGATTTGGAGAAGGCACTAACGTCTTTTATGTGAATGTAATCTCCTCCAGGTTCAATTGTGAAGGGGAGGATCCAAAAATCTTCATAATCGGTTACATATAAAAAGGTACAGGGGAAATTATATCCGTTGTTGTACGCGCAGCTAGGATGCAGATCCTTAACCTTAATTGTTGCGAATGGAAGGCGTGATTTTTCAGAGGCGAATTTGAGTACGCTCGGGGCAAGGATTTCTGGCTCTGCATAGCAGGTAGATAAACCGATAAAAGCCAAGGATAACAGCAGGCACAACCAACTCTTCACTAAACAACCCCCTAACAACATTCATAAAAACCTGTCGCTTAAATGATGAGCAAATTTTGTGCCGTAAGATTTGCTAGTGTAAGTAGGGATAGTAACTAGAAATAACTCATAGATATTACTAGAGCTTACATCAATTTCTGTCTGATTTTAGTGCTTAGGGTTTCAACTGCAACAACTAACAAGAAGATAAAAAGGATAATTGTTGAAGCCTCTGCGTAGCGAAACATATCCATTGAAACTTTAAGCTCAATTCCGATTCCGCCTGCTCCTACAAGTCCAAGTACCACAGATGAACGAGTTGCTTTCTCTAAAGAATACATCGCTGTGTTCGTAAAGGAGGGCATTGCTGCCGGGAATACAGAGCAGAAAAGTCTTGAGGTTCGATTGGCACCAATTGCAGTTAGTGCTTCTTGTGGCCCACTGTTAATCTCTTCAATTGCTTCTGCAAAAAATCTGGCACAGAAACCGATCGTGTCTATCATCAGTGCTAATGTTCCAGCGAATGGTCCTAATCCTACTGTTGCGACAAAAAATAGTGCCCAGACAAGGTCTGGAACCGATCTGAAAAATGAGATTAGTAGTCGAGTAAATCTATAAACGAGCACATGGGGGCTTTGAGTTCTGCTAGCAAATACTCCAAGGGGTACGCTTAGAATAACACCGAGGATAGTTCCGCCAATTGCCATCTGAAACGTTTCAAGTAGCGCCTTTCCTATTGCGCCTAATCTATCCATTTTGGGAGGAAACATTTCAGAGAGCAGAGTTCCCATATTTGGGATCCCCTCAATGAAGTTGCTTAAAGAGATCCCTGCGCCAGAAAAAGATACAACAACAAACCAAGCGATAAATATATACAGAGCAAATGAAACTACACTCGGCCGTTCAAATCGATTTGGAAGAGGGTAACTTGCTTCAGTCATAAATTCCTCTTAGCTCAGCAACTGAGATTGAAGAAGATTCTTGATCCAGTTGAATGGTCCCCTTAGAAAGACCAACAACCCTATCAGCATAATCTACTGCATGTTCGAGATGATGAGTGCAAAAAAGTAGCGTTAAGTTTTCTGAACGAGAAAGTTGGAAAAAGAGATTCATTACCTCCTCTCCCGCTTGAGGATCTAAGCTTGCTACTGGCTCATCCGCCATAATGATGGTGGGTCTTTGCATCAATGCGCGAGCAATAGCCACTCTCTGTGATTGTCCACCAGAAAGCTGAGTTACCCTACGAGCGGCAAATTGAGCGAGTCCAACTCGTTCCAGGCAGTACATAGCTTCCTCTCTGTCCAGGTTAGTCGCGAGACTTTGAAACCAGAGTCGGGCTGAAGGTTTTCTTCCCAAAGCGCCGTGAAGAACGTTACTTAACACGCTTAATCTTGGCACTAAATTGTGATGTTGAAAGACAAAACCAATCTTTGATCGAGCTTCTCGAAGCCTTGCTCCAGTAAGCTTTGTTATGTTTTGACCATGCAGGATCACTTCGCCAGAGTCCGGCTCTATCAAGCGAGTAGTGCAGCGAAGCAACGTTGATTTTCCAGAACCATTGGATCCAATTAAGGCTACCGCCTGTCCTTTTGGGATCTCTAAGTTTAAGCCTTTTAGAATTGGAGTCTCACCATAGCTTTTTCTGATCTCTCTGATCTCAATCTCAAGTTCTGCTGTTGAAATTGAAGGAGCTGCTTGATTCATATTAAGTGCAAGGTTCATTAACCGTTCTCGTTTGAATTCAAGTACTCTGGGTATCCAGCAGTTGCATACATCTTTCGTATTAGATCGTAGTCTTTGTCCTGAATTTTAGTAGTGAATTTCATCTCTTGATATTTCTTGTTTCGAATTCCTACTAAGATAGCCTCTGATAACTCATCAGAATGCTGATCGAACGCCTGCCTGATTTTATCAACAACGTTTTTTGGAACATGTGTACCTGCAATAATTAGATCGTTTGGAAGATCCTCTCCCTTTGCCAGGATCTGATAATCGCTTTCGGAAAGTTCTTTTTCTTTGGATAGAAACAACTGAAAGCGCTCATAGTTAAAACCAATCGCTTTTACACTACCTCGTTTAAGGGCCTCCCAGGCTATGTTTTTACTCACATATAAGGGCTGAACATCAGAAGGATTAAGACCATTGTCCTTTAAGATCTGAAGAGGGGCTAAATAGTAAGAAGTTGATCCAATTTCACCAAACGCAATTTTTTTCCCTTTAAGTTCAGAGATATTTGAAATTTGATTTTTCTTCAGGGTTATAATGGCAGAAAAATAATCGGGACGATAAAAACCGACAACTGGGTAGGCCTTAGTTCTCTTGCTGATCACAACGTACTCAGCCGGTCCACTGAGTGCTAAATCTAGCTTTTTTGTTCTCAGTGCTTCAGCTACGGCAGTTCTGCTTGAAACAGGGGTCAGCTCAACCTTCATACCAGTAAATTCTGATAACTTATTCTGAAACGCTTGAAATTCTCGATGAAGCTCTTCCAAACCAGAGATGTCTGTTACTGCAAATCTAATAGTCTTGGCATCAGCAAAGCTTGATGTCGGTAGTAGATACAACGCGGATACTAAAAACGAAAATAGATGTTTCATAATAAAAATAGTGGGTTAGTTCTTAGCGCAAAGCCTCAACTTAATCACTTTTATATTAGCAATTTGTTAGTGCTGCCCTCTTTTATCAAAAAATGTTTTCTTACTCCATATCTTCTAATTTATTGGATTATCTTAGTCTTTTTCTATATTCTTACGCCAACCATTTATGATCATTTAGAGGTGTCAAGATAAGATGGCTAAAGAGCATATACTAGTAATTGAAGATGAGCAGGATATTCAAGAATTACTCCGTTATAACTTGAGCTCTGAAGGATATACAGTTACCTGTGTTAGCTCAGGCGAGGAGGGTCTTCAAAAAGCAAGAGCTATTTCCCCAGACTTAATACTCTTAGATCGAATGCTTCCTAACATGGAGGGTCTAGATGTATGTCGTGAGTTAAAGAAAGATACCTCAACTGAGGATATTCCAGTAATAATGCTCACTGCAAAAGGTGAAGAGGCAGATATTATCTCAGGTCTTGAGATGGGCGCTGATGATTATATTCCAAAACCGTTTAGTCCCAAAGTTGTAATTGCTCGTGTTCGTGCAGTCTTAAGAAGAGAGAAGACGCCTGAAGCACCCGCTGATGTTTTGCGTCGTGGAGACTTGGTGATTAACCCAGGTAAGCACGAAGTAACCATAAATAACGATCAGGTTGCACTGACTATAACCGAGTTTAAGATCTTGCATCTTTTAGCACGAAAGCCTGGGTGGGTTTTTAATAGAGATCAGATAGTTGATTCTGTACATGGTGAGAACTACGCAGTGACTGATAGATCAGTTGATGTTCAGATTACCGGCCTTAGAAAAAAATTAGGAGTCTCCTCTGCTCTAATTGAAACTGTACGTGGAGTTGGATACAGATTTAAAGAGCTATAGAGATGTCAGCTAAGAGTAAGCTCTATTCATTCTTTCCCTCCTTATTAACTGATGAGCAGGGCAATGAGCTTGAAGCTATTGAGCAGGGCCTCGATAGAGTCACCCAAGGTGAACTTTCTTATCGATTTCCAAAAGGTAGAACCAAAGAGTTTCGAAGATTGACGGATCGTTTAAACACGATGCTGGAGCGTCTGCAAGATCAGCTCGATGAAGTTTCTAAGCAAAAGAATGAACAGGAGACAATTTTAGCTAGTATGCTGGAAGGGGTAATGGCCGTTGATACTGAGCATAAGATAATCTTATGTAATGATGCTATTGGTCAGCTCTTGTCAATTGATAAAACTCAAGTAACGGGGTTGAAAGTTTCTGAAGTTATCAAAAATGCACAATTGCAAAGATTTATTACGCAAGTTTTAGAAGAAGAAAATGAAAATGAGCAAGAATTAAATCTGAGTGCTTCTGATAATAGAATAATTCAGGTTTACGGATGTCCAATTCCTCGCAGTGATTTTGAGTCGACAGCCGCGGTTTTTGTTATTAATGATATTACACGTGTTAGAAGGTTAGAGAACGTAAGAAAAGATTTCGTTGCTAACGTTTCGCATGAACTAAAAACTCCTATTACATCCATAAAGGGTTTTGTTGAAACCTTGCTGAACGGTTCTACACACACTGAGCAAGACAGAACTCGTTTTTTAGAGATCATTCTACGCCACGCAGATAGACTAAACGCAATCATTGAAGACCTCCTAATCTTAGCTCGTTTAGAAGATGGCGATGTCAAAGATAGGGGTGAGCTTGGACTCGAAGAGAAAAGTATTCATGAAGTGGTGCAATCTGCATTTGAACTTTGTGAATTCAAAGGCAAAACAAAGGAGATTCAGTTTGTTGAGGGCAAAGGAACTGAGATCTCGTTTCCAATGAATGTTTCGTTGTTTGAACAAGCCATATCTAACTTGCTTGAGAATGCAGTTAAGTACAGTAATCCTGGTGGAATAGTAGAAGTAAGTGCTGAGAGTTCTAATGGTACCGTAACTGTTCATGTCAAAGATAATGGTGTTGGTATTGAGGAACATCACTTAAAGAGATTGTTCGAGCGTTTCTATCGTGTTGATAAGGCGCGAAGTCGCGACGTCGGAGGTACAGGACTTGGGCTTGCCATAGTGAAACACATCGTGCAACTACATAAGGGTTGGATCTCTGTGGATAGCACCCCTGGTAAAGGCACAACTTTTTCTTTACACTTTAGCAAAGTGTAAAGAGTAACTAATGACATCATTTGAAATCGAACTTAAATATTTCCTAACTCTGGATAGAGCTAAAGCTGTCTTAGCTCAAAATAATCATATTACAAAAAATTTAGAGCAGTCATTTTTTAAGAAAAGCGAGTTAGTACAGATCTATGAGCAGTGTTTTACTGTAAACGAAAGAAGTCTGTTAATTGATCAATGCACAGCTGGAAGGGTGCGCAAAGAGATCTTTAATCAACGTGTTTCTTATTGTGTCACGTTTAAAGGGCCAAAGGATAAAGACCTTAATCGAATCGAATTAGAGAAAAGTATTTCAGAAGAACTCTATCAGCAGCTATTAAAACATGAGCTGCGAGGAACGATTGCAAAAGACAGGCATGTTGTTGCTGGAAGCCTTGAGCTTGATAGCGGAGAGGTCATTGACTTAAAAGCTGAGATAGATCTAGTAACCAGCCTTAAACTACCATTTGCTACAGTCGATGTAGAGCTGCCAGATACTCAGTATATCTACCCATTTCGTGAGAAAAAACACTCATTTGATTTTCTAAAAGAAGACGCTTTGGAGTTATCTATTCAGGATAAAAAACTACGAAGTTTTCTTAATATGAAGCACCTCGCTCGTTATGGATACGACCAAGATGCTCAAAATGCAGCAGCTTATTTTTTGGCAAGATTGTAAGTCCTTATAAACTATGCACGCTGTGCAGCTGCTTGTGTATTCCATTACACAATTTTCACTTCATACTTAAATAAATCTTGCGTCATTTCATTAAGTTATAGTTTTTTCCCCCGTTAAATATAAGGAGAATAATTTTTGCATAGATCAACTTGTGGGGAGATGTATTTTTGCAAATAAAGATGGAAGAGAACAGCAGCTTGGAAAGAGGATTTAGCATCATTGAATTACTGGTAACGATTAGCATCATGCTGGTGTTAATGGCAGTTACTTTTCCTCATCTCGGAAGCTTTTCTTCCCAGATGCAAGCAAGTGATGATGTTCGAAAGCTAGCTTACGCATTAAGCGAACTTAGAGCCGAAGCAATTCGCTTAAAGACGAACGTACGAATCATGTTTGATGATGAAGGTTATAGTTGGGATATCGATGATAACGATAACTTAAGTCCAGATGGGTCAATAGCTCTGCACAAGAACTCATCATGGGGTGGTCAAGCATTGCCTTCTGATATAGTTTTTAATGGTCTTGGTATCGCACGTGGTATAGGCACCGAAACAGAGATCTCTATCAAGAATTCTGACACAGAGGTTGCCTTGACACTTAATACTAATGGATTTATCGGCATATGATTAAGTCATTACATAGCCGTTCAGACAGTGGAATAGGTTTGATAGAGAACCTAGTCTCAATTGCGATGATGTCAATAATCATCGCATCTGCTAGCGCTACGATGATTATGTCGTTTAATAGTAATGATTCGGTTCAGACTTACTCCTCTGTTGTTTCTGACGTTCAAGCTATTATTGATGATTATCGCAACGCTCAATATACAGAGCTGCTTGATAAGTTCGGAGGACTTTACACTGATATTTTAGATGGAGAATCTACCACTGTAAATTCAAGTTCTTCAGACTCTAAAGCTGACTATCAAACAATACTAACAGCGATAAAGCGTTCAGCTAACTCAGTGCCAGATGCTCTAAAAGTAACAATTGTTGTTACTCATAGAAGGGGAACGCTTGGTGATGGAACCTATCGCTTCGAAACAGTTATTGCTCAGAGAGGTGTTGCCTCATGAGATCTGAGCGAATTAACAGAGAGTTTGGTTATAGTTTAGTCGAGCTTATAGTAAGCTTGATGCTTTTCTCTGTTCTCATCTTCGGGATGACTACATATTCTGATACTACTTTACGTGATCTAGGGCTAGAGAATAGAACCGCTGATGCGGTCAGAGAGGTTAGAAATACAGTATCCGTTATGAGTTCTGAGCTTCGTATGGGCTCAAATATTTCACCATACCTTCCAGGAAACGATCCAAGTTTGGTAAGCTGTTCATCTCAACTTACAGCTTCCTCTACTACAATTAGATTTTTAGTCGTGCATGATGATGTAAGTGCAACCTCTGGAATTCAACCGTACTACGTTGGGTATATGTATGACGCTGCTACTCGTCGTTTGCTGCGCGGAGAAGTCCAAGGGTTATCAACTACAAGTTGCACGCTTCCAAGCGATGATCCTTTATCAGGATCGAATGCAAGAGTGATTGCAGAGAAAGTTGTGCAGGTTGGTGCTCAGCCAGTTTTTTCATTAAATGGTTCGATTTTAACGGTTACCTTTGGTGTAGAAGTGGATGGTGGAGCTGGATTGTCAAAGACGCAGAACTTCTCAACTAGAGTTTTTGTTAGAGGTATTTAACTTAGATGAAGAGTAGTCGTAAAATATACTTTTCAGAATCAGGAATTACACTTCCTATTGCCCTCTTGCTTCTATTGATAGTTAGCGCTGCCTCTGCTTTAATCTCAAACACTTCAACTCAAAATTTTCAGGAGATGAAAGCAACAGAGGCAATTCACGATGGTTTTTATGTGGCAGAAGGTGCTCTTGAGGATTTGATCTCTCAATTATCTGCTGCGCCTGAAATTTGGAGAGATATGGCAATCCTGCCAGGCGTGCCAAATGGCTATACTAAGTATTCTCCAATTACATATACATCAACAAATGGAATCCCTGATTGTACCGGCATTGCATGTCATAGAGAGATGTATCCTATCGGTGGAGGTGTTTTAAAGAATTTCGGACCAAAAGGCGCCGAGGGTAGTGAAATAGATGTTAATTTTTCGATCACCTCGCAACTTGATCCTGCTGATACACCAACAGCAGATATCACTTTGAATAATAGAAGCGCTTGGACTCAAATTGAAAGACTTGATGAAACTAAGCCTAGTAGCAGTACGCTTGGTATGAGTTTAGAGAACAACAACTTGCAAGGTTCATCAGGAGCTTCTATTAGATTTAGGATTACAGCTGTAGCGCTAAGACAGCTTAAAAATAGAATTGGAACTTCAACAGTTACGGCAGTTGTGGAGATGCCACCGGCATAAGATTTATATGAAAGAGCAGTTTAGCAAATTTTGTATAGCATTCTTTCTTGCAGCATTCGTCTTGCTGGTGCCAAAATTTGTATTTTGCGACAATCCTGAGATTCCTGTCCTGGTAAATCAAATTGCACTTGGTAAGACAATGTTCATTTTGGATGACTCAGGTTCAATGATCTCTGTTGTTGAGCATGAAGACTTTGACCCAACAAGTGCAGTTGCTACTAATTCTAATAACAAAATTCCGGCATTAATATTTAGAAATGAATCTGGCGGTTCTTCTCCTAGTTCAAATAATACCCTTCGTCCTGTCTTGATTGAATTTAACTACCTTTATAACAACGTACTTACTTCTATTAGGGGACAGGTAACAGGAAACCTTTTTGAGACAGGTACGTTAAGTAATGCCTCACAGATTGATTCTGTTAAGCATATGGGTTGTACAACAAGCAGTAATTATTGTTGTCCGTCTTATGGGAGTTGTAGTTACAGTAACGTTTTTGGAATTAACAATGCAGTTTGGTTTGAGAATAGTTCTACAAAAGGACCAAACGTCTTTCAAACTTCAAAGCTACATAAAGTAGGTGGTAACTATCAAACGGATTCAAATGGACATGAGTATCTCTACGTAAATGCCGATACAAATGACTTTTACGCCAATAATTACACTTGGGGCAGTTATTGGCCAAAGTTTGATAGTGATGGTGACTTACTATCGTATTCAACAAGGATCTGGACTACTACCGGTGGAACAGTTCTTTTTAACGATAAAGAGGTTTTCTTATCAGCGGGTTTTTATCGTCAGGAATACTTACGTTGGATTTTTTATGGTGCAACACAGGAGCAATTAAACAATCTGCCTGGCACAAGTAGGATTCAGCTTGTAAAAGACGTAATGGAGCAACTCATTTTAAACAATCCTGATGTTGAGTTTGGAATTGCTACTTTAAACGGATCGAAGCTTCACCCAGGACAGCATACTGGTTATCTAATAGATCAGTTTTATGAACCAGAAGGGGATGTTGATTACCATGAGTATGGAGTTATACGTTCGCCAATCGGTACGGATCCTGCCACAATTATAAGTCAACTTGACCTAATTGGTGCTGATGGTGGAACACCATTAGCTTATACTTATATTGAAACGATGCGCTATTTTGATGGTGCAACGGCAAATGACCCGAATTGTACAATCTGTAATTACACATCGCCAATTAATAGCGTCTGTGATGGTCACTTCGTTGTTCTATTAACTGATGGATTACCAACGAGTGAAAGTTCAAATACCTTTAGAGGGAACTACATTCAAGATTATGATGGTGATGGAGAGGACGGTGCAAACTCAAATTACAACTGTAACTCAAACACTTGTCATGAATTTTTAGATGATGCTGCCAAGTTAGCTTATGATACTGATTTTAGCGATCTAGGTGGAACTCAGAAGTTAATTTCATATGCTGTAGGTATGGGGCTAGACTTTGACTTGTTGGATGATTTTGCTGTTAATGGAGGAACACAGACCTCACTATCTGCAACAACGGCTGCTCAAATTACAAACACTTTACAGCAGATAGTTTCAATGATTATTAACACACCAGTGTCAGGTGCAGGTGTTGCATTGGCTGAGGCGTTTGGTGAAACAGGTAAAGTTTATCGACCTAGATTTAGAGCTGATAACTGGACGGGTAATATCGATGTCTTTGAATATGTAAATGACGAATTAAGCCATCTTTTTGATATGGGTGATATCTTAGAGGCTCGCGATGTTACAAGCTCGCCGAGAACTATATTTGCCGGTTACGATCCTGATCATGATGGAAATACGAATCAAAGCATAGTTTTTCATACCGATTACGCAGCAAATTTAAAACCTGAACTTTTTGAACTTTTCTACTCAGGAGCTGAGCAGGTTTCAAATTTAGCAACTCCACTTCAGAATTACACAAACAACCAAGCTTCATACGATCTAATTCGTTATATACATGGTATCGATCAAACTGGAATGCGAATTAGGGATAGCGATGCTGATAATAATGTTGAAAAACTTGGAGATATCGTTTATTCGCGACCAATTGAGGTTGGCCCTAAGAATGGACAGTATAATGATATGGAGGGCTATGCTGAGTTTGTTGCAAGCAAGTCGAGTGAACCGAGATTGCTTCTAGTTGGTGCCAATGATGGAATGATGCATGCCTTTAATTCACAGACTGGAGAAGAGGTTTGGGCTTATATTCCTTCAAGTCAGCTCAAGTATCTTGAGCGCTTGGCACGTCCTTTTTATAACGTAGAAGATAGAAGGTCTTTCGTAGATGCTGACGTGGTTGTTGAGGATGCCTATATTGGGGGACAGTGGAAAACACTTGCAATGTTCGGACTTAGAACGGGAGGTTCTACTTATACTGTCTTAGATGTTACCGATCGTGAATCTCCAAGCTTGCTCTTTGAGATTAGTGAGCCAGCAAATTATGGAGAATCTTGGACCACTCCTATCGTTGTTCCAGTAAATGGGCCTGCTAGTTCAAGTAATCCAGGTGATTATAGTTGGTATATGGTAGTCGGTACGGGAGAGAATAAGCCTACCCCCGGTAGTAATATAGTAGTCTATAACTTAAATAGCTCACTTCCAACTGGTACTGTTAAAACTCTCTCAGGCTCTGATCCAGCAGGAACAAGAACTGCAACGCCAGTTGCTGTACAAACAGATTCGGATCTCAATGCGGATAGAATATACGTTGGGACTGAAGAAGGCGATATGTATCGAATAAACTTAGTCGCTGGTCCCGGTTCCTGGGTTGTTCAAAAGATGTATAACGGCTCAAGTACACAGCCGATCGTTGCCCCAGCTTCTACAGTCCTAGTTGAAAATCCCGAATATAATTCTGGAGCAACAACTGGTATTGAAACAATTAAACTAGCTGTTGGCGTGTATTGGGGAACTGGACGCTATGATACTCAGAGTGACGTTGAAGAACTCGATGGAGTTACTCAGTCAATTATTGGAATGTTTGATCCGGTGAAAACAACAGGTGATGATTATCAATATGCTCTTACAAACCGAAGCAAATCTAGTTTAAAGAATCAAAGTGTTGATACTTTTGATGTGCTAAGAAAGAGTAGCGGAATTTACACTGTTCCGAATGAAGAGAATGGTTTTTATATTGATCTTGATACCAGCATCAACTTAACTACAGATGGATATATTGACCCTGTAGGAATGGTAATCGACTATGCTGTAAACGTCAGAGGCGCTTTATTGTTTACAACTTTCCTACCTAGCACTGGACAGTGTGACATTGGAGGTTATGGATTTTTGCAGGGAGTAAACTTTAGAACAGGAGGTGGTGTTATCGTTGACTATAGTGGAGATGCTCCATTTTATAATGGTGGTATCTTTGATGCTGATGGCGACTTAGATTACGATGACGATGACCTAAGCTTAGTTTATGGAAAGCAGCTTCAAGCAGCATTGGATGCTCATGTTGAATCTTATGACGATCAGCAGGTAAACCCATATATTCATGATGGTCTGTTAAAGCAAAATGACATTAGGCTTCATCAAAGTAATGGTGGGGTATTGCCATCTGTGTCATCCATAGGAAACACTGGTGCCCCGAGCTCACCAGCGATTTTACACAGCACAGGGCAGATAATTGTACAGCCAGCATATCCAATTCCTCCAAGTAGCCAAGGAGGACAAACTCAATCTTCTGATGTGCCACCGCCAAATACATCAGAGATTAACATTTACAGTTTACCGTTGAGTAAATTATCTTTCCATGAAACAACGGGACAATAATATGATGAAACAATTAACCCTTTTAATTTGCTTTGTTACTCTTGCGATAGTGAATGTTTATGCGCAGGAAGCGGGCCCCTCTAATATAAAGGATCAAGCAGTGCAGATTCGAAGTGGTATCCTTGGCGGACCACCACAGTTTATCTTAATCGGAAAAATAGAGACGGGTAAAAACGAAGCATTTGCAATTAATGGACAAGATTTTAAAGTCAATGACAAAACTCGCATTACAGGAGTTTTAGAGAAGGGTGCACAGGCTCGTGCGCAGGGTGAAAGATTAGGCTCTACTTTTCTAGCCAAAACAGTTGTTATCTCAGATGGTGAACAGCAAGATATTAAGAAGCCCGACTTTACAGATCCGAAAGACTTCGGTGAGGAGACGCGTTCTCCAGGAATCTTGCCAGGTCAGACTGAATTACCACGTTGATTTATATCCTGAATTTTACTTAGAGAGTTCTTTCCGGGGGCTCAAACGACCTGTCATTGCGAAGGAGCGATAGCGACTGTGGCAATCTGTTTGTAATTCCATATTGTAGGGATTACCACGTCCTACCTGCACTACGTGCATGTAGTCCTCGTAATGACAGATTGTATACCTCCCTCGGTAAGGACCCACTAAGGAAAACTCTAAGCTCATTACGGATGATGCTCCCCAGTAGAAAACCAGCTTTCAGAGCTCTAATAGCTAAAGCCTCTTAGATTACTACATCCAATATTTATCTAGATAACTAGCTACCTAGTGTTTTCGAAGTGGGTTCTTTACCGAGGACTCAAACAACCTGTCATTGCGAAGGAGCGATAGCAAAGCGAAAGCGACTGTGGCAATCTGTACGTCTTGCCATATTGTAGAGATTACCACGTCCTACCTGCACTACGTGCATATAGTCCTCGTAATGACAGAACATAAGCCTCTCCTCAAGGACCCACTAAGGAAAACTCAGTACGTGTAATGTTCAAATGCTCCAGCTTTCTGTCTGAACTTGCTTGATTTTTAAAGGGTTATAGCCCTCTGTTTTGAGCTATCATGCCATCTATGCTTTTTTTATTGAGTTTAAGGCGCTTACACTGTAATCAGATGTTAGATCTATTTAACTAAAGGAGCCTTCTATGGGTAATGAAGCTGAAGATTTCGGAACACAAAATTCAACCAAGGGCTGTTCACATAACAGCAATCAACCCTGCCTTAAAGCTGCTCTACTACGGGCTAAAGATATGGTTATGAGTCCTGGTGCAACTTGGGACAAGCTCAAATCTGAAGATATGACTATAAATCAAGTTTTTATGACTTACGCAGTCTTCCTTGTCGCTGTAACGCCTGTTTGTGAATTTATCCGTATGACAACAGTCGGAAGAACTCTACCATTTATCGGTACGATGAAGTGGCCACTGATCTCTGGATTAGTTACTACGATTGTAACTTATGCTCTAGGACTTGCTACTATCTATATCGCAGCGGTCATTATGGAAAAGCTTGCTCCAAAATTTGATGGGGCACTTACTTTAGGTAACGCTGCAAAGCTCTTCGCTTTCTCAATGGCACCGGTATATCTGGGTGGTGTTTTTCAACTGATACCATATCTATCAGCACTCGGTCTTTTATGTGGTCTTTATGGCTTGTACCTTTTTTATCAAGGGATTCCTAAGATAGCAGGAGTTACAGAGAAGAGAGTGCCATTTTTCTTAGTTACAATTGTGGCCCTGATTGTAACGATGATGATTGTTGGTTTAGTTGTAGCTGCAGTATCTCCTAGTATGTTTACAGCACCTGAAGTTGTTCAAGGTACAAATACATTGAACCTTCCTGGGGGTGTTTCAATTGACATGAATGAGGCTCAAAAGACAGCTGAGCAGTTACAGAAAATGTTCCCACAACAAGGAACTACTGGAAATTAATCCTTTTGTTGAATCTTAATTGTCTGGAACGTTTGATATCTTAAACGTTCCAGGCAAATATTGTGATCTAATTGCCCTCAGGGTAAAACATTGTGAATGAAAAGCAGTCTAAAAATTCACGGTGCCTCTGAGAATAACCTCAAACACATTTCGCTTGAAGTTCCCCACGACCAATTAACCGTAGTTACTGGACTGTCAGGCTCAGGTAAATCTTCCCTCGCATTTGGCACTATCTATGCTGAAGGACAGCGCAGATATATTGAAACATTCAGCTCTTATACAAGACAGTTCTTTGATAAGATCAAAAAGCCTGATGTTGATCTGATACAGTACGTTAAGCCGGCAATTGCAATCCAGCAGAAGAATAAAATTCGCTCCTCAAGATCTACAGTTGGTTCAGTCTCTGGGATTAATGATTATTTGAAAATTTTATGGGCAAATCTTTCTGAATCTGTATGTCCGAGTTGTAGTATTCCATTAAAAGCAGATACGCCAAGTATTGTAGCGGATATTTGCCTAAAAAAACTAAAAGAGGTTCAAACTTCAAGATACGCTATCTGCGCACCTATTCGTTTTGATTTCTCTCAAAGCAAAGCTACCGTTGCAAAGAAGCAGAAAATAGAGATCGAACGGCTAAGAATCTTAGGATTTAGTCGCTTCTTAAATCCAGATAGCGGTGAAATTGTTGAGTTAGATACACCAAAGACTTTGGTGCTTACTCAGTCTGAAGAATTGCTGGTTCTAATTGAGCGCTTCTCTAATAAGAGCTCTTCACGCAAGCAGATAATTGAAGCTGTCGAGAAGAGTTATCAAGTAGCGAATAAAAGAGTTTGTCTTGTTAATCTTAGCAAGAACCAAGCTAGTAAAGTTAACTTCTTAACTGTAGTTAATTGTGATTCTGCTCCAAATTTAAGACGAGATAAACTTGAGTTAACTTTTTTTCGAAACGAGATAGGATGTGATTATTCAGATCTACAGATAAAGCCTGCTCGTCCCTCGTTGTTTAGTTTTAACCATCCTTATGGTGCGTGTGAGAGCTGTAGAGGATTTGGTTCGATTCTCACTATCGATCTTAAGAAGTGTATACCCAATCCAAGACTTTCAATTGAAGAAGGTGCAATTGCTCCTTGGGCGGTTGATTCTAGGCGTTGGGAAATGAATCAGCTGTTAAAGTTTTGCAAACACGAAAAGATTAAAATCGATATAGCCTGGAATGAGCTAAGTCAGGAGCAGCAAGCTCTCATTTTAGAGGGGAATTCTGATTTTAAAGGGCTGTTCTCTTGGTTTAAAAGGTTAGAGCGGAAAGCATATAAAACGCATGTAAGGGTGTTTTTAGCTAGATATCGTTCAGAAGAGCTTTGCGGAACTTGTAATGGAGCAAGGCTTAATTCAAGCGCATTAGCTTATAAGATAGATCAGAAAAGTATAGCTGATATCTGGGATGCCCCAATTAGCGAGCTTTTAAAACTAACTGAAAAATTAAGTTCTAAGATTGATCCAGAATCATATCAGTTAATCGAAGTTTATAAGACCTTGCTTGCAAGATTGCAGTTTCTAGAACATGTCGGACTTCCCTATCTTACACTTGGGAGAAATTCAAACACTCTTTCTGGAGGGGAAACCCAGAGAGTTAATCTTGCTGCTGCCATTGGTAGCAACTTGGTTTCAACTCAATTTGTCTTAGATGAGCCTACAGTTGGGCTTCACTCAAGAGACACAGACAGATTGTTAACTGCAATTAGACAGCTTCAGGGTCGTGGAAATAGTATCGTAATGGTTGAGCATGATCTGGATTGTATCGCTGAGGCTGATCATATCATTGAGCTTGGTCCAAAAGCAGGTTCTGAGGGGGGAGAAGTTGTCTATGCTGGAGATGCAAGCCTTTGGAATGGGATTTCGTTAGCCCCTTATCTGACTTCACTTAGTAGGTTGACTAAGAGCAAAACCAAAGCGAATGAATATTTCGGGGTTAAGGGTGCTAAATTTAGAAATTTAAAAAACATAGATCTTAAAATTCCGATTGGTAGTTTCTCTTGTTTAACCGGTGTATCTGGTAGTGGCAAGACGACTCTCTTGCAGGAGGTGTTCCTAGGAAGCCTAGAGCTGTCCAAACGAGGTGAGGACTTTAGCCACTTATGTGAAGAGCTAGTTGGAATTGATAAATTTGAGCAAGTATTACTAGTCGATCAATCGCCTATTGCTAAAAGTCCACGTGGAAATATCGCCACATATAGTGGTATTTGGAACGAAGTGCGGTTAATGCTAGCAGCTACAGATGCTGCGATTAGTAGGGCTTTAGACAAATCGGCCTTCTCGTTTAATGTTGATGCTGGTCGATGTACAACTTGCCGTGGTGCAGGATTCATTAAAGAAGACATGCAATTTTTAAGCGATGTCTATATTCCTTGTGAAGTTTGCTTGGGCACTAGATTTCAGGAACATGTGCTGGAAGTTGAGTATCAAGGTAAAAACGTAGCAGAGCTTCTTAACTTCACGGTCTCTGATGTAATAAAGTTTTTTGGAGAGAATAAGAAGATATTTGAATTAGCAACAATGCTTGAATCTCTTGGGCTGGGATACTTACGCTTAGGGCATTCTCTAAGCGAGCTATCCGGTGGTGAAGCTCAGCGCCTAAAACTAGTTCCTTTTCTTGCTAAGAATTCTGAACAAAACATGCTCTTTTTATTTGATGAACCAACTACCGGCTTACATCTGCATGACATATCTAAGCTGCTTGAGGTATTCGAAGCAATTCGATCAAACGGACATACAGTCTTATGTGTTGAGCATAACTTGGCTTTGATTTATGCAGCAGATTGGATTGTTGATTTGGGTCCTGATGGAGGATCGGGAGGTGGTGAGATCTGTGCTTGTGGCGATCCTAAAAAATTGGTTTCACAAAAAAAGAAGAGCTCTGAAACAATTAGTTTTTTAGAAAATTTTAAGAATGATCTTGCTCAGAAAGCAGAGGTGTTTTTAGCCAGACAAAAAAAGATAACTAGCAAGTTAGCTAAGCCGATTAAGCAACTTGAAATTCGTCATGCTAAAGAGAACAATTTAAAAGACATCAACGTTTCAATTCCACTTAACCAGATAGTTGCCTTCACTGGAGTTTCGGGATCAGGCAAATCAACAATTGCAAAGGATATAATCTATTCAGAAGGACAAAGAACATATTTGGATTGTCTTTCTCCTTATGCACGCCAATATATACGAGAGTTAAAGCACCCTGATATAGAATCAATTAGCGGCATATTGCCTACTATATGTGTGCATCAACATACATTTCAGCCAAGCGAGCTCTCGACCGTCGGAACAATGAGTGAAATTTACAACTATTTAAGGTTGTTGTTTGCGAAGGTAGGAACACAATATTGTCCAGATCATCCAGATATGCCGATTGCTGCTTTCACCGCAAAGGAAATAGCGAGTGAACTCCAAGCAAAATATAAGACAAAGATTAAGATTCTTGCTCCAGTTGTGAGAGGCAGAAAGGGCTACCACAAGTCCATTTTTGAAAAGGCACTGGCGGCTGAGATCTCTGAAGTTCGAGTTGATGGTTTCTTTGGGAAACCCTCAAGCTACTTAGAAGGCTTAGAGAGAAACAAAACTCACGATATTGATTATGTTGTAGCACATTGCACCCCGAATAACGTTGATTTTGAAATACTCGAAAGTGTAATTACTCAAGCAATCACGTTAGGTTCCGGTACAATAATCGTATCTGAAAAAGATAGACAGCAAGTTTTTAGTACCGAAAGAAACTGCTCGATCTGCAAAAGGGGATTCCTAAAGCCTGACCCTGAGGATCTTTCATTTCGCTCACGTCGTGGGGTTTGTGATGATTGTGGAGGATTCGGTGATTACGAAGGTGGGGAGAAATGTCATTCTTGTTATGGTGCAAGATTGGGCCCCGTTGGTCGCTCAATTAAAATTGATCAACTCAATATTTGGGAGGCGAGTAAGCTAACACTGATTAACCTTTTTGATTTTCTCTCAAAGCTAAAGATATCTGAGCGCGAGAAGGCTTTATCAGAGCAACTTATTTCTGAGATGCTAGCTCGAACTAAACTATTGATTGATTTTGGGCTAGGCTATTTGTGTCTAAATCGTGATTGTCTGAGTGTTTCAACCGGAGAATTGCAAAGACTAAGGTTAGCAGCTGCTCTTGGCTCTCCCTTAAGTGGAGTAATGTATATCTTAGATGAACCATCGGTAGGCTTGCATCCGAATGATAATGCAAAGCTGCTTGACAAGTTGGCTTACGTAAAAGAACAGGGAAATTCAGTAATTGTTATAGAACATGATCCTGACACAATCCTTGCCTCAGATTATATCTTAGATGTCGGGCCAAGTGGTGGTCAGCATGGTGGAGAGATAATTTTTTCAGGTACCATACAGGAATTTTCAAACTCTCAGACTTCGATTACAGCACAAGCTCTTTTTTCAGAACCTCCTCTGATAGAAAATTCTGATTCTAATTCAGTTTCAGAGCAGCTAGTAGTTGAAAGTGGTAGTTGTAATAATATCTTAAATCTTTCAGTGACGCTTCCTTTAAACAGTTTAATCTCTGTTGTTGGGGTTTCTGGAGCAGGTAAAAGCTCATTTGTACATGGAATAATTGAAGAAACTATTCTCAACGGAGAGTATAAACAGAATCGGTGGAAGTGCAAAGGCAACGTAGTTTCATCAACAATACCAATCAAGAGAGTTGTTTCTGTTGATCAAAAACCTATTGGAAAAACTTCTCGTTCAACGCCAGGTTCTTATTTTGGAGTTTGGGATGAGATACGAAAAGTCTTTGCAAAAACAATTGATGCTCAGGCTCGTGGTTGGAAAGCAGGTTATTTCTCGTTCAATACTGGTCAAGGTCGTTGTAGCGAATGTCAAGGAGTCGGTGAAATTAAACTAGAGATGAGCTTTTTGCCCTCAGCTAAGATTCCTTGTCAACGTTGCCAGGGAGGAAGGTTCAGCGAAGAAGCATGTTCGGTGCGCTACAATGGGTTAAACATAAGCGAAGCCTTAAGTATGACAATCGAAGAAGCTAAGGACTTTTTTGTTAATCACAAGAAAATATATCAGCCACTTTCAATAGCCTGCGATCTAGGTATTGGTTACATTACGCTTGGACAAAACTCTGCAACCCTTTCAGGTGGCGAAGCTCAGCGCTTGAAACTAGTAAGTGAGCTAACATCTAACTCTGTTGGACACACTCTTTACATACTGGATGAGCCGACAACAGGTTTACATATCAAGGATGTTTATCGTTTGATAAATGTTTTACATGCACTTGTGCAGAAGGGAAATTCAGTTTTAGTTGTAGAGCACGACCAGCAGTGTATTCAAGCTTCGGATTTTGTACTCGAGTTTGGACCGGGTGCCGATCTTGAAGGTGGGGATGTTATCTTCAGTGGGAAACCAGGCCAGCTATACTCATCTAAGACTCCATGGGGAGAAATCTTTAAAGGAAACAGCCTTTCAAAGAAGCAAGCTTAGCTAATTCAAATTTAAGCTGATTAAACTGAATGAACATTCATCATAGTCAATTTCCGGAAAATTCGAGAGAGTTCTGATTTAAATTACATTATCTTCTTTTTCGATGTTATTATTCACTCCGATCTTTGAGTTCTAGCTTTGAGACGTAGAAAACTTACTCCAAGGCTAAACACAGGAATCCGTTAATTAGCAAGCTGTCCCCTAAGCCCTTATCGCCACCAAGAGAAGTTGGAATTGGAGGATGGAGTACGTGGAGAAGAAGAGATTCAATAGTAGTAAGAAGAGTTCCATATGGCCAAGGTCTTAGTGGTTGACGACGAAGAGAGTACCCAGAGTACAATTAAATCCTTCCTTGAAGTCGATGGACATAGCGTATCAGTCGCTGGAAGCTTCGAACAAGCAGTTCCATTTTTAAAAGATGAAAATATAGATTTAATAGTTACGGATATTTATTTAGGTAGACAGACCGGCCTGGATCTTCTGTCTGAAGCGAGAAAAGTTAAACCAAATTGCCCTGTTATTGTTGTAACAGGCAAGCCTAGTATTGATTCCGCAGTAAGTTGCGTTAGAAACGGAGCCTTTGACTATCTAGAAAAACCATTTGCTCAAGATGATTTTATACATACAACTCGTAGAGCAATCGCCTCGGTGCGCTATAAGAGTAAAGTTGAGAAGCGAGACAAAGATCTTCTCCTCCAAAAGCAA
Organism: Deltaproteobacteria bacterium; assembly: GCA_020635175.1. Taxonomy (GTDB): domain Bacteria; phylum Bdellovibrionota_C; class UBA2361; order UBA2361; family J135; genus JACKAH01. The sequence goes on from JACKAH010000001.1 coordinate 22,512, forward strand.
TTCCTTGAGAGTAAGTTAGCGAAGCAGTCACTCGAAATTGAGAGAGCCACTCGTGCTTTAATTCATAGCGAAGAGCGATACAGGACTCTTGTCGATACGATTTCTGAGATAATTATTGAGATCGACTCGCATAAGCGTTGTCTGTGGTGCAATAAATCTGCTTATGAGTTCTTTGGTGAAGAGATCTTTGGGAGATATTTTTTTGATATCTTGAGCGAAGACAATGATAGAGAGAGCATAGCGGATTACCTCAGGAGCATTACCCCAGATACTGAGAATAAAAGCTTTTTTCTGCAGGTCAAAGATAGCCAAGGTTCGATTAAAACCCTTTCTTGGATCTTTAGGAAGTTACCCACGTCTGTTTTAAATTCTTCAAGAATAATTGCAAGCGCTCGAGATATCACTGAAGTTATCAAGCTCGAACAGCAGATAAGACGTAAAGACAGAGTCGCAATGATTGGTCGATTAGCTGGTGGAGTTGCTCATGATTTTAATAATGTACTAGGAGCGATTTTAGCACAGGTAGGTGTTGTCAAAATTCCTGATTCGACAAGTGATGATAAGCTATCGGCTGCTATAAAAATAGAGAAAGCTGTATATCGTGCAAAACAGTTAACCGACAAGCTTTTAAGCTTTGCCAAAGGTGGCAAAACCAAGATTTCAGCTTTTAACACTCATCGAGTAATTGAGGATGTTGTTGAACTTTTAGTTAGAACTTTAAGTAAGCAAGTCTGCATAAGTTTATCGCTTGATGCTAAGCATTGTACGATTCGTGGAGACTCTTCACAAATTTATCAATTGATTCTTAATTTAATATGTAATGCACGTGATGCAATAGTTGCAAAGAAATGTCGTGGACGTATTGATATTTCTACATCCCTCAAAAATTTACAGGTAGATAATTGCTATGATCTTCCTGTAGGAAATTATTTGAACGTTGAAATCGCTGATACTGGTTGTGGAATTACAAAGGAGCACCAGCAATTAATCTTTGAGCCATTCTTTTCTACTAAGGAAGAACAAGAGCGGGTTGGAATAGGGCTCGCAGTTGCTAAGGAGGTGGTGGAAAACCATGGTGGCCACATATCTTTTGCTTCTCAATCAGGAATTGGCACACACTTTGAAATTTTATTGCCTGTTGAGACTGCAGATGCACCAGAAAAATGCGAGAGCTCTGAAGAGATAGTCTCTGGCAAAGGTAGAATCCTGATTGTTGATGACGAGGATCTCGTTCGTTCTTCTTTTTCTTCTCTGCTTCAGGCCTTAGGATATGAAGTTAGCACTGCAGAGAGTATTCAGAATGCAATTGACATAATCAATCAAGAGCAAGATTTTGATTTGATCGTTCTAGATGTCGGAATGCCTGGACTTGATACCACAACGCAATATGAAAGAATTGTAGAGGTTTCCCCCGATACTAAGATACTTTTAACCTCAGGTTATGGATTGACTGCTAATGCTCAAAAGATCATGCAACTTGGTGCCATTGGCTTTGTTCATAAACCATGCTCTTTGCCAGAACTATCGAAAACTATTGCAAGAGTAATATCTGAACCAAGGGATGTAAGCTGATTTAATAGTTGTGGAGATGTCCATTTATAAGAATATCATTTTTTAGTGTTGTTGTGTTACTACCATACGTAGTAAATAGTCTTCATGAGTCAAAGAGATCCTGCAATTAGAATGGTAATGTTGCCAAAAGATACAAACGGCCTAGGTAGTATCTTTGGAGGTCATATCCTAAGTTTAATCGACTTAGCTGCAGGCCAGCACGCTAGAACAGTTGCCGCTAAGAAGTTTGTGACAAAAGTAATGAGAGAGGTAGAGTTTATCTCCCCAGTATTTGTTGGTGATGTTGTTAGTTTTTATGCCTCTACAACCAAAATAGGAAACACTTCAATTGAGATAGCTGTAGATGTCGAAGCAGTTAGGGGAATCGACGCAATAAAGACATGCAAGGTCACGTCCGCACAGGTAGTTATGGTCGCAGTAGATGATCATAACAATCCAATTCCAATTAAAAAGTAAACGCTTCTTTAAGATACCTTATTTCAAAGCAAATCTTTTTATTCGCGTAGTCACGTCGATATAATGCGCCTGCGATATCATACTGAACCTTTCTAATTCCAATGCTTTCAATCTCCCTGGCATGATAATGTAGATAAATTTCAGCAAGTCTTCTGATCTTTCGCTCTTTCTTGTAATCAACAGCTTCGAATGGAGAGAATCTGTCGGCAGATGCTCTTGATCGTGTTTTGACTTCAATAAAGCTAAGAGTATTTTCTTTGATTGCAACTATATCGATCTCTCCAGCTCTGCAGCGCCAGTTTTCTGATATAATTTGATAGTCGTTATTTTCTAAATAGATTCTGGTAGCTTTTTCTCCAAGCTTACCAATTTGAAGCTTTTGATAACCCGTCTTTCTGGATGAATTCCTTGACTCCTCGAAATGTTTTCCTATGAATTTTTGAAGGCCCAATTAGCTCTATTGCCTCTTTATGCTTTTTTGTTGGATAGCCAGCATGATCTGCTAATCCATATCCTGGGTATTTAAGATCTAGGCATTTCATTAGACGATCTCTCCAAACTTTAGCTAGAATAGAAGCAGCTGAGATCTCCTGATGCAGCCTATCTCCGCCGATTACAGTTTCCTGAGGTATGTCTATTTCTATCGGTACATTACCGTCTATCAATGCTTTTTCTGCTTTTACCCGCCTAACAGCTAGTTTCATTGCGACACGTGTTGCTTCACGAATATTTAACTGATCGATCCGATGGTGCCCAACACAAACTATCGAATATGAAAGTGCGTTTTTTGTAATAGCTTCAAATAGTATATCGCGCTTTTTTGCAGAAAGTTTCTTAGAATCGGTTATCTCTTGATTGAGATATCCCTCAGGCAAGACTACAGCAGCTGCTACAACCGGTCCTGCAAGGGGGCCTCTGCCAGCTTCATCAACACCGGCAATTCTCATTTTTTATCCTTATTTTTTTCGACGTTATAGCGTAGTAGAGGGTTTTCTTCTATCTCAATCTTTTTTGATCCTCCGAGCAGTGAGCCAAGGATAAAAAGAAGAAGAGGATAAAGTACGATTCTAAAATACGTTGTAATGTTTCCAAGTTGATATTTCTCTTTGATGAATGTGATTCCATATGTGTCTATTAAAAATGCTAACCCTGCACAGATTGCTAAAAAAATAGATTGCTTGAAGTGCTCTGAGGAATCATTGCGTTGAGCCTCGCCGCTCATATGTTCGAGTTTTGAGTAAAGTGAAACCAACAGAAAGAATAGTGGGAAGCATGCCCAGATAAAGTAGAGAATGTAATCAAACGCGTTCATATATAACTACTGCATAGCATCTTAATTGGTGAAATTGGACAGGCTAAATAATAAAATCAACAAAATCAAAGGGTTGTGCCGTTGCTTAGTGCTGCCAGGATAGTAAACTAATGCCGTCAAATCACTATTTTGGACACAGGAATGAGAGAGACACATTTTTTTAAAAATAACTTACGCGAAGATTGTACAGAAGAAGAACGCTTGCAATTTTATAAGCGCATAGAACGATTTTTAGATAATCCTCTAATCCCAGATGCTTTAAAAAGTATGATCTGCCGTGAATTAGATCTAGAAGAAACAGCTGTTTCTAAAATCGATAATACAGTTAACTAGATTAATAATTCTGGTTTTAATTCGGAACCTGGTATTGCACCTCACCATTCTGGTAATCGATCATAATTGGTTGACCTTCTTGAACTTCGCCAGAAAGAATCTTTTTGGCTAAGCTAGTTTCAAGTTCTTTTTGAATTACTCTTTTCAATGGTCTTGCTCCATAAATCGGATCAAAACCACTTTGCGCAAAGTGATCAATCGCAGCATCGGTAATTGATAGTGAAATCCTCTTTTCTTCTAATCTTTCTTTAACGCGTTCAAATTGAATTCTAACTATCTTATGTAATTCATCCTTAGTTAACGGATTAAAGATTACGGTTGAATCAATCCTGTTAAGAAATTCAGGTCTAAAGAAAGAGGACATCGCTTCCTTTAGCTCAGCTTCAAGTTCAATGCGTATCTGTTTTTTGCTCTCTTCGTCTGCACCTTCGAAACGTTCAGTGCATTTAAGTATATTCTGAGCTCCTAAGTTGGATGTCATAATCAGAATGGTATTCTTAAAAGAGACTGTGCGTCCTTGACCATCAGTTAATCGTCCATCATCTAGAATTTGCAATAAGACGTTGAAGACATCTGGATGAGCCTTTTCAATCTCATCTAGTAAGATGATTGAGAAAGGCCTACGACGTACCGCCTCAGTTAACTGTCCCCCTTCCTCGTAACCAACATATCCTGGAGGAGCTCCAATTAGTCTCGCAACCGCATGCTTCTCCATGTACTCAGACATATCAATCCTAACCATAGCTCTTTCGTCATCGAACATGGCTTCTGCTAAAGCTCTTGCGAGCTCGGTTTTTCCGACACCTGTTGGTCCAAGGAAAATAAAAGAACCAATCGGTTTATTTGGATCGCTTATACCAGCTCTCGCTCTTAAGACAGCGCTGGCAACTTCTTCAATTGCATCATCTTGTCCGATTACACGCGATCTCAAGGTTTCTTCTAGACCAATAATTTTCTCACTTTCTCCCTGCATTAGTTTAGATACAGGAATTCCTGTCCAGCGTGACACCACTTGAGCTATGTCTTCTTCATCAACTTCCTCTTTGAGTAAGACACTACCAGATTGTTGCCGCTCTTTAAGCGAGGTTTCCTGTGCGGCAATTTTCTTCTCTAGCTCTGTGAGCGTACCGTATTGTAATTCTGCAGCTTTGTTGAGATCGTAATCTCTTTTTGCTTGTTCAATTTGCTGCTTTACGTCCTCGAGTTGACCTCTTAGCTCTCGTACTTGTTGAACTCCTTCTTTCTCCTGTTCCCACTGCAGTCTGAGGGTTTGGTCTTGTTCTTGAAGATCTGCAAGCTCCTTTTCTAGTTTGGTAAGTCGATCTTTTGAGGCATCGTCTTTTTCTTTCTTAAGCGCTTCTCTTTCAATTTCTAGCTGAAGCTTGCGGCGTGAAACTTCATCAAGCTCTGCAGGCATAGAGTCAATTTCAGTTCGAATTTTTGATGCGGCTTCGTCAACTAAATCAATTGCTTTATCGGGTAAGAAACGATCCGCTATGTATCTATCACTGAGGGTAGCTGCTGAAACCATTGCTGAGTCTTTGATCCTAACACCATGGTGTAGTTCGTATTTTTCTTTGAGGCCTCGAAGAATAGAGATAGTGTCTTCAACACTTGGCTGATCGACGATTACTGGTTGAAATCTACGTTCTAGCGCTGCATCTTTTTCGATGTATTTTTTATACTCATTTAATGTTGTTGCTCCAACGCAGTGAAGTTCTCCGCGTGCAAGCATCGGTTTAAGTAAGTTCCCAGCATCCATTGCACCTTCACTCGCACCAGCGCCAACGACGGTATGAAGCTCGTCTATAAAGAGAATGATTTCGCCAGCCGCTTCCTGAACTTCTTTCAGCACGGCTTTTAATCTTTCTTCAAATTCTCCTCGATACTTTGCTCCAGCAATTAACGCGCCCATATCAAGCGCTAAAATCTTTTTATTCTTTAGACCTTCCGGTACGTCACCAGCAATTATTCTTTGGGCTAATCCCTCTACGATTGCAGTTTTACCAACTCCTGGTTGACCAATTAAGACGGGGTTATTTTTAGTGCGCCTGGATAGAACCTGCACTACTCTTCGAATCTCTTCGTCTCTGCCAATTACTGGGTCAAGTTTTCCTTCAAGCGCAGCTTGGGTAAGATCTCGAGCGAACTTTTTAAGTGATTGATATGTATCCTCAGGATTTTGAGAAGTTACTCTTTGGCTGCCCCGCACCTTTTCAAGCCCTGCGATTATTTTATCGTAATCGAGAAATCTTTTCGCGGTAGTGTTGTTCTTAGCTGCAGCAAGTATGACATGTTCTACAGATATGTACTCATCTTTCAAGGTCTTTGCTTCTAGCTCAGATTGTTTTAGCAGCTGCAGCAGATCCCTCCCAATTCTAGCCTCATTGCCTGGAGCAGAGGTAAGTTGAGGTTTCTTAGAAAGTTCTTCTTCTAATGCATTTTTTATAGTTTTTAGATTTGCTTGCGATGCCTCTATAAGTGGTGCTGCAATTCCGTCAGCTTGCTCGAGTAGAGCTGAAAGATAATGCTCTGGGTAGATCTCAGAATGGTGAAGCGCTTCAGCCTTAAGACTGGCCTCTCTCAAGCCTTCCTGGGCTTTTATGGTAAGTCTATTAAAATCAAACATACTCATCCTGTGATAATTAATAATGACACTAAATATGTCGAAAGTTCTTTGATTAACTAATGCTAACTACTCGAAATCCCTAACTACATAACTCTGTGTAAGTACTTCGATGCAGATTGGGTTAATCAAAGTCTAATAAATTGATAACCATCAAATTCGCTCAATTCAAGCATTCAGAAATTCTAAAAATTACCATCTTGTCGCATATTTGCGTGGCGTATACCCTACAAGTGGGAGAATTTGTGATGGATATTTATAGATTTTTTCACCCACATCATAATCCTCGCTTACTGAGTACTCCGGTAAGACAACTTGAGTTGGTCGAGTTAGAGCAAGCTGCGTCTGAGCTTAGAAAATCTTTACTGCGTATGCAGCAAAGAATAGACAAGAAACCTGTCACGCCGATTTTGCCCTCACATTTTACGGATATTATAAAAGCGATGGATTTCGTCTCTCGATCTATTCAGACACTTTGTGATGCTCATCCTGGTGACTCGAAGAATGAGTTACGTGATTTAGTTGAAGAACGCTCAGATTGTGCCGGCTGGGAAAAGTGGGCCGCATTACTTCAGGAGCAACTTGGTAGCTCTGAATCAAATGAAGATGCACATTCTGAATCCCTTAAGGCCGTAAATGAATCTAACGGCTTCATCTCTCGTTAGCAAAAAAAAGCAAACCTTTTAAGTGTTTATCTTGTAATTATTTTGCTACAGGTGCATCCTAATAGTTATGAAGAAAGATAATGAATTTGTTATAAATGAGGAAAGTAAGATTCAATCCTCTGATTTCCGTACAGAAGCTGATTATTCTCATCTAACTAAGCAACAAAAAAAGGTTATGAGAAAGCATCTCGATGAGAGATTGACGGTCTTACATAACCGCGTGCGAGTCGTTGAAAGTGAGCTGCATAAGCTTGAGAATCACTTTTATAGAGCATGTATCTTTGGAAGTGCTCGCATAAAACCAGAGAATAAGATTTACAAAGATGTGACCTTGTTGGCTAAGATGTTAGCAGCTGAGGGAATCGATATTTTAACAGGCGGTGGTCCAGGTTTGATGGAAGCTGCAAACATTGGTGCGCAGCAAGGTAAAGAGGAGGGGGATACCAAGATTCGCTCTTATGGATTATCGATAGAGTTGGAGTTTGAGCCTCTTCCTAATCCTCACCTTGATGTTAAAAGGCATCACCATAAGTTCTCATCAAGGCTTGATGATTTTATGAGACTTTCAAACTCAGTTATCTGTACACCTGGTGGAGTTGGGACTGTACTAGAACTAGTTTTCACTTGGCAGTTGATTCAAGTAAGACACCTGCCCCCTCGTCCAATTATCTTAATGGATCGTGGTTTTTGGGCAGGTTTTATGGAGTGGTTAAGAGACTACCCAGTTGCTAGGAAATTGATTAATCCAGGCGATCTTGATGTTATTCAGATAGTTGATACTCCTGAAGAGGTACACGCCATCATCAAAGAGCATTACGGTAATTTTCTATCACAACGCCAAGAGCAGCAGAATGCTTCCTAGCTTTTAGCTTAAAAAAACAAGAGAATTAGTGATTCTTTGCTGATGCGCGTTTTAAGGCATCTAGGAATCTTTGACGAATTTCTTCTTGTGACGCATCTTCGCCATCAGTAAACCCGCGATTTGGAGCAAAGATTTTGCTAGGCGTACTTGTTGATGGTGAGTTGTCAGACGGCAAGTTTTTTAAAGCATCAAAAAAGTCCTTTGAGCCACTGCTGTTGTTACTCGTCTGTGTTTTCTTTGTGAGTTTTTGATTGTTGTCATCAATTGTCTTGCCATTAAAAGCATCAAGAATGTCTTGCTGCTGATCCTTTTCCAGCATAGCTAAAACTTTCTTAGGACCGTTTTCTACAATTGGCTGATTGACTAGTTTTTCTTGTGGGCGTTGAGCAAGTGGTTTCGGTTTACGCTGATCTAGCACTGGCTGCTTATTTGCACTAGTTTCCTTAGGGATGTTTGGAGATTCAATTTTGTCTGTAGGCTTTATTGCTTTAGCAATCTTGGTCTCGCTTTTATCAGCTGAGTTTCCTGAAACAAAGATTGCAACGATAACTATGAGGAAGAGGCTTGCGGCCGTGACTAATCTTTGAGTAGCTAAAGGTAGCTCTTTTAATTTTTCTATGGGAGTTCTAACTTTTGGTTTCTTTTCGATTGCTTCTGAAAGTCCTCTACTCATCTGAATTGGCTTAGCAGTAAATACCTCTTCGCTTTGCTTTTCCACTATCTCTGAAGCTTGGGTGTCGCCTGAGAGGTTCTGCCTTACCTGAGCAGCCATCTGAGATAGAGATTCTCCAACAGAGCCAATGCCTATAGTTTTTTGTCGATTGAAACCAACTTCGACTCTTTGAATGATTTGGTTTCCTACCCAACTTTGAGGTCTGTAGGTTAATCTAGTGATAATCGTAATCTTTGCTTGATTCACAGTTGAGTCAGCGACCAGCTCTGCAAAGCGATCTTTCCACTCTTCTGAAATCCTTTCAAACGGGCTATCTAAAATTAAAACCTTCTTTTTTGAAATTACAGCGAGCAAGATTTGCAGTCTTATTCTTGCACATTCATTCAGCTTGTTTGATGGCAACTCAAGTTGCTCTTCAAATCCGAAATTAATCAACAATGCATTAGCCCTATCTTCGCGCACACCTCTGTCAGTTAAAAGTTGCAGTGGCGTTTTTGTCTCCTGTAAATTGTGTCCAAATCCAATGAGTGAGGCGTCCTTAACTAAGAAAGGAGAATTATTTAAGCTTAAGGTGAATTTATGTCCCGAATTTTGTCCGAAGAGAGTTTGCCTAAATGGCAAGAGATCTTGATCCGTGTTTGCTCTAAGCACGGTTATCTCGCCCGTACCGCACTCAATGGAGCGTAGAACCTCTCCAAATTTAGAAAGTTGTTTTATGGTAAGGGTGTCTTTTTGAGTCATCAGGGCTTAAGATGCAACTAGCATCTTCATGTATTCCTTCAAACGTGGAGCAATGTCAGGTCTTTTCATCGCATAAGCTATGTTAGCCTGAATAAAGCCAAATTTGTCACCTGCATCATAGCGCTGGCCCTCGAATTTGTAACCTAGAAAACCCTGCGTTTTCATCAGCTGAGCCATCGCATCTGTAAGCTGTATTTCACCGCCTTTGCCAGGATCTGTTTTTTCGAGGATTTCAAATATCTCAGGGTTCAGAATGTATCTTCCAACGAATGCAAGGTTTGAGGGTGCTTCTTCTAGTGACGGTTTTTCTACCATCTGATTGAGGCTATAGACTCTATCTGCGATCTTCTCACCACTACCTATTCCAAACTTAGGTACATCCTCATCTTCTACCTCCATTAAAGCCACTACTGATTTTTCATGTTTTTCATAAACATCAATCATCTGCTTTGTGCATGGAACGTCTGAGTCAACTAAGTCATCCCCTAACAAGATAACAAAAGGTTCATCTCCTATAACTTCCTTTGCGCATAATACTGCATGGCCAAGTCCACGAGGGTTTCTTTGTCTAATAGAAACAGCTCTAATCATATTGCTTGCTTCTCTTAGTTTATCTAGCAGGTCAGTCTTTCCTTCGCTTTCTAGCTTTTCTTCAAGTTCAGAGTATAGGTCGAAGTGATCCTCAATTGCGGCTTTACCTTTGCCTGTAATTAGGACAACTGTTTCAATGCCAGAGTCAACTACCTCCTGGACAATATACTGAATTGTCGGGGTGTCTACGATCGGTAGGAGCTCCTTTGGAACAGTTTTTGTTGCTGGCAAAAATCTTGTGCCGAGCCCTGCAGCAGGGATAAGTGCTTTTTTTACCTTTGATTTGCTCTTCATCTACAACTCTTACTCTAATATGATTTTAAGGTCTGACACCTTATAGCATATTTCGATTTAGTGCACAGAATTGATCTGCTCCTGCGTGAATCCCCTAAGTTCCTGAAAATCCATGATTTTAAAGCCTATTTTGTAAGCTCAGATTGTTAATCAATACGCTATTTTTCACGATACTTTATGGAGTAACAAAGAATGCCAAGCTGGCCAAGTAGTGAGTAAAATGGAAAAAATTCTTGTTGTTGAAGACTCAGATAGTTTACGTGACGTGCTCAAAAGCGTTTTGGAAGCACAGGGTTATGAGGTAGATAGCTGCCCAAATGGCGAAGAAGCAGCCAATTCTTTAATTGAGAACTCTTACTCTTTAATTCTCTCAGATTACAAACTTCCAGGTATGAGTGGAATGGAGTTTTTAGGTAGAGCTAGAGATAACTCACCAACTGTTCCAATTGTGATGATGACAGCTTTTGGTTCTGTAGATGTTGCAGTTGAAGCGATGAAATCTGGAGCAAACGATTTTATTGCAAAGCCGTTTGAACCTGAAGATCTCTGCTCCCTTGTAAAAGACATGGTCGAACATAAGCGGGTCATGGACAGGTCTTTAGGTAGAAAAACACGTCGTGGTCATAAGCTCATAAGCGCAAACCAGAAGATGCAATCAATCTTAGAGCAAGCCAAAAAGGCGGCAGGATTTGAGACTCCGATTTTAATACTTGGTGAGAGTGGAGTCGGTAAAGAGTTAGTCGCTAGGTTTATCCATGAGCATAGCGCTCGCAAGGATGAACAGTTTGTTTCTATCAACTGTGCTGCTATTCCATCAGAGCTTTTAGAAAGTGAATTTTTTGGTCATGAGCATGGTGCATTTACTGGTTCAACTCAGAGCAGACCGGGTCTATTTGAAGTAGCCAAAAAAGGTACGATCTTTTTAGATGAAGTTGGTGATATGCCAGCATCTCTTCAGGTAAAACTTCTTAGAGCGCTTCAAGAGGGTGAGATTAGAAGAGTTGGTGGAAACAAATGCATTAAGGTTAATCCACGCATTATTGCAGCGACTAACAAAAATCTAGAGGATAAAATATCAAACGGTACCTTTAGAGAAGATTTCTATTATCGATTAGCTGTATTAACTTTAACAATACCTGCTCTTCGTCAACGTAAAGAAGATTTAATGGCGTTGATTAATTACTTCCTTGAGTACTTCTCTGCTAATGCATGTAAACCTGCTCCAAAAATTGATAAAGAAGCTTGGAATTTGATCGAACGCTATCCGTGGCCTGGAAATATACGAGAACTTGAAAACGTGATTGAGAGAGCAGTCATATTGTCTAATGATATAATTAGGCCGGAGCATTTAGGCATCTCCTTAGATTTAGATTTTGAAGCACTGGATGATATTATGGTGACCCTTCCAGAAATTGCTGGACGAGCAGCTAGAAAAGCTGAGATAGATCTCATCATGAAGATTCTTCAAAGGACCGGTGGAAATAAGAGTAGAGCTTCAGAGATTCTAGGAGTCAGCTACAAAACACTTCTCAATAAGATCAAAGAGTACGAAATTACTCAATAGTTACGCAGTTCTGATAGCTTATTAGTTAATAAATCTTGTTCGATTGTAACAAATGGAAGGTAGTGTTTAACCAAACGCTCAGCTTTGTCCCAATGCCCTTGATATTGCAACGTGATAATATCTGGTAAAACTGACCAGGCGTGTTCTTTTTGAAGTTCTGGTCGGAGTGATTGCCAATAGTGCTCTTTTGCTTGTCTTTTATTGCCCCTCTCCTCCCACCACAATCCTGCCTCAAAGAGATATCTTGCTTTATCTTTCGCATGCTCTAATCCGGCGCTAATTAATTGCTCAGCTTGCTCAAAAAGCTTAAGCCCATTCATTAGGTTAGCAGCACTTGAGTAAGTTTTTGTTTCTGTGGAATTCTTTAGAATTTCGCTCTGGCAAAAATTTAAGACTTCTACTGTGTCTAGTCTTGAGGGAAATTGAGAAACAATGAGTGATAAAACTTCAAGAGAATCAGGGAAGTGGTGGAGAGCTTCTGTTAATATTTCAAGACAATCATTTTCTAGTTTTAGAGCATAAGCAAGTTCAGCCAGCTCGATAAAGATTTCACAGTCTGGCTTGCTAATCTCATTGTAGTATTTAAGCGTTTCGTAGGCCTCCTTTATTAATCCGTTGTGTCTTAGGATCTTAGATTTTAAGAGATATTGCTTGGCAAAGTTTTTGTCTATCTTGGCTAGCTTTTCTAAATATTGAGCAGCTTTTTCCAAATTGTTTCTATTAAGCCAGTATTGCGCTAAAGAGCAGAGAGCTTCAGAGTGGTAAGATGATGTTTCTGTCTGTGAAATTTCTATTACTTTGTTCCAGAAATTTTTGCCGGTATAGCTCTGTAAACATTTTAAGCGTCCGTTTTCAGCAATCTCTTCTCTCTCTTCAGGATTTTCTAGATAGTAATTGATTTTATTAACTAAATCTTCGTCATTGCTGTATGGTACGTACTCTTTCATTGGTTCAAACCAGGCTTGTGCATCTGAGCTTGCTGGCTCTAAGAGCAACGTGCCGCATAGCGTAGCTTCGAACATTCTTCCAGCTACTTTCTCATATTCGATTCCATTAAATTGGACGAAATTGATTGTCATTTTTGATCGTTGAAGATATCGAGCATATTCAGATATTGGAAGTTTGGCTTCTCTTTGTCCGCCGGTGTGAAAGACGTCGACGCCTAAGCTGCGTATGTTGTTTAAACGCTCGGCTCTGTCCCCTCGTAATGTTCCGATAAAGCTTACATCGATATCTCTCTCAAGATTTGTGTCATTAAATACAGTTGGATCTTTGGGGTGAGGTAGTGGAAAGTAACGTGCCGTATCTGATGCTTTATTAAGGTATAGTTTTGAGGAATCTCCTGATAAAGTTTTTGTACAGAAAGGAGTAATCATTTCAGCTAACTCTACTAGGAAATTTGCATGAGTATCTCCCCACCAAGCTATTACAGGAATATTAAGTTCATATCTAATTTTATAAAGAGTTTCGAAGGTAGGATTTACATGGCTACGTTCACTGTAAAGCCAAATAAGAAAAACAAGATCAGGCTTTTCAACTTTGCATAGTTCAATCAGTGCAGCATCGCCAGGTTTTTGATGTTTATCAAAATATTCGTCAAAATGAAATCGTGTATAAGAAGCTACCCGTGAAAATTCAAGTGGTCCCCAAAATGAGTGCTCGGATGGGCTGGGGCCTAGTTCCTTGTTTCCGTCACACCATAGTTCACTAATAGCGACTATGTGAGGCTTTGTTTTTGAAGAGCAGCACTTAGAGCATTCAGCTTGGCATTGAGGGTTCATTAAACTTGCCGGATTTTAAAAGTTGCTAAGAAGTAGATGATGAAGAGATAGCGAGAGTTGCACTAACTTCTAGTAGCTCTTTTGCCTTGCAAATACAGCATATTTTGGGTCCTCGTGAATAACACGCCATTCTGTTTGAGCACGAACTAGCAGTTGCGCTAACGGGAGATCTTTGTGCGCAAGAATGACGTCAGGGGCAATATTATGAAGTGTCGTTGCCCAGTGTCCATGCAAGTTATAAAGCTCTACTAACCTGTAAATCTCTGCTCCAGGAACAAGTTGTGTTCTCCCATCGGCTGTCACCCTCAGATCGAGATCAGGATTCTCTAAATAGGCAGCCCAGCGACACCAACCACCGTCATTGAAGTGAGTTAGTACTCTTAGATGTTTATGGCTTTTGCTTTTGAGGTTAAGACTCGCAATTTTACGACAAGCATTAAGCGGTACATTATCATCAAGAAATAACGTGTTGTCGTAAACAAAAGGCGAAAGATTTATTGCTCGAAATACGCCGAAAGCAAAGACGACAATTAGAACTACTTGTGTAATTCCTTGCCTAAAGATCAAAGCATTGGGGAAAAACTTTCGCTTTGCGTGAGTGAGATTTCGGGCAACTTGAGGAGCTGTAACAAGCCCAAATAGAGTTGCAAATTTAAGTGATCGAATAGATAAGATTAGTAATCCAAACAAAGAGAATAGGTTTCCAGGCTTTGCTTGTAGATGTCTGTATTTCGTATAGCGAAAAAGAATCGCTATAATCACAACTGATAGGATAGAGACAATACCTCCGACGGCAAAGGTTCCCTTCAGCTCATGTATTATTTCGCGCAAAGATGCTGGCATTACTAGGTAATCATAAATAACTAGATAGTTTGCAAATATCTCTCCAGTTGAATTAAAAATACCATAAGGCGAAACAAGGCCACTTAAGCTAAGAATGATTAGCCCACCCCAAGCGTAAGCAACAGATTCTTTAGAATTTACTCTTAGTAAACGCGGAACTGCTCTGTAGCAAAACCAAAGAAAGGGAATCATAATCCAATAAACATGAATGTTTACACAGAGAGATGCTAACAAGAAGAGGTATGGAAGCTCCCAGGTCGTTTTTTGTTGAAGTAGTCTTCTATAACTAAGCGCAATTAACACAAGTGCTATTGCATGAGGTCTGATTGTTGTCAAAACGGTAATGATAGTTAGTGCAATGCCAAAGGCGATTAAAATCAGATAGGGGTGACCTTTTCTTCTCGTTGTCAGATAACAGATATCAACTATTAGAATTCCAAGATAGCCAATCAACAGTCCAAAGAAGAGCCTTAGTAGTTCATAACCACCTGCCTCATATAGTTTGTAAAACAAAATCTGCGCTAACCAATGATAGTCAGTCCAAGTTAGGTTGAGTGAGTTTATCGGATCAAAGCTAGGAAGCTCTCCATGAGCAACAATCCAACTCCCACCAAACAAATGCCATCCAAGATCGGGGTCATGAATTGGAACTGACCATGAGGCAAGTGCGAAGGTAAGTGCTATTATGTAGACAAAGATTCTCATGGCAGAGGCATAGGATACGGTGAATAGGAGGATCAAGGGAGGGGGGATTTGCATAGACCACAGTTTTATTAGCACTTGTTTCTGCTGGCTTATGTGTCGATCCAATTGGTAGGGAAAGATAGGAAAAGCGAAAAAATATAGAGAAAATGAAGGGTTATCTACTTAGCATATTAATTTGTGGCCAATTTCTTGCTGCGGGAGCCTTGGCTCTTCCCAATAAAATAGCACTTAACCTCTCTAAGTCCTCAACTGATGGATCCTCTGTTCGAAAGGTGTTTTTCAGCAATAAAGGTAATACTGACGGTGTTAGCTCAAATACAAAGAAAGCAACTACTAATTACAAGAGCTATAAGAATCTAATTATCTCTTTAAAGAAAGATGGACAGCAAGGTGCTAGTCCAGTTGTGTATGCAATTAAAAAATCAAGTGGAAAACTGCAGACTGTTAAATCTGCAAATAGTGATGGATGTGAGAGTGGGGATAAAGCAATTATCTCGCTGACAAACATAAAAAAAGCAGCAAGTAAGCTTTCGAGTGCAAAGAAAAAGCTTTCAATTAAGTTAGCAAAAGTAGGCAGTACAACCAAAATAGACGCTCTATCTAACATCGGTTCTCTTAGACGAGCATTTGATCGTAAGAAGAACTTAGTTTCTGTTGATTCGAATTGTGCGCCAATCGGCCTTGGAAATCTTGGGGCCATTCGTCAAAGTCAGAGCTCAGCATTAGCAGACACTGATGATTCAGACGGTGATGGATTAACAAACGATGTTGATACCGATGACGACAATGATGGAATCCCAGATGACTTTGATATTGATGATGATGGAGATGGAATTTTAGATAACGATGACGCAGATTTTAATCAAGAAGGGGAGCTTGATCCCTTTGCATCGATCAGACTCTTTTCTAACTTCCACTTAGATTTTGAAGATACAGTTAACGCAAATGCTGCAACCATAGTTGATAGCACAATCGACCAACTCCTAGTAGATAACGCGGGACTCGCAATTCCAGTTGCAGGGGATGATTCTGATAGTGTCGAGCTTGATTGTGGGGTGATAGGTTCCGGTGGTCTTAGCTATTGTGCTGACGGAGGTAGTGGTAGATCTACAGAGCCCTTTCCTGATGGTCTAAAATTCCCGGAAGATTTTGATGACGATGATGATGGATATGGAACGATCGTTAATGGCTCATCTGGGGACTTCCAATTAAAACCAAATGCGAATTCATCTGAGATTCAAGCTGGTGATGTTTTAGTTGAGCGAGTAACTGACTCTGAGGGTGGTGAGAAGCAGGTGCCGGGAATGTTGAATTTTATCTTTCATACTGTTCCAGCAGTGAAGCAAGTTGTAACCTCTGTTTCAACTTATAATGTCACCTATCCTGTTACAGCGGGAGACTCAGGCACCCCAACTAATTGTTTTCAAGTTCCAGCAACTGGAACTGTTGAGGTGACATTTACAGTTTATCGACCTCAGAGAAAAGGGATCAGCGGAGCAGGTGAGGCATCACTAGTTAATATGGGAAATTTGAAGTTAATTACGAATCTTCCAAACGCTCCATGTACTCCCGATATGAATGGCCAATGTACAGGTGGTAGTGGACCAGGGCTTTGCGCAAGTTCAACTTATAGTAATTTTGGAGCAGGTTTTAATTCCCCAGCTTTAACGAGCGCTTCAGATGGTCTGCAAGATAACCTTGGGGATGTTGATGCCACACCAGGCACTAGTGACTCAGGTGACACCTTTACTTACAAGATTGATATAACTCAGTGCTTAAGCAATGCGGGCATTAGCTGGAGCTCAGGTGAGAAGCTTAGCTATCCAGTTCAGATGATGAATGTGTTTGGGGATAATGCTGCCCAAAATATCTGCTTTATTCGACAATAAGAATTGTTGCATTGGTACTAGAACAGTAGAGGGTTTACCCTTTCCCAAAAACTTTTAGTCGCCTCTTTTTCTCCAGTTAGGTAAAGATCCTCAGGCTCTAAGTGGTAGCGTTGTGAGATTATCTTAGCTCTCTTCTTGAGATCGTTTCGTTTTACCTTGTCCGATTTCGTTACGATCACAAGCAGATGCTTGCCATTTCTAAAGCAAAAATCTCTTAGCTCAAGCTCTTCTTCTCCAGGATCGCGTCTAATGTCATTTAATAGACAAATAACCTTTAATGAATCTCGATTTTGTATGTAATCAATCATGAAATTCTGAATCTGCTTTTGAAGCTGCTTTGACATCTTTGCGTATCCAAAACCTGGCAAGTCCACTAAGAAAAATTTCTGCTCGCCGATCTCTTCAAAATCTCCGCGTATTTCAAAATAGTTTATCTCGCGGGTGCGACCCGGTGTTGAGCTTGTTTTCGCTAACTTCTTTCTGTTAGTGAGTCTGTTAATAAAAGTAGATTTGCCTACATTCGATCTTCCAACAAAAGCTATCTCAGGCATGATAGCCTCGGGCAGTTGAGTTAGATCTAAGGCGCCTCTTACGAATTGAGCGTCTTTAATCATTATTCTTTTCTTTCTGAAGCTTTGAAACTTTACGTGAAAGTGTGAAAAGGTAGATGCAGATGATTGTCCACAGCGCAGAAAATGCCAAAAACATATCAGGAAAGGTGTTTGGTGTTTCCATAAGTTATCCTTATCTATCTTGCTGTTTAACAGTTTCTATCTTTGTACGAACCCAGAGAAGTAAAAATTGAAAGCAGATCATTGCTATCATACCAATTAGCATGGTGTAGACAAATGATGGGTCTCTTAGTCCACGATCTTGTACAACTTGCGGGTGTATCTGTGTTGCTTTAGGTAGTAGTTTGATTGAGAAGACCACAATTGGCACGTTGATCGCACTTATAATTCCAAGGACTGCAGAGTGTATTGCGACTTTTTCTTTGTCTCCAAACGCCCTAAGTAACAACATCCCTAGCAGTATTAAAAGTAAAACCAAAAAGCTGACTAACCTGGGCTCCCATCTAAAGGGCGTGTTCCACGCAGCATTTCCCCAGATCATGCCTGTAATCATCACAATGCAACAAAAAGCAAATGCAACTTCTGTGGCTGACGTAAGGAGCTGATCCATAAATTTCTTGCGAGTGGCTAAGTATGCAAGCGAAGAAAGAAGAATGACTCCAATGGCAAAATATGTCGCCATGGCAGCTCCTACATGAAAGTAGAAGATTCTCTGTACTGGCCCCATTACCTTTTCGTTTGGCACGACTAAAAAAACAAGGTAATTGGCATAAAGCACTAAGCCAAATGTGAGAGCGAATAAGACGTTCTCTACTATCGATAGCTTTTTAGAGTTTAATGAAAGCACAACTGCTCCTCTTTATTCATGAACCACGAAGCTAAACAGATTAATAGCTGCCGTAAAATATATAACATCAAAAACAAGTAACAAAGTAAATGCAAGTGAGCCTAGATCTAGCGAGCCCTCGAGCATTATCTGCGAAGAGAGCTCCAATGCTGCAAATAAAATTGGAAATAAGAGCGGTAAAAGTATCAGGGGCAGAAGTAGACCCTTTAGCCGCGAGGAGAGGCTTATAGGTGTTAAAAGAGTTGAAAGTGAACAATAACCAATTACAACCAATGAAGATAAGATTGCGTAGTGGTGAAAGCTCTCAAGTATTGGCGTGGTAAGAAATGAAGCTAATAATATAATCGTTAGTAGATGAACTGCCAGCACGATAATAATGTTTGTTAGCAGCTTGGAGATGAAAATAGTCCATGGCGAAATGCCAGTTAAAAAGAGCCCTTCAAGAGCGTTGTTTTTTATCTCGTATTCGAAGCTTTTTGAGATCGAAATTGTTGAACTAAAGATGAAAATCAACCAGATTAAAACAGGAAAAATCTTCCTAACTTCTTCAGGGTTTAAAAAAGAGGAATGAATGCCAACTGCTGAGATGACAGTTAATAAGAGAGAAAGCGTCGCGAAAAGAGCAACTGTTTCTTTCGAGCGAATCTCTAGAAGCAGATCTTTATGTAAGAGCGTTTTTATCATTTTAAACTTGTCTGAATATAAATCGAGACAACTTCCTCTTCTGAAAAACTAACCTGTGTTGTCGAATCAATTGCACCATTGTTTATGGTCAAAACTTGATTCGCTATTTGGTAAAGCCTTCTAATATCATGAGTCGCAATGATAGCAGTAGCGTTACGTTTCTGAACATAGTCTTGAATTGTCGCGCAGAACAGATCCAGGCTTGCGCTATCTAATGCTGATGTTGGTTCATCAAGTAGTAAAATGGATGGTGAGCCTAAGAGAGCACAGACTAAAGAAGTCTTAAAAGCTAAGCCCCTGGAAAGATTTTCAACGGCCTTGTTTCTATGCTCAAACAAACCCCAAAAATCTAATAATTCCTCGGACGTTCTCTTTTCACTAGAAAGCTTAGCAAAAAGCTCAATGTTTTCTTTGACAGTCAAAGGTGAATAGAGATGAGACTCGTGTGCAACATATGCAACTTTTTTAAAATGATCTTCTTTAGAGATCGTCGGCTCAATGGTCCCCTTGTCGAGTTTTAGTAGCCCTGAGAGTGCTTTTAGCAGTGTCGATTTGCCGCTTCCGTTTGCTCCAAGCAGCAATGTAATCTGTCCAGCTATTAGATCAAATGAGATATCTTCAAACACTGGCGTTGTCTCGTATCGCTTAGTTGCATTTTGTAGCGATAAAAGTATTTCTGCTTGCTTCAAGGCCCTATCCATTTAACTTATCGAGCTCTTTCATGGTATTGGCAAGCTCAGCTTTGATTGAATTAGAAACTTGGAGATGCTCATCTTCTGAGATCTTATTTGTTTTCAAATCTAATTCTAAATCTCGTAAGATCTGAAGAAAACGTTCCTTTTCATCCGTTAATGTTTGTAAGGTTCCACCCGTGCTTGCTTGGACTTCTTTTGCTGAGCTTAGATGTGGGATAACTAATAGATAGCCGCAGAGTAGAGAGAAGATTATCATGATTATGTTTTCAATTCCCATTTCTAGCTCCTCTTTCTGTCAGGTAGAAGTACTATGCCGGTTCCAGCGAGTATGACCAATGTGCCAATCCACAACCAAACTTGAAGTGGGTTTACGAAAGCTTTAAACGAAGCTTTTCCGGTTGTTCCGTCGTACCCAGCTAATGCAAGATAAAAGTCTTCTCTTAGGCCCATACGCAAAGCAACTTCAGTGGTTGTCTCCTTTGTTTGCATATAGAAGCGTTTCTCTGGATGCAGTTCCTCGATAAGCTTTTTTGATTTTTTGTCGTATAGAGACGTCTTGCTCAAAAGTGCCTGGTAGTTGTCGTTTTGAGTAGTTTCAATGTCATCTAACTTAATTTCAAATCGTCCAATCTGATAACTTTCGCCGAGCGAAATTGTAAACTCCTTTTCGAGCTTATGAGCCATTGAGGCTGTAATCCCAATAGCTGCAATCACAACGCCTAAATGAATTAGGTATCCACCATAGCGAGTCTTATGCCGCTTAATTAAGCTAGTCGTTGCCTGTAAAGTTCCACTTTTGTCTTTTGCTCGAGTAGCTTTCATTCCTCTGTAGAGCTCAACCAGCATAGTCATAACAACAAAAAAGCAGATGGTGTATGAGAAAAGAGGGTAAAGATCGGTTATACCAGCCCAAAGCAATATTATTGTAACGATGAGCGAGCTTAGTGCAGGTACTAAAAATGAGCGCTTAATGTTGATAAGCGTAGCTTTTTTCCAGGCAATCATTGGTCCGATGCCCATCATCAATAACAGCAGTAAAAACAGTGGGACATTGACTTTGTTAAAGAAAGGAATACTCACAGTCTGCTTTGTGCCGGTAACAGCCTCTGAGAGAATAGGAAACATTACTCCCCATAATGTGGCAAAGCAGATACTTAAAAAGAGAAGGTTGTTAAGGAGAAAAGCTGCTTCTCTAGAAAATAGGCTTTCTATCTGACGTTGAGGTTTAAGTTCTTTTCTGCGGTAGTATGTTAGACAGATTGCAAGAATTACTAAGATAGCTAAATATTGCAGAAACACCTCTCCAACATCGGTTTCGGCAAAGGCATGCACGCTTTGTACAATTCCAGATCGAGTTAGAAAAGTTCCGAAAACGGTGAGGCCATAAGTTAAAACTATCAGCCAAATGTTCCAAAATTTCAGCATGTTCTTTCTTTCTTGAACCATTACTGAGTGAAGAAATGCGGTAGCAGTTAGCCACGGCATAAATGAGGCGTTCTCTACTGGATCCCAAGCCCAGAAACCTCCCCAACCTAGTTCAAGATATGCCCAGTGGCCACCTAGTACTATTCCTGCAGTTAAAAACCCCCAGCCGATTAGTGTCCATCTGCGTGTCAACCTAATCCAATCATTAGTTAAACGCCCTGAGATTAGCGCAGCCATGCAAAATGCATACGGCACAGTAAACATTGTAAATCCCATATAGAGAGAAGGGGGGTGAATCTGCATGTAGATGTTTTGGAGCAGAGGGTTTAAGCCGTTTCCATCAGGAGGTAGAAATGGCTGTGAAATAAATCTAAATGGGTTCGTGTAAAAAACAACGACAGTTAAAAAGAAAAGAGAGGCTGAGTTTAAAATAACCAATGTCCAAGGGATGAGTGCACGCGGATAGTGTTTTGAACGCCATGCTACAACACCTGCGCAAAGCGTTAGTATCCCACACCAAAGTAACATCGAACCATCCATTCCTCCCCAGATAGCAGTAATCTTGTAATTGGATTCCATGGCTCGATTAGAGAACTGCCAAACGTATTTTACTGAAAAGTCACTAACGTAAAAAAGATAGCCAAGCGCATATAGGGCGAACAGGGTTGAGACAGTGGCCAGCATGGTTGCGTTTCTGGTTGTTGCAATCCAGGCGGTGCTGTCTTTTTTTCCAGCAATGATTCCAGAAATAAGTCCTGTAAGTGCAAGTAACCAAGCTATCGTTTGTGCAAAGTGTCCCAGTTCAGCCAATGAGATTCTCCAAAAAAGCATTCAGATGAGAGATAAATTCTGAGTCTCAAATGTACCCATAAAAGGTAGCAAATAACAAGAATCGTTAAGAAAATTGAAAGATATAGAAAGAATAGCCAATTCGAGCGACGGGCTTATATCTTGTAAGCCAGTCTGTCTTAAGTCCAGTCTTCTGCTCTAAAAGTTTGCCTCGAATCAAAGCATGCGTACTTATGACGTAGGTCACGCCAGATTTAGGAACAGACCACTCTAGATTTGCTAGTTTGCGATGAGAGATTCCATAGTACTCAGGGGATCCATTCCATGGGTAGAGCAGCGTGACATCAGCTTTTGGGTTAGCATCTAGATACTGCTTTAGTCGCTTCAGATCATAACCCCAGTCTATGTTAGAATCGTCAAGATGGTTGTAGCCGTTGCTAGGACCCTCAGCAATTTCATTAAAATAAGCTAGCTGATCGGGATAGATGAAATATGTAAGCGTACAGAAGTAAACCGTAGCCATGCAAAGTAGTGCTTTCTGCAACTTAGGACGAAGTTTTACAATAGAGCTTCCCGCAAGTACAAACAGAAAGGGGTAGATAGGCAAGATATATCTAATACCCGCATTATGAGCAAAGGCGCTTGTGACCAGAAGGAAAATGAAAGCAGGCATTATCAAAAACTTTGCTTCATTGCTTTGTGGTTTCTGAAAGATGCCGCACAAAATTAGAAAAATTGTAAGCAGTGGAGTTTTGAACAAAAATGCTAGCAAAAAGTAGTGCCACCATCCGCGCCCAAATTCTCCGTTTAGATAAAAGAGATAAGATTGTTGGTGATCTGCTTGGACTTTTCTAAGCCCTTCAATATAGAGATCCAAGTTAAACGGGGTAAAGTAAAAACTTGATACGATAACAACGAGAATCAAAGCGCAGCGAGTCGCATTATGGAATCTTTTGCTTAGTGATTTCTCGTTGATAAGGATTAGCAATCCAAATGGAATTAGGAAAATTAACGCAGAAAACTTACTTAATAAAGCCAAGCTTAGGAAAATGCATGCAACATAAAAATGTGAGCTTGTCTTTTCTTGATAGAACTTCCAGAGGAAATAAAAAGAGCCGAAGCTGAAGCAGCTTAGAGCAAGATCCATTGTAACTAAGTGCGAGTGAGCGATTATATTTGGGCTGAAAGCATAAAGCATTAGTGAAAGGAGGGCAGAGTTTTTGCCAAAGAGCTCCAGTGACAATCTATAAACAAAGAACCCTAATAGTATGGCTAAAAGTAAAATTGGCATTCTGCTTAAAAAGAGGATCTGATCTGCATCATTTGAATATAAAAATTCAAAACCAAAATCCCACTCGTTTGGAATTGACGATCCCCAACCTTTATTTGGAATTTTGCTCTTTAGATCGAGAAATTTGAGAGGTAGAGCGCTTAGTAATTTTACTAGAGGAGGATGCTGTTTGTTTAGCTCAATTTTTGAAGTTTCAAGATAGCTATAACCGCTAGCGATATGACTAGTTTCATCAAAAGAGGCAGAAAACTTACCGAGTGACGTGAAAACAATAGCTGTAAAACTCAGCATAAGTACGAGAAATAGAAGAGAATGTAGATTGCCAGATTTCAGCTTCGTCATGATTAATATATAACGTATAGAGTTATGAATACGAAGAGTGATTCTCGATACAACTCCATATTGCTGCTAATTTGCTTACTTGCTCTGGGCTATAGAGTGTACGCCTGTACTGAGGTGCCTGCAGTAACCTCTGATTTGTTTAGAAATCTGGGATGGGGTTCTCATTTTTTTGAGGACTCTTTTTCTATCTATACCAAGCGTGATTTTAGCTTCAAGCCAGAGGTTTGGTCGTTCTTTGGGAATAATCTGATCTTTTTCTATCCCCCAGTTGCTGGATTTCTGTTCTGGGTTCTCTCATTTTTTGGGGCAGGGCTTTTTTGGGCAAAATTACTTTTTACAAGCTTCGATCTGATAGTGGCGTATCTCTTTAAAAGACATGTTTCACTTCTTGCTGCGACTTTGTACTTCGCAGCGCCAGCTTCTCTTTGGTACTCATCTCACGAAGGTCAGTTTGAATCGCTTCAGGTCTTAATGATTACTCTTATGATCTTGAGCTTTATCAATAAGCGTTGGCTATTCTCTGGCCTATTCTTTGCCTTAGGGTTGCAAGTAAAGTTATCGGTCCTCTTTGTTGTGCCCTGGTTGTTATACAAAATCATTGTTGAAAGAGAGGCAATTGTTCGATTCGTGATTGGGTTTCTCGCAGGTATCCTACCATTTTTGGGTTTTTATTTAGTGGAGCCAATGCTTTTAGTTAATCCACTCAGGCAGGGGGAACTCGCATTTAATCCATATTTTTACAATCCCTTTGAAGCATCTCGCTTTCTGTGGGTGCCTAGTTGGTTAGTTTATTCATTAGCGTTAGTCACACTTTTGATGCTGCTAGTTCCATTTGCCAGCAAAGTTAAGACAGATAACACGAAATCCTCTTGGATCTCATTATCACCTTATTATTCGTTCATCTTGTACTTAAAGTCTGCGCTCAGAGCTCAGTTTTGGTACCCACTTGTGATACCAGCATTCCTGTTTTGCATTAAAGAGAAGAAGCAGTTGGTTCATTTAATTTTAGCGCTTTATTTCTTGCTTGGAATTAGAGGAGCGCTTTTTATCTCAGGCTTTGAGTTTGGGTATAGAGAAAATCAGCAGAAGAGAGCTGTGATGCAGCAATGTTTATATAGCTGCAACATTCAAGGTGAGCTATCTAGTTTTCTGAAGAAATTGGATCTGTAGGTCCTTCAGGAGGTTCGTATTTTGATGGGCATTGAGTAAGCAAGCTTGAGGCCTGCAAAACGCCAGATTTAAGTTCTCCATCTATAATTACATCTCTTCCGCCTGCGAACATGTCAGGCTTTAATCCGTGATAAACGACGGGGATGCTTTTTGAATGATCTATTTCAGTTTCATTACTTCCAGGCTCAAGTATTCTGAATTCGAGTACTATCTTCGGCTCAGTTTCGTATTTGATTTCAGATTTAGACACTCGACCACCAACTCTAATTCTGGTCAGATCGTGATCAATATGAGCTAATAGTTCATCTGGTGTATAAACCTTGGCTGCATTTGCTTGGGTTGCTTGAAAGACTAGAAGTCCCGCTACTAAGATAGAAGCAATCAGAATGCTTAAAAATGTCTTGTTCATATCTACTATTGTAAGGGTTGTATCTCAGTTACGCCAGTTAAGCGTTTAACCTCTTTAACTTTGTCCTCGATATGCGCTTCAACCCAGACGTCATCCCACCATTCTAGAGGGTTAACCGGTACGCCTTGAATCCTAATTTCATAGTAGACACTTGGTTTAAGGGCTAGGCCGCTGTCACCGACAGAGCCGATAACTGAGCCTCTTTCAACTAAATCTCCGACGTTGACCCTCATCTCATCTAGCTGTGAATATATCGTTGCTATGCCAATCCCGTGATCCAAGATAACTGTCCTACCATATGCTCCAAGCTCATCAGCAAAGAGTACTTCCCCATTGTTAGCTGCCTCAACCGGAGTGCCACGTATATTTGCAATGCTAAAACCATAGCTAATGCCTGATGCGACCTCTTTTTCCTGATAAATATAACTAGCTCTCTCTCCAAAACGTAACTCAGGAGAACCTTTTGGAAGCACAAAAGATTGTCCCCATTGTTTCTCTTTTGGTATGTCTCGCTGTAGCAATTCGGTTATGAAATCAGAGTTTGCTTTTCTAACAGTGTTAAAGACATAACTAAAGGCGTTACTGTCGGTAGAACTAAAATCAGTAGGCTCTTCACCGATTGAGCTTTGATACTTAGAAGCAATTTCAATTGCTGAAGTTTGGACAAGATCGTCTCCAACTTCGAGCGTGACATCTTTGTAATTCCTTGCTCGGATTTTATTATAAAAAGATCCTATCTTTTCATTTCCAACTTTATCGATTGCAAATGCATTGACATTGATAGTCTCATGTCGTTGCCTTATGTCAGCCGCATAAAGCGCTCCAAATACATTGCTTGCTCTAAAAGTTGGGTCTAAATATTGAATTGGAAACCCAGCAAAAATCTGACTACTCGACCTAACTCCTGTTAATACAAGATTTTCGTCATCAGCTTGATAGATGATTAGTTGGGAACCCCCATGATAGGCATTGTGTTGTGTAGTTAAGATGCGAAGCTTTGGTCTGTGATAATCTACAGGTAGGCTGAAACGTTTCGTGTCTCCATTTGACCAAAAACTCTTATCAAAGACCTTGACTTCAATTGTTACCTCACCCTCCTCAAGACCACTTTCTGGACCTTGGAATGGCAAGCGGATCTTTTCAAGCTTTGTGCCCTGAAATGATTTTCTGTAAAGTTCCTGAGTAATACGGCCCTGTTCAGTTCTAACAATTACTTCATCTAATCCGGTGCCCTGATCGCTAAGCTCTATATTGATTTCAACTGGTGCAAGCCCTAGCCCTTTTACCTGATCAAGGTTTAGTATCCGTATTTTTGGTGCAAAGTTTTCGAGTACAGTTTTAGATAACTCTTTCCAGCCGTAGTATCCCCCAACGCCTACTAAAGCTAAGATAATTATCAATACAACAAATATTGACCCCGTGCTGTCCTTTTTCATATCGCTTCCATCTCTATATCTAGAAACTCATCCCCGAGAGTTTCTCGCATATAGTCTTTTAACTTCTCTTTTATCTTGTTTTCAATTTGTCGAACTCTTTCCTTGCTTAAGGAGAATTGGTCAGCAAGATCCTGTAAGGTAGCCTTATTCTCTGCAAGCATTCTTTGCTCAAAAACTACTACTTCCTTTTCATCAAGTACAGCTTTGAACGAATCTAGTGCTTCTTGAATTTTCTCGTTGATCTGCTGTTGTGCAACTAGTTGTTCAGCATTAGGTGCTCTATCAGGCAACAGGGAATGCATTGTTGCAGTACTATCCTCTGAAACTGGAGCATCAACACTCATATCAGGTGCAGATAAGCGCTGCTGCATCTCAATAACATCTTTCTCTTTTACATTGAGGTTCGAAGCTAAAAGTTTGGTAGTTGGAACAAATCCTTCTTTCTCAAGCCTCTCCTTTTCTTTCTCAAGGTTAAAGAATAATTTCCTCTGAGCTTGAGTAGTTCCAATCTTAACTAACCTCCAGTTAGCTATGATATAGCGTATGATGTAGGCCTTAACCCACCAAGAAGCATATGAGGGAAAACGAACTTCTCTATAAGGATCAAAGTTCTTAACGGCGTCCATTAGACCAATGTTGCCCTCTTGAATTAAATCAAGAACACTCCTGGCAGCTTTCTGATATTTTCTGGCAATAGCCACTACAATATAGAGGTTGCTTACTATCAACTTGTAGGCTGCATCCAGATCGCCTGTCTTGATATATTTAATCGCGAGTGCTTTTTCTTCTTCTTTCGACAAACGGGGATGCTGTCTGATCTCTGAAAGGTAGGCTCTAAGAGGATCGTATGGAACGACACCTCCCGGTTTTTCAGCACTCTTTCTCTTCGAGGCTTTCGTAGGGGGTTTATCTGAATCATCGCTTTCGAGTTCGATGTCTTCGAGTTCAACCCCAACTTCCTCCTGCTCTTCGGCTGGCAGGATCTCAACATCAAGGTCCTTATTTGCAGCCTTGGTTGATTTAGATTTGGATGTTCGAGGTTTTCTTATTTTTTTCAAGGGGTTACGACGCTTAAACAGCGTAATCTTAACAGTCTCTTTAGAGCTCGAAGTATATCAAGCCTAGTCAGAAGCGCAATGTTTCTAGGAATTTGGCAGAAAATCGCCGTTTAAGATCGGAGCAGAAAATGTCGATTATGAATAAGGGATCCTGCCTTTCGAGCAGGTTAAGGGTGCTTCTAAAGCCAAGTATTAGCATAGGGGAAATCTATTCGTGAATTCGCAACTAGGACCCATACTGGTTGAAAAGGGATTACTAACTGACGAGCAGCTTTTAAATGCTCAACAGGAGTGCGAACTCTCAGGACGACTTCTACCTACCTGTATCGTAGAGATAGGGATGCTCTCAGAGAAGATCCTCTATGAAACTCTTTGCCAGCACTTCAATATTCCTTATGAAGATATTCGTGGTCAAAGTATAGACGAAACTGCGTTAAAGATAATTCCTCATGAATTAGCAGTTAAGCACTCTGTGCTCCCACTTAAGCTTGATGGAGATAAGCTTAAGCTAGCAGTAGCAGATCCATCAGATACAAATGGCCTAAACGAGCTTAAGTTCATTGCAAATTGTAATTTAGATATAGTCCTAACCTCAGAGTTATCGATCCGACTTGGTCAAGAGCGGATGTATAACAAAGCTGTTCATTATGGACGCATCATTGACAGCATTAAAGTTGAAGCGCTCAAAGAAGAAGCTGAAGCTAAGCAAAAGCCTCCAAAAATAGAGAAAGCGGAAGACGCGCCGATTATTCAGTTAGCAGATGCGATACTTTCTGATGCAATTCGCAAAAATGCTTCGGATATTCATATTGAACCATACGAGAACTTTTTTAGGGTCAGATTTCGTATCGATGGTGTTTTGCATGAGATAATGCGTCCCCCTCCAAAATTGAAAAGTGCCCTTATCTCTCGAATAAAAGTAATGGCGAGCCTCGACGTTGCAGAGCGTCGACTTCCTCAGGATGGAAGAATTAAGATCCATCTCAGCAGCGGAGTCTCAATGGACTTTCGTGTAAACGTTATACCAACCCTCTTTGGAGAAAAGATGGTTCTGCGTTTGCTTGATAAATCTAACTTGCAGCTGGATATGACAAAGCTTGGGTTTGAAGCAGAACAGCTTGCAGATTTCGTTGATTCAATCACAAAAACTTATGGAATGGTTTTAGTTACAGGTCCAACAGGTTCAGGTAAAACCACCACGCTTTACTCTGCTCTAAGTGAGTTGAACAAAGTCGCGGTGAACGTATTTACAGCGGAAGATCCTGTCGAATTTAACTTGCCAGGGATAAATCAGGTTCAGGTCCATGAGGATATAGGTTTTGATTTTACTGCAGCTCTAAGAGCATTCTTACGTCAGGATCCAGACGTAATCATGGTCGGTGAGATTCGTGATACTGCTACTGCCGAAATTGCGATCAAGGCATCTTTAACTGGTCACTTGGTGCTTTCAACGCTTCATACAAACGATGCACCTTCAACGATTGGGCGTCTATTAAACATGGGTGTAGAACCGTTTTTGGTCGCTTCTTCAATTAATTTGATTTTGGCACAACGTTTAGCGCGAAAAAATTGCTCACATTGCAGAAAGGAGGTTGTCCTTCCTGCTGAAGTCCTAGAAGATCTTAATATCACCCAAGAAGAAGCCTTTGAATGTATGTTTCAGAAGGGCCAAGGCTGCTTAAAGTGCGGAAACACAGGGTACTCTGGTCGGATAGCGATTTATGAAGTTATGCCGATGTATGAAGAGATTCGCGAAATGGTGTTACAAAGAGCTTCCGCAACAGAAATAAAGCAAAGAGCTAGCCAACTTGGGATGTTAACCTTACGTGCTTCTGCGGTGAATAGATTGAAGCAAGGGGTAACTTCACTTGAGGAGGTCTATCGAGTTACCGATAGCTAATAGTGAAGAAGACAGTCGCGTGAAAAAAGGAGAAATGATTCCATGCCTATATATGTCTGGGAAGGTAAGGATGCTTCCGGCAAAAAACTAAAAGGCGAGATAGAGGCTAGAGATTCGCGCTCAGTATTCAACGCGCTCAAATCACAAAGAATTACTCCAATCCCCTCAAAGATTAAAGAAAAAGGAACGGGCTTAGATAAAGAGCTGAAAGTTCCTGGTCTTGGACCTCAAGTTAAAGCCAAAGATATAGTAGTTTTTACACGTCAATTCTCAACGATGATTGACTCAGGACTTCCTATTGTACAGGCACTCGATATTCTAACTCGCCAGGCCGAGAATAAAGAATTTAGAAATATTCTCTCAGGAGTAAAGGAGACAGTCGAAACTGGGGGAACCTTATCCGATGGTATGGCTCAGTATCCTAAGATTTTTGATGAGTTGTACGTGAATCTAATTGCAGCTGGTGAAAGTAGTGGTGCGCTTGATACGATTTTAGAGCGTTTAGCGGCCCATATGGAGAAAAGTATCAAG
This sequence comes from Deltaproteobacteria bacterium, assembly GCA_020635175.1. Lineage (GTDB taxonomy): Bacteria > Bdellovibrionota_C > UBA2361 > UBA2361 > J135 > JACKAH01. Next base: position 52,568 of record JACKAH010000001.1, read on the forward strand.
CTTCAACGTGAAGTTAAGACCGCAATGATTTATCCTGCAGTGGTCGTTTCAACTGCTGTTGTTGTGACGGCTGTGCTTTTAATCTTTGTAATTCCTACATTTGCTGAGATGTTCGCTGACTTTGGTCAGGCCCTACCATTGCCTACTCAGATTGTTATTAATATTTCAAATTTCCTCGTAAATAACTGGTTCGTCATTTTTGGCTCTGCTGCTACTATAATTGCCTTAACTGTACGGTTTTTAGGAACAGACAGAGGAAAAGAGGTCTTTCACCCAATCTTTCTAAAGCTTCCGATCTTTGGAGAACTTATTAAAAAGGTCTGCGTTGCTCGTTTCTCTCGTACGCTAGGAACTATGATTAGCTCAGGAGTGCCCCTGTTAGAAGCTCTTCAGATATGTGCTAAGACTTCAGGTAATAAGGTCGTTGAAAGAGATGTGATGCGAGCTCGTGTTGGTATCTCAGAAGGTAAATCAATTGTAGACCCACTTGAGGATTCAGATGTTTTCCCAACCATGGTTACACAGATGATAGCCGTTGGTGAGCAAACAGGTGCTCTTGATAATATGCTTGGCAAGATTGCAGACTTCTACGAAGACGAAGTTGATACAGCTGTTAGTGGTCTTAAGCAGTTAATCGAACCTGTGATCATTGTAGTCTTAGGTGTGGTCGTAGGTGGTATCATCGTTGCGATGTACCTTCCGATCTTCAAACTTGGATCTATTGTTGGATAGGAAGGCTAGTTCTAGTTCGTAAACTGACTAGCACTTACTGGTAGGAAAAATTTCTAAAACTTCTATTCGATTCTACGCATCCTATCTGGGATCGCAGGAGTCTCTGTAGGCTATGCATTATTTGCGTAGAGTGGATAACAGATTACATAAACATCTGTATTTACTTTAAAAAACCGCACTGATTGAAAAAAGTCGATTTTTTAACTCACCGAAACAACTGGATTAGTTTAGAAAGCTAAACTTTTTTTTCATGGTATCCGATTTGCTACTTAGGAAGCTAATTGGAGCTTTTTTTAGAGGCGCCATGTTTCTGAAGCTCGTAAAGACGATTCTGTTTTTAAGAGTGCTACAGAACGGGAACCTCAAGGTTAACAAACTACAGTGAGGGAGTTATTATGAAACGAGAACAGGGTTTTACTCTTATTGAATTGCTAGTAGTGGTAGCGATCATCGGTATTCTTGCCGCCATCGCGATTCCTCAATTCTCTGCATATAGAGAAAGAGCATTCGATGCTAGAGCTAAGGCTGACTTAGTTAACGTAGCAACTGCAGAAGAAGCGTATTTCGTTGACAACGAAGTTTACAAAACTTGCGCGAACGCTGCTGCTTGTGTAACTGCATTGCCTGGTTTTACTGCAGCTTCTGCTGGTGTGACTATGGCTGTGTCTTATAACTCTACAAGTAGTTTCTTTACTGCGACTGCAACTCACCCAAGTGGTACATCAACTACTTACACTTGGAACAGTGCAAACGGTGGTCTTCAGTAGACTACTGCATAGTCTAGATACGACAATGCTCACGTAGTTTCGGTAAGGTGCGGCTAAGATTCTTAGCCGCACCCTCCAAGTTTTTGGCGAAATTACGTACCGTCGATTCAGAAGAATCGGTCATTCTCATCAGCGAAGAAACAATTGTAGGGAAGCAGAAGAGTTACGCGAAATGAACGAGGTTAACGTGGTGGCAGAATTAGCGGAAAAGGAGAATGGCTTTACATTGCTAGAACTCCTAGTCGTTGTTGCTATCATAGGTGTTTTAGTAGCGATTGCTATTCCACAATTTTCTGCCTATCAACAACGCTCGTTCGATGCCCGTGCTAAGTCAGACCTTATAACCTTAGCGATTGCTGAGGAGGCTTATTACACCGATAATGAAGCATATAAGGCTTGTGCTAGTACTTCTAACTGCGAAAGTATTCTACCCAACCTATCAACGTCACCTGGAGTAACAATGGCAGTTGCTCTTGGAACGGAGTTTTTTACGGCTACGGCTGCTCACCCGAAAGGCACCTCTACCTATAGCTGGAATAGTATCGCTGGCGGACTACAATAACCCCACTTTTAATTTAGCTATTCAGATAATCTTTTGACGTATACACTTACGCATATGCGTAAGTTTTACCTTTTTACCTTGCTTTTCTTAGCTTGGATCATTGTTGCTTTTAACTTGGCACCTGCTCCGTATTGGCGTGATTCAGCTGAGTTTGTCATCACAGGGGCTTTTTTAGATATAGCTCATCCTGCTGGCTACCCACTCTTATCTCAGCTTAGCAACATGTTTGCTTTACTACCATTTGGCACACTGGCTTTTAGAGTAAATGCATTCTGTGGATTTGTGGGAGTGCTCGTTCTGTTTGGAACAGCATATATAACTTATCGAATCTGTGTTTATGATCTTAAATTAGGCGAGAAGGACGCCTGTTTAGCAGGGGTTCTCAGCGCCGTTTTGTTAGCTCTTGTTCCCGCTTTTATTAGACAGCTTTTTCAAGCAGAAGCCTATCTCTTAAACACACTTTCTCTTCAAGCACTCTTTGTTCTATATCATCGCTACCTGCATGACTCAGATTTGCGCCACTTACTCTTAGCAGCTTTTATTGCAGGACTCTCTTTGGGAAACCACGTCTCAATTGCGCTGTCGTGCGCTTTAATGCTGCCAATAATGCTTTATAGCTTTAATGATTTTAAGAAGGTGGTTCTGCCTGGCATCTTGTTGTTCACCTTGGGTCTTGGAGTTTATGCCTACATACCAGTTAGGGCTGATTCAAATCTACCACTTAATACTGGTGCGGTGAGCACTTTTGATAGGTTTATTGACCAGGTGACTGCAAGTCGAGATTTTACGATCCGATCAAGTGTGGCCTCGACTGAAAAGCGTCCACCAGCATTCCATCTATTTAGAGGAGATTTATTCTCTGTTGTTAAAAAAGATTTTAATCAACTTCTGTCTGAAACTAACCTTTTAGCGATTGTGCTAGCAGGAATTGGTCTAGTCTCCTTACCTTTCTTTAAAGCTCGAGCAGCTTTTGCGCTTTTAGCGGTAGGTCTTGGAAACTGGATCTTTTTTACTGAATGGATGAGCGATCCATGGATACCACTTTTTATGATCGTCTCAATCTTAGTGCCGATTGGGTTAGTGATTCAGGTACAAAGAGCAGGTGGTCAGAGTTTAACAAAGGCTCTAGTCATTTCAAGCTACATTCTATTGGCGATTGTTTCCTGTTTTGAACAAGCATATGCAAATTATACAGCATTTAGGGATTATGATTACACAGAGATAGAAGCGCGAAATCGCGTCAGAGACCTCCCGTATAACTCACCTTACATTATAGAGCCATCGGCCTATCTTTCTGAGTATGCATACTATATTGAAGGTTACAGAGACGATCTGCTTTTAACGTATCTGCCTGATCTCTTTTATCCTGGACTGTTCGAACCTTTCTCTGTTTATCAGAATGACGATCTAATTTTTAAGACAATAACAGGTGATGAGCTTACAAACATTGGCAACATTGATCGCTTTATTGGTGTAATTGCGCCACAAAGGGAGATCTACTTCGAGCCTATTCCATTTCTAATAAAATACCTTAAAGGAATCGTTAGAGTTGATCAGTTTGGGGGAATTTATATTCAACAGGGTCAATCCTCGTATATTGAAAGAGCTGGTACTAAATCACAGCTATTTCACATTCAAGAACTCGCTAACCATGGAGTTTCAGTGCCTAGCATTATCGAGAATGATGAGCTATCACGATTAGATTTAATGGCGAGCTTGTACGCAAATCTATGGACAGAAATAGGCGATCTAAACCTAGCTCACCACACGCTGCAATTGCTTTGCAAAGATGCATCTTCTCCCACCTGTACCGGAAGCATTAGGCACAACTTAAACGTTTATCAGCAGTTATTGAATGATAAGCCTGGTGCTTAGGAGTAGAGTGATATTCATTAATAGTGAGCTTTTTAGTAAAAATTCAATTTTTTAACAAAATCAAGATATTATCTTGCCAGAATCGGGAACCAAACAGCAAATTTCTAGGCTTGGCAGACTCTTTGCAGAACAAGCTGTGCTTGGGATGCGTCTTCTCTATAATTAGTAGAGTGAGAAGCAACATGCATTCCTTGGTTGTGTAAAGGTGGCTATCAAGTTCTTCAGAAAGATTCAGTACATGCAAGTAAAATTCAACTCTCTTACTTTTCTATTTCTCCCTATTCTAGTCTTTTTCGTCACTGTGGATTACGCGTTTGCTCAAAATTGTGATTCAGAGAAGCATCTTGTTTCTGCGCAAGCAGGCCCCTTTTCTGCTAATTCAGTTATTAGCGATCTAGTAGATGCGGCAATAACTTACGCTCTTTGGGGAAATAATACTGAAATCTTTGCGCTCATAGAACAACTCTTGCAGCAGCTCATAGAGCAGCAGCAATCTGAGATTGATGCACACAAGTGCGCTGCAGGTTGTGAGAAAAAAATCGATGAAGGAGGGACTAAGCTGGTTTTCTTTGCAGAGGAACCAGAGATTGATTTTAATTGCACAGGTAAGTTTGAGCTACCAATTACAGTATTTGCGAAACATGTTAGCTGTTCGCTTGCTAAGCTTAAATTGGCAGGCGAGCTCATGACGAAGCTTACGGAAGCTGGCGAAGAGATATGTCAAAAGCAAAAAGGTAACACCTGTCACCTAACTGCGCTCTCAATTGATCCTTTTCCCTGGGTAGAAGAGCAGCTCAAAGAAGATTGGGATTACACAGAATCTGAAGAAATTCTTTGTGAGGTTTCCGTAACTGTTCCTGTCAGTCTTAGTTGTGGTGAAAGCGAGATCTCTAGTGGAATGCAGTTAGAGATTCTTGACTATAAATATGTCTGGTGTGAAGGAATAGAGCCAAGTGGCCCCACTACAGGAACTCCTCAAGCTGGAGCGCCTCAGGCACCACCACGAACTCCTGCACCAACAATGGCTCCGGTAACAGGAGTTGGAATCTGTAACGATGGGCATATTTCGTCCGATGAACCATGCGAGCCAGGAGTAATGAATAAATGTCCAGTAGTGGTTTGTGAGTTTGGGGAACAAGTAAAGACGGTTCAGCCAAATTGCACCGAGCAATGCACTTGCGCGGAAGTTGATTGTTTAAATCTTATTTCAAGTGATACTCACGTATCCTTGCATCATTCCGACAATTAGTGATTTAAACAATTGACGTTTTTATTGAATAATAAACTCGGTAAAGTAGAGCTCGGTAACTAGCGGCTCTTCAGTTTCTACGGCTTCGTTTATAGCGTCAAGAAGTTCTTCGCGAAGTTCCTCTTTTCCATCAGCATTAAGTACCTCAGGCGCTTTCTTAGAAGAGAGTACTTTAATCACGTTATCTTTTACTCTGGCTTCAAGTTGGCCAAGTACGCCAGGAAATTTACTAACTGCAACAGCTGCTGCATTTCCATGTGTTGCTGCTGTGCTTCCATGAAGTATTTCACCATCGCACTCAAGCATTATCTTAACTTTTAAAAAAGTTGCGTTCTGAGAGAGGTTAACGATAAACGATCCTAGATCAACAACTTCAGTAAGGTGTTTCTCTTCTTGGATAAGTTCATCTTCTTCAGCAACTTTCTCCTCTCCACCACCTAAAAACATAAATGCAGCACCCCCTGCTAAGAGGAGCACAGCGACAACGATTATGATCAGTTTCTTTTTGCCGCCTTTCTTCTTGCTGCCTTCGCCTTCGTTCGTTCCTTCTTCGTTTTCGTCTTCGTCAGCCATCGATGTTGTTCCAAAAAAAATCCTAAGCTAGTTATAGTATTAGATTTCTTGTAAGTGTAGGAGGTTTCTAGTTTCTGTTAATAAAACATCGTTAGAGGAGGCTCAGTGTAATGCTGTTATAAAAGTATCTCTAGTCTAAGAGGCACAGTTAGATTACTTGAGAAAAGTAACCAGCGCCCCTATTTTAAAGATTGCATCTGAAAGAGTGAAGACAATATTGGAGTAGATCTAATGCAGAAGGAATCAAAGGATTTTCTATTTAAGCTTCTTAAAACGCCATCTCCTACTGGCTTTGAGCAAAAGATCCAACGGGTAGTCAGGGCTCGTATGGAGCAATACGCTGACTTCATTGAAACCGACTATCACGGCAACGTGATTGTCGCAAAGAACCCTGATGCTGAAATCAGAGTTATGCTTGCCGGTCATTGTGATCAGATCGGAATGATGGTTACTCACATAACAAGTGATGGGTTTATCTATTTTGGTGCACTAGGTGGAATTGATACCGGTGTGCTTGAGGGAGCGCATGTTACTATTCATGCAAAGAAGAGTTCGATTGATGGTGTGATTGGAAGAAAGCCGATCCATTTACAAAAACCAGAAGAGCGCGGCAAATCTGTTTCTGATATTAATCAACTTTGGATTGATATCGGCGCGAAAGATAAGAAAGAAGCCTCAAAACAGATTGAAATTGGAGATAGCATAACTTTTAAACTTGGAGTAACGGAGTTGGCAAACGATCTGGTTTGTTCTCCTGGGCTTGATGATAAAGCAGGACTTTTTGTCGCGATGGAAGCATTTCGATTATGCGCAAAGAGCAAGTTGAAAGTTGGTCTCTTTTCGGTATCTACAGTGCAAGAGGAAGTTGGTTTGCGAGGAGCAAAAACCTCTGCATATGAGATTGATCCGGATGTAGGAATTGCAATTGATGTAACGCATGCAGGTGACAATCCTGGTAAGGGTTCAACAAAAGCTGCACCCTGTAATCTAAACAAAGGACCTACTATTGCACGTGGTCCAAGTGTAAACCCTGTCGTGGAAGCAAAGTTAATTCAAGCTGCGAAGAAGCATAAGATTCCATTTCAATTTCAACCTTCACCAAGACTATTAGGCAATGATTCTACAGCAATTCAAGTTGCGCGTAGTGGTGTGGCCTCTGCTGCAATCGGGATTCCTAATAGATACATGCATACTCAGGTTGAGGTCTGTAGTTTAAAAGATCTTGAAAATGCAGCGAAACTCTTAGCTGAGTTCATTAAGGGATTAGGTGCTCGTTCTGATTTCACACCTAAGTGATTGTCAGAACTATTTTGCCCATATTGTTATTTGATTCCATATGGCCTTGAGCGTCTTGAACTTTATCCCAAGGATAAACCGAATCTATAATCGGCTTAAGTTGTCCAGAAGCAAAGTATGGTAATGCGTTCGTAGTAAATAACTCAACCAGCTGTGCTTTGTAACTTAAGGTTCGTGATCTAAGAGTTGTTCCGATAAATGCTCCGCGCTTAAAAAGCAATGGTGCTAGGTTTGCTTTATCAACCTTAGTGCCACCCATCATCGCGATTGAAACAATCCTTCCGTCAACAGCTAGGGATAAACAATTTGCTTCAAAATATGGGGCACCGATAAAATCTAAGATCAGATCTGCTCCATAATTCTGTGTAGCTTGAACTACAACATCAAAAAAGTTGATCTCTTTATAATTCACTGCATCAGTTGCGCCTAAATCTAGGCAGAACTCACATTTCTGCTCAGAGCCTGCAGTCGCAATTATCGTAGAAGCGTTTTGAAGTCTAGCTAATTGAATAGCCGCAGTGCCGACTCCACTAGCTGCTGCATGAATAAGAACTGTTTGTCCTTGAGCAAGATCTCCTACTAAAAAAAGCGCTTGATAAGCGGTCAAAAAAACTTCTGGTACTGCAGCTGCCTGCTCAAAAGATAGACTATCGGGAATTATCATTGCGCACGATTGATGAGCTTTCGCTAGCTCAGCATAACCACCACCAGGTAGCAGGGCCATTACTCTGTCGCCAACTTTAAAATCGCTGACACCCTCTGATATTCTTTCGACCACGCCACTAACATCTAATCCCAAGATCTCTGAAGTTCCTTGAGGTGGTGGGTACTTGCCTTCTCGTTGCAAAATGTCTGCGCGATTGAGACTTGTTGCTTTTGTTCTGATTAATATTTCACCAGGTTCAAGTACAGGATCTGGTGCTTCCCCAATGTACAGATTTGCTGCTGGGCCGTGTTCGTTAAATAGGATTGCTTTCATGAGGAAATGTTAACACGACAGATTTGGTGGAGGATACTTGTAAAAAATTAAGAAATGGCGCGCCCTGAGAGATTCGAACTCCCGACCTTCTGGTTCGTAGCCAGATGCTCTATCCAGCTGAGCTAAGAGCGCATAAAATTAACTTCAAAAGAAATCACTACTCGCCTCAGCTGGATAGAGCAAATGCTCACTATGAGATTCTATCCGAAGCTGAGCTAAGAGCGTATAAAACTAACCTCAAAAGAAATCACTACTCGCTTCAGCTGGATAGAGCAAATGCTCACGATGAGATTCTATCCGAAGCTGAGCTAAGAGCGCATTTCATATAAGAGCTGGGGAAAGTAGCACATTAGAGAGAAATATCAAAGCAATCAGCTTCTTAAATTTCGTATAAATTTTGGAGATTTATGCATATTCAAGGCTTCTCTTCCCTTGCAAATTTCGTTTCAGATCGGTAGCCTAGCAAATCTTGAAATCAAGCGGTGGAATGGCCGAGTGGTTGAAGGCGCTGGTCTTGAAAACCAGAAACGGGGAAACTCGTTCGGGGGTTCGAATCCCTCTTCCACCGCCACGATTTTCAAGACCCCAAAAGTTATTCGATTAGATTAAGCGGAGAGGTGACCGAGAGGCCGAAGGTGCTCGATTGCTAATCGAGTGTACGGTCAAAAGCCGTACCGCGGGTTCGAATCCCGCTCTCTCCGCCATGATATTCGCAATAGGGAAAGTGCTTGTTATGCTTTGTCCCCACCCTAAATTTATCGATGCTTCCATATCTCAAGCCAAGCTGGCTTTGCAAAATGGTGAAGTTCCTGTTGGTGCCGTTGTTGTTTATGATGGTGAGATTATATCAGTTGCACATAACGAAGTTGAAATGCGCAACGATGCGACTGCCCATGCCGAGGTTTTGGCAATTCAACGAGCTTCAGAAGTACTTTCGAATTGGCGCTTAACTAACTGTACTTTGTATGTAACACTTGAGCCTTGCACAATGTGTGCTGGAGCTATTAGGGCGAGTAGGATTTCTAGAGTAGTTTATGGTGTTTCAGATCCACAGCGTGGTGCTTTTGGGTCTTTGTATGACCTTTCACAGGACACAAGGCTTGGATCGGTTCCAGATGTCTTTGCTGGGGTGCAGGAAAATGAGTGTAAGCAGCTTTTGGATGTTTTCTTTAGTAAGATTCGTGGCTAAGTAGCCTCCCTTTAATAAATAGAACAAATTTGTTATACCCTCTCGATCTTAAAGTTTTCCTAGCGGAGAGGTGGCCGAGCGGTTGAAGGCGCACGCTTGGAAAGCGTGTGTGCGGCTTATACCCGTACCGCGGGTTCGAATCCCGCTCTCTCCGCCATCTGCCTGCCGCAGGCAGGAAGATGCACAGAGCGGGATTCGAACCCGAACCACTGTTCTAGTCCATTTGATTAGCCCCCTTGATACTGTTACATTTTCTCCGTGTTGGTGGGATTTCTAAATTTTTGAGTGTTTTTAGACTTAAATTTAATGGCTACGAGGGGTGGTACTATGAAGTGGTTAGTGGCGTTACTGGTGCTTTTATCTTCGGAATTGATTCCGACTACTATATTTGCACAATCGAATAACCTATTTAATTTCTGTGTTAAGCGAACAATTCGTGTTAACGGCACGAAGATGATCAAAAGAATCGCTACAGTTAGAACTACTAGTTGTAAGAAATCTGAACGTCTCTTCTTTCAAGCAGATAGCCAACTGTTGCTTTTAAATGGCCTGAAAGCTGATGTTGAGACTAATACTCAGCTTATCAATTTACTTTCAACAGACATTAATTCAATCACTTCCCTGAATCAGGGACCTGAAGGTCCACAAGGTCCAATTGGTCCACAGGGTCCTGCTGGAGTACAAGGTGTTGAGGGCCCACAAGGACCTCAAGGAGTTAAGGGTGATACTGGAGCTCAAGGCCTTCAAGGAATACAAGGTATTCAAGGCGAGAAGGGAGACAAAGGTGATAAAGGCGATCAGGGTGCTCAAGGCTTGCAAGGAATACAAGGACCGCAAGGAGTTCCTGGCCCACAAGGTCCTCAAGGTAGCGCCGGTATGTACGACGCCGAGTCTGGCAGAGTCGTTGCTTGGACCTCTACACCAGTTTATTCATGTGAAGCTGTTGCATCATTAGTTTGTGCTCCAACTGAAGTTCTTCTTCATTCAACTGTTAGAGCAAAATATATCCCTAGTGGTACAGATGTTGATGCATTTATCTCTTCATCATTTATTACAGACCCTAACAATTCAGATATCGTTACAGGTGTAACTTATCGAGTGAAAGAGGCTTTAAATGGTGCGTGTTCTGCAACACCTGCTTTTAAAGTAACAATTGAAGCGCTCTGCGTACCTCGATAATTAATACTTGATGCACTTGGGTAGAAGTTATTCCTAGTGCATCGAGAACACTAACAAGTTCTGTTAGTGGGCTAGGTGTACCAGGCAAGCTATGCGTATGTGGATGCTTGGTCTTTATCATGTATGGAGAACAAGCATCCACGCACGCCCTGACGAGGGTTTCTCCTCCAGTATTTGTGCCGCGTCTTATCGCGTGGATTAGTATTCGTCGCACAGAACTGGTTCCCTAGGTTAACCAATCATGAGAACACCGATCCTCCTGAGCTTCGTGCTCATCGTGGCGGCCTGCCATCATGGCGGCAGCTCGCCTTCCAAGCCCAAGAACCCGAACAAGGTCGTGCTCGAGACGAGCATGACCCTGCCGCAGACGCCGTTCCCCATGATCTCGGCGCGCTACACGACCAAGAAGGGTACCCCGACCTTCGGGACCTTCATGTTCAACAGCACGCCGCCCGACGCGCTGCACCTCGTGCAGAGCGACTACGACGGCTGGGTCGACTTCATCCTCGACTCGACCTACTTCGGTCCGTGGGAAGTGCAGGCGCAGGACGAGTTCGGCGAGAACATGACCGACGTCGCCGAGGTCGATGTGCTGCCGTACGAGTACGCGCTCTTCGCGAGCTCGACCATCCTCGATCCGAACACCTCGCTCGAGATCGAGGGCTGGGCGGTCAGCGGCAACGGCTTCTACTTCATGCCCGAGAGTGGCAGCGCCGATCTGTGGGGCTTCGACTCCGTGGTCGGTGAGTGGATGCCGGTCGTGGCCGATATCCCGGTGCCGAGCATGCTCGATCTGAGCGGTGTCGACTTCAGCGGCTTCGAGCGAGAGGCGGGCTTCCTGCTGATCGGCGAGAGTTCGCTGACGAACGCCACCAGTGCGGTGATCGAGATGAACCTGCCCGACCTGAACCTGGGCGGCTGGGGCGTCAACGTCTCGCAGAGCGGTGAGAACATCGAGATCGGCAACGGCATGATGGCTCGCAAGGGCGATCCGTTCCACTTCGAGCTCGAGTCGCTCAACGGCTGGATGCACGGCAGTGCGTTCGCGACCGCTCTGCACGTCGAGAGCGGTGAGAGCGTCACGCTCGCACTCGCTGCAGGCCAGAACGGCTTCGACTGGGAGGACTGGCCGCAGTCGACTGCTGCCGGCCTGACCGGGCACTTCCGCATCGGCTTCGAGATCGACGGCGAGCAGGTCAACTTCAACCTGTTCCGACTCGAGCCCTGATCGCAGGAGAGCATCATGAAGTACGTGCGAGCGTCTGGGGTAGCACCGGCTCCCCAGACGCTCCTGCGCGTCGTCTCTCATGACGAATTTGGTTTATGAATGAAAAAGGATTTCAGTAAGCTTGCCAGGTACATCGTACCGATTTTTACATTTCTTCTATAAATCTAAGTACTTGTTGCTTGATTCTGATGAGACCCAAGTGCCATTGCTTCTCATAACAATAATGTTCTGATCTTTGTATTAACCCATCTGAGTAAACCTATGTAAGTAAAGGTTTATGGTTGGTGCCTGTTTGAGTTTTTGATTCAACCAGGCATCCGCCTACAAGTTCACGCTCCTTCATCGGAGCACCATTCTACCGTTCCCGTTCCTCAACCCCGGAGTTCCCAATGCGTGCTAAGTACGCCCTGCTGCTCTTCGTGCTGCTGATGTTCGCTGCTGCCATCTGGCGCTTCGACCTCATCGGCACGACCAACAGTGTCCCGAGTGCTCAGGCCATCGCCTCGGAGCACGACCGTGCTCTCGAGCAGATCGATCAGCTTAGCGACGCTCAGCAGTTCGAAGAGCTGAGCAACAACCAAGAAGATCCCGCTGAGCAGGCCAAGGCCTGGGAGCTGCTTCAACGAATCCAGAACGAAGGGCAGCAACGTCAGCGCGAGAAGAAGCTCGCCAACGAGTCGAAGATCCAGAACACGCTCGTCGAGGAGACCGACACGAGCATGCTCAAGCCTGGACCCTCGCTGCCGAATCTCGAGGACGATCCTGTCCTGTGCCTCTTCGCTCTGCTCGAGCATCGCATCGCGGTGCTCGCTCCCGAGACTGGCAGAGCAGGGATCTACTCCAATCTGCGTGATGGCGTGACCTGCGTCGTCACGAACAACAGCAGAGCGCTGATCGCTGCCTTCGGCGACGTCTTCCTCGATGGTGGTGAGTTCACGCTGACGAGCTTCAAGGCTCTGATGCTGACCCATCGAGGAACGGACCAGCAGTTCGACCCGCAACAGGCCTCGGCCTACGCGGTGATCAAGCACTACGAGAGCCTCGACCCCGGCTGGGCATCGCGGCGTCTGCAGAGTTCTGACTACCTCGAGCGCTTCCAGGCGCTCGTGTTCCCTCAGTACGAGCAGCCGACGCAACCGCAACGCGAGCTCGAGCAGAACGTGGCGCTGCTGCTGCAGTCCTGGTCTCGCAGCATGCGCTGAGCACCAGCGGGAACGGCGCGCGGGCGGGCGAGTGACTCAACGAGTCCTCTCCGCCCGCGCGGTTCGTTTCTTTGGTTTAGAACTTACATAGGTTGCTCTACCTATTGTTCCTTTCTTGAAACTATCCTTCGAAGTGTTGACCTATCCATCTGTAGATCTATAGCGGCTTTTACTTGGTTGCCATCATGACGTGCGAGTGCTTCTTCTATTAGTGTTAGTTTAAAGTCTTCAACGAGATCATGAAAAGAAGCCTCTGAGTCAGCAGAAAGTTTTTTAGGAGTAAACATTAAATCATCGGCAATAATACTTACTCGCGATTCAAACTGTGCTTTGTAAGCACCACCTTCAACAATTGCTTGTAATTCCCTTATATTTCCAGGCCAATTGTAAGCTTGAAGTTTAGCGATAGCGTCGTTCTCTAAAGAAATTACCGAAACTTTTTCAGCAGATCTTAACTTCTCTAAAAAGAATTCAGCTAAAAGCGGGATGTCCTGCTTTCTTTCTCGTAACGCTGGGATGTGAATTCTAGCATGTGCAATACGGTGGTAGAAATCTTGCCGCACTTTCTTTTCGCTAACGCACTGATCAATGTCTTGATTTGAGGCACAGATAAGTCTGAAATCAGATGCAATTTCACCATTTGAGCCGAGTGGTCTGAAAGATTTTTCTTGAAGCACACCAAGTAAACTGACCTGTGTTTCAAGAGGTAGTTCATCAATTTCATCTAAAAATAGTGTGCCAGTATCAGCTTCAACTAAGAGACCTGATCTGTCAGCATCAGCTCCGGTAAAAGCACCTTTTTTGTGTCCAAACAGATCGCTATTAACTAAGTCAGGTGTAGAGAAATTAGGCTGGTACCTAACGTATTTACCTTTGCTTCGTTTGCTAAGTTTATGAATTGCTTGAGCACAGAGTCCTTTGCCGGTTCCTGTTTCTCCTGTGATAAGCAGGGGTTGATCGTTAGAGGCAGCGTATTCGATCTCTTTTCGAAGTTTTTTAATTGCATCACTTTCGCCAATTATATTCGTAAGGCTGACGCTATCTTTAGATAGTTGTTCGTAGTTTCGTCTCAGATCAGATTGTTTGATGCCATCTAAGATTAGAGCTGAAAGGTGCGAGATATCAGGGGGCTTTTCTAGAAAACTCGCTGCGCCATTTTTAAGACAGGTTACTCCTAACTCAGGTGTTCCGTACCCAGTTAAAACTATTACACGACAAGTTGAGTCGTGGTTTAAGATTGATCTTAGCAGCTCAAATCCGCTTTCAGGACCGATGGCTTCATCGATACAGAGATCTTGTACAATTACTTGTGGTGAATATTCGTGCTGTAAACTTAGGCCCTGTTCTTTGTTTGTTGCGATATGTATCGGGTGAGTAATCCCTGCAGCCTTTAGTGCTCGAGCTAGACTTAAAATAGCGTCACTATCGTCATCAATTAATAGGATATTCTGATCGCCTGACATGTCAGGTTTATACACTATTTATCTAGTTTAAAATAGTAAACTGACCATCGATTAAATTTACCTTTAAATCATGGGCGATTAGAATTGCATCGATGATTGGGGGGTAGGGTGAATCGAATTGAAGTTGTTCACAAAAGAGAGAGGTAAAAGATTCAGTCTTAATATCTTTCTCTAGCCTGACTACATTTAGAGTAATTTTTGAATCAAGTACTGCGGTGATTTTGCAGTTCTCAAGATTCGCTTTGCTGCAATAATCACTCAGCGTGTGGGCGATTAGTTGAAGAGCTAAGATGAACTTTTGCTTATCAAGATTGTAGCTTTTGCTTTCTGAAACATTTACCGCAATCTCTGGAGCGTTTTGTAGAATTAAATCTTTTAACTCTTCTGCGTTTAGGCTTTCAATTTTAACTTCACCAGAGCCTAGCTCTCCACAGAGTTTTAGGATTTCATTTATCTCACGTACCTTTCTTAATCCCCTCTCTGTTTCCCCAGGCTCAAGTTGGGATTGGAAGTAGCTAAGATCGTTTGAGATAACAGACAGGGGTGTCCGTATCTTGTGTGCTAGGGCTCTGGTTAGAGCATGTATCAGGCGAAGAGTTTCTATCTTTTGCTCCATATTTATAACTATGTTCTAAAATAAGCCATAGCTCGTAACACCTTGTTTTCTCAAGTGCATGATTTATATAGTATTTGCCTCCAGTAGTTCAACTACAGAGTGCAGTATAGGAGAATTCATAGAAGGTAATTAATGATCTCTAAAGAAGAAGTTTTTAAGATTGCCCACCTAGCAAGGATGGCAATCACAGATGCTCAAGCCGAGCATTTCTCAAAAGAGCTTAGCTCAATTTTTGAACATATCCAAAAACTTAACGAACTTGATGTAAGTGATGTTGAGCCGATGACTCACGTTCATGGCGTGTTTAATGTCTTTCGCGAAGATCAGGTTGAGCCGTCGCTCGAGATACAAGAAGTCCTAAAGAATGCACCTGATGTAAACGGACAATTTTTTAGAGTTCCAATTATTAAAGATCACGATTCTGAGTAGGTATGTCAGATATTACTTTTAAATCCGTCTCTGAGATTCGTCAGGGTCTAGCTAGTAAAGAGTTCTCTTCGGTTGAGATAACAAAAGCTTATCTTGATCGCATTGAGCAGCATAAGGACTTGAATGCATTTGTTTCCCTCTCTGCTGAAGATGCGCTTGCTGATGCAAAATTAGCAGATAGAAAAATTGCATCAGGAGAAGCCTATTCGTTGACTGGTGTTCCGATTGCTCTGAAGGACTTGATGCTATCTAAGAATCAAAAAGCCTCAGCTTGTAGCAATATCATTTCTAATTTTATCTCACCCTATGATTCTACGGTTGTTGTTAAACTTAAGGAAGCGGGTGCGGTGATTGTTGGTAAGACTAACATGGATGAGTTTGCCATGGGGTCTTCAAATGAAAATTCTGCGTTTGGCCCGGTTAAGAATCCTTGGAACAAAGAGTGTGTTCCAGGAGGATCTAGTGGAGGATCGGCGGCTGCTGTTTCTGCTCGTCTCGTTCCTCTTGCACTTGGAACAGATACTGGTGGCTCCATTCGGCAACCTGCTTCATTGTCAGGAATTGTTGGTATTAGACCAACCTATGGTCGAGTAAGTCGCTTTGGAATTATTGCATATGCCTCTTCGTTAGATCAGGTCGGAGCATTTGGAAACAGTGTTAAGGATTGTGCTGAGGTACTTGAAGTTATAAGCGGACATTGTTTGAAGGATTCGACCTCAATGCAACTGGAAGTTCCTGAGTTTTCTTCGTCTCTCGACTCAGCAATACAGGGCTTAAGGGTCGGGGTACCAAAGGAATATTTTATTGAAGGAATTGATCCAGAGGTTAAGGTGTCAATTCAAGCAGCGTTAACTAAATTAGAATCTCTTGGTGCAGAGCTTGTTGAGATATCACTTCCGCACACTGAGTACGCACTAGCAACTTATTACATTATTGCGCCTGCGGAAGCTTCTTCTAATTTAGCTCGTTATGATGGTGTACGGTATGGAAAGCGTGCAGAAAAAGCATCTGATCTGCTTGAACTTTATATGCAGACTCGCTCAGAAGGATTTGGTGACGAGGTTAAGCGTCGAATCATGATAGGGACATACGTATTATCTACAGGGTACTACGATGCATATTATCTTCATGCTCAAAAAGTTAGGCGACTAGTTAAGCGAGATTTTGATTTAGCCTTTGACGAAAAGTGCGATCTGATAGCATGTCCAACTGCACCAACAACGGCATTTAAGATCGGTGAGAAGGTAAACGATCCTCTGCAGATGTACTTGAATGATATCTTTACAATACCTGTTAACCTAGCTGGATTACCTGGTATGAGTGTTCCATGTGGACTCGATGCAAAAGGACTTCCAATTGGACTTCAACTGATAGGTAAACCGTTTGATGAATCTACGCTCTTCCGTGTTGGTCATCATTTTGAGCAAGCTACTGAGTGGCATAAACAACTTCCACCGCTTTCGTAGGAATTTATATGGATTATGAAGCAGTCATAGGTTTAGAGGTTCACGCACAGTTAACTACGTGCTCAAAGATCTTTACTCCTTCCTCAACAGAGTTTGGTCATGGTGTTAATGAACTAACAGATCCAGTTACTCTTGGAATGCCAGGTTGTTTGCCTGTGCTGAACAAGAAGGTAGTTGAGTATGCGATTATGCTAGGACTCGCTACTGACTGTCAGATAAGAAAAAGAAATAGATTTGCACGTAAACACTATTTTTATCCTGACTTGCCTAAAGGCTATCAGATTTCCCAATATGAAGAGCCGATATGCGAGCACGGTAATATAAAAGTTCGTTTTGATGATACGGTGCGATCCATTGGTATTACTCGTATTCATATGGAAGAAGATGCTGGTAAGAATATCCATGATCCGAGATCGGGAACTTCGCTTGTGGATCTTAACCGTGCCGGAGTGCCACTACTAGAGATTGTATCGGAGCCAGATTTAAGAACTCCCGCAGAAGCATCTGCTTACTTAAAGACCATGCGTAAGATTTTACGCTTCTTGGAGATCTGCGATGGCAACATGGAAGAAGGGAGCATGCGTTGCGATGCCAACGTCTCTGTTCGTCCTGTTGGCGAGACCAAATTTGGAACACGTACTGAACTTAAGAACATCAACTCATTTAAGTTTGTAGAGAAAGCTTTGGAGTATGAGATCGCACGCCAGATAGCTGTGATTAAAGCTGGTGATGTTGTAATTCAGGAAACACGATTGTTTGATAGTGAGACTGGAACTACTCATGCGATGAGAAGTAAGGAAGAGTCTGCTGATTATCGTTATTTTCCAGATCCTGACTTGCCAGAACTTAAGATTCAGAAAAGTTTAATTGAGGCTGTTAGGGATTCTATGCCTGTATTGCCAGAGGAGGCTAGAACTAAGCTCATAGAAGTTTATGGTCTCTCTGAATACGATGCGGATGTAATTACTGCGGAAAGACTCTTTGTAGATTACTTTGAGGAAGCATTTCAGATCTGCTCTAACGCTAAGGCAACTGCTAACTGGCTTACCTCAGAACTGTTTGGATACCTAAACAAGGAAGCCATTAGGTTTGAAGACTGCAAAGTCTCTGCACGCGATCTTGGAACGTTGATTAAGTTGATAGAGACTGACGTGCTAAGTGGCAAGATGGCTAAGGTTGTCTTTGAGGAGATGTTCAACACCGGCAAATCTCCTGAGCAAATTGTTGAGGAGCAAGGATTAAAGCAGATTACTGATCCTGAAGAGATTAGAAAAACTGTGACATCAGTTATAGATGAAAACCCTACTCAGCTTGAGCAGTACTTAGGTGGTAATGATAAACTCTTTGGTTTTTTTGTTGGTCAAACAATGAAGAAGTCTGGAGGCAGCATGAACCCTAAAGTTGTAAATGAGATTTTGAAAGACGAGCTTGAGAAGAGAAAAGGGTAGTAGTGGTAACCTTTGTTGATTCAGAAACGGCTATTATTACCTTACAGCTTCCCAGATCGGAGGTAGTTTACCTTCAGGCACTTTTTGAGGGATACGATGGTCTAGCTTCTGTTAAGACCTTTGAGGATGACCACTCAATAGTCTGTTTGATTACGAGCAAGGATAGTTTGTCTGAAGTTGAAGCTTTGCTCGAGGGTATTCAGTCTGAAACTAGGTGGCGTTCGATTAAGCCCCCACAGGATTTTAGTAGCCTTTTTGAGTATGTAGAGAGATGATTGCGTGTCATTACGAGGACCAATTGCAGTATGCAATTGGGACGTAGTAATCTCTGCAAGAAAGAGAAAATGTTCTAATTTAAACAGATTGCGTCGGTCGCTTATGCTCCCTCGCAATGACAGGAAAATAGGGAAATGCTTCAGATATTTCACAATTATAAACGCTCCTTCTTTTTGGTTTTTGTTATAGCGACCGTTTCATTTGTTATGACTGGTTTTGGTCTTAACATGGGGAGCAGCAGAAACAATCAGGTCGCAGTCACCGTGAACGACCATGAAGTTTCAATTGAAGATTTCTATAGGCAGCGCAAGAATCTAGAACAACGCTATCGTCGTATGTTTGGCGATAACTATGATCAGTTTGCAGCTAGTTTGAATTTAAATCAGCAGATCATAGATCAGCTTATCGCCGATGAGTTGATTAAGGAAGAAGCGACAGAGATTGGGCTTGTACCAAGCAAGCTTGCAATTCAGAACTTGCTTATGAGCACAGGTCTGTTTGATAACGGCTATGATGCAAATACATATCGTGCCTTTTTACGGCAGATGGGCATGACGGCTGGTCAGTTTGAAAGCCAAGCTCGTGAAACAGCATTAGTTGGGCAATTCTCAGAGCTACTAACTGATTTCTCTTATGCTTCAAAAAATGAAACACGATCAATCCTTGAGATTAACGAAACAAAATTTGATGTGGATTACCTTGAGTTTGATCCAAGTGAGTTCGTCGCTCAGGTCGAGGATCCTAAAGATGATGAACTTCAATCCTTTTATGAAGAGAATGCAACTGACTACGAAACTGAGCCTGAGGTTTCTTATTATTATGTAGTTTTTGATCCAAAAAATTACTTAGAAAAGGTAGAAGTTCTGCCTGAGGATGTAGAAGTTTATTACGCTGATAACGAATCTAAGTTTAGAACTCCAGAAAAGATAAAGGCTCGCCACATCCAGTTTACCTTCGGTAAAGAGGATGATCCAAAAGCGATGGCGTCTCTCAAAGAGAAAGCAGAGGGAGTTCTGCAAAAGGCAGTGGCTGGAGAGGATTTTGAAGGGCTAGTTGCTCAGTACTCAGATGATTTTGTTAGTAAGGCTAATGGTGGAGATTTAGGTTGGTTTGAGCGAGGAACTCAAAACCCTGCGCTAGAAGAAGCTGCCTTTAAGTTAAAAGGTCCTGGAATATCAGAGTTGGTTGAGACTGACTACGGCTATCATATAGTTAAGGTTGAGGACTACCAAGAACCCGCTGTAAAAGATCTTGATCAAGTCAAAGCAGAGATTGAGCAAACAATTAGAAAAGAGCAAGCGCCTGCTTACGCAGTAGCAGATGCGTACGATATGTATGACCAGTGGACAAAGAAGGCTGTTCCACTTGATCAGTTTGCTGTGACTAAGAATATTACAACAGGGGTTACTCCTGAGCTTATGTCTGCAGGTAAGGATCCAGAGGGATATAGAGGTCTCACTGCTAAAGTTATCAAGGATGCAGATATCTCTGAGCAACTAGTTGAATTGGGAGATAAGACGATATTAGTAGGCATCAAGGAGTATGCTCCATCTGAGATCCCACAAATTGATTTTGTTAAAGCTAAGGTTGTTGAAGCTTGGAAAAGGATAAAATCTAAAGAGCTCGCGAGAAATCAGGCTGACGCAATCTTAAATAGTTTCTTATCTGGAGAAATTAAAACCATGAAGGAGGCTGCGGCTAGTATAAAAGCGACTCTTCAGACTCAATCTGAGTTAACTCGAACTAAAGGACGAACAGGAGTCTTTACTGACCCAGAAGTTTCTAAGGAGATCTTTCGCACTTACAATGAAAACTCTATGCCGGAGTCTGTGCATGATGTGAATGGAAAGTTCTATCTATTTCAGGTTTCAAAGATAATTGCTCCAAAACCTGAAGATATTGATTCAAAGATAGCTTCAACACGAGAGCAGGAGAGTGCGCGTGCAGGAAGGCTTCTATTTGCATCGGTCATAAATACGCTGAAAGCTAAAGCTGAGATTGATGTAAATCAGAGTCTTTTGACTTCACAGTTCTAACTATCTGAAATAATTGCATTTAAAAAAATGCAAAATCCTATTCAAAAAACTCACATGGTGTGATAATATCACACTATAGACTTTGCTTATGAAATATAAGGAGAAAAGGATGAAGAGAACACTCTTATCAGCATTAAAGATGTTCTTATTTGTTGGATTACTGCTCATTGTAGTTGAGCCTAGTTATGCGACAAATAAAGATACAAGATTAAGAAAGAAGATTCAGCAACTTCTTAATAAAATCAAAAGATATGAGAATCAGTCTGAAAAACTCATGAATCGAATCTCATATTTTGCCAGGAAACAGCTTCGTGAAAAAACTGCCGCAAAATCCTACATTGACTCTGATGGTGATGGTATTCCAGATAGAATTGAATACCTTCTAAATTCAGGTGTTTGTGATTCTGATTCTGATGATAATGGAATCGATGATGGTGATGAGGTAGCAAACGGCGGAAGTTCAACAATAGTAAATGGAATTTTAAAAGTTGAAGGAATACTTAGTGCATTAAGCCAAAGTTCAGCGACAATTGGTTCTACAACTTGTTTGTTAACTGGCACTACTAAGTATGAAGATGCGTTAAGTAACAACATCTCTTTATCTGATTTTAGTGTAGGTGAGTATGCTGAGCTTAAATGTGTATCAAGCAATGATCAATTAGTTGCTCTTAAGTTAGAAAAGGATGACGAAAAAAGCTTAGGTGATGATGACGATGATGATGGAAGTGGCGGAAGCGGCGGAAGCGGCGGAAGCGGCGGAAGCGGCGGAAGCGGCGGAAGTGGCGGAAGTGGCGGAAGCGGCGGAAGCGGCGGAAGTGGCGGAAGTGGCGGAAGCGGCGGAAGCGGCGGAAGCGGCGGAAGCGACGATGACGATGATAGTTAAAAGATTTAAATAGGTTTTTAAAGCTAACTAAGAGTGGCAAAGTCAGCAAAAGACATCATTTTAGAGGGCGCAATGTTTATGTTGCGCCCTGTCTTACGACTTTGCTTGCGTCATTCCTTAAAGCTCAATGATCTAATTGAGATTGTAAAAATCGTATATGTCCAGGTTGCAAAAGAAGATCTTCAGAAAAGATCTGAAGATGTCAGTGTTAGTCGTTTAAGTGTAATGACGGGTGTGCATCGAAAAGACGTTACTCGTATTTATAGAAACAATGACTTTAGAACACGCGCAGAGAGTCTCGTAAGTAAGATTCTAGGTGCTTGGCAACAAAATCCACATTTTCTAACCAAATCTGGCAAACCCAGAACAATCTCCGTCGAAGGATCGAATAGTGAGTTCACTCAGCTCGTAAGGTCTGTCTCAGCAGATCTTAATCCCTATACTGTTTTGTACGAGATGGAGCGAGCTGGTTTAGTCAAGCGTACAGCAAGAGGATTAAACATGGTTTCAGGTTCTCATATCTCCTCTGAAAATTTGGAAGAGGGTGTCATGCTCCTAGCTGAAGATCTAAATGATCTCGTTTCTGGTGTTGAGGAGAACGTTTTTGAGCGGAAAGAGGTGCCTAATTTACATCTTAAAACAGAGTACGATAAGATTGACCCTCGTGCTCTTCCAAAAATAAGGGAATGGCTGATAGAGCAGGGTGAGGTTTTCCATAGAAAAGCACGGAAATTTTTGGCAGAATTTGATGGCGATTTGAATCCAAAACGAGCGACAGATGGCGAAGTCGCCAGAGTTGTAATAGGCTCGTTTAGTAGGATAGAGGAAGATTTTAAAAGTTAGTGTCTTATTTACGTAATTAGAGAGTGGAGATGTTTCAAACGATTCAGAAGCTTAACCTTAGAGATAGATTCTTTTTATCGATAATATTTCTACTGACAATCCTTTTTATCGGGAGTTGTGGTGGTGGAACTAAGGGTACCGGAGGTAAGACCTTTATCGGTAGACTCTTTGATACTGACGAAACTCCACAAGCAGGTGTTACAGTTACTGTGCTTAATACTGGAGATATGGCTGTTACAGATAGTGCCGGGTCGTTCTCTGTCAGTGCCGCTGTTTCCGGTGATGCTAATTTTGAATTCCGTGGTGGCGATTTCGTAGCAGTTGCGGTCGTAAATTCTCTGCCTACTCAAAGTGCAACTGTTAGAGTTGACTTCCAATTAAACCAATCAAGAGATACTGCGTCTCCAAGAGATGTAAGTGTTGAGACTAGCAATGATCCTGTTAATGATGATAGCTCCTCTGCTGGAAGTAATGGTAGTGCAGGCTCTGGAGGGGATGACAGAGGAGACGCTGGAAGTGGTGGCACAGGAGGAAGTGCTGGCTCCTCAGTGAGCGATGGAGGAAACTCTGGTGGTTCCGGTGGCTCAGGTGGCAGTGGTGGTTCAAGTTTAGATGACGATGATGATGGAAATTCATCTGGCGGAAGTGGCGGTTCAGGTGGAAGCTCTGATGATAGCGACGACGATGATGATCTCTCAGGTGGTTCTGGTGGTACAGGCGGATCAGGTGGATCTTCAGGAAGCGGTGGTTCCTCTCTAGATGATGATGACAACAGTGGTGGATCGGGCGGCTCTGGTGGTTCCTCTCTAGATGATGATGACGATGATGGCTCCTCCGGAGGTTCCAGTGGTTCATCTGGAGGTTCTGGTGGCTCTCAGGATGATGATGACGATGAGGGGTAGTTATAAGCTCCAATAGATCTGTTTCAGTCGCTTCATTAGTTGTCTTTCGGATAGCATTTGGAGCGATTTTGCTATGGGAATGTTATCGCTACTACAGCCATGGCTGGATCTCTCGATATTGGATTGAGCCAACATATAATTTTCCATATGAAGGTTTTGAGTGGGTAACACCATGGCCAGGTCATGGCATGTACATCCACTTTGTGGTACTTGCAATTAGCGCACTCTTTATTTTGCTTGGATTTCTCTATCGTATTTCTACAATCATATTTTTCTTAGGTTTTACTTATGTATTTTTATTAGAAAAAGCGAACTACTTAAATCATTTCTATTTAATCTGTCTTATCAGTTTTTTAATTTGTTTTGTTCCCTTACATCGATATTTTTCAATCGACTCGATTCTTTGCAAAAAGATTAAATCAAATTCAATCTCTATTTGGTGGCTTTGGACTGTCAGGCTTATCATAGGAATTCCCTATTTCTTCGGTGGAATTGCAAAGATAAACCCCGATTGGCTAGCGGGTGAGCCTATGCGTAAATGGTTGGCAGGTCGCACCGATTTTCCTGTAATTGGGAAATTCTTTACTGAAGAGTGGATGGTCTATCTTTTCTGCTATGGTGGACTCCTTTTTGATTTACTAGTTGTGCCTGCTTTGATCTGGAAGAAAACAAGAGTTCCTGCATTTATTGCCGCGGTGAGCTTTCATCTTGTCAATTCAGAGATGTTTTCTATCGGAATTTTCCCCTGGTTTATGCTGTTTGCAAGTTTGGTTTTCTTTAGCCCTGATTGGCCACTTAGGCTTTTACGCAGATCTCGTCAGGCTTTAGATCCAGTTATTGAGCCATTACCTGCAACAAAGATCTTTTTAAGTGTATTTTTTTTGATTCAGTTTCTGCTGCCCTTTCGACATTTTCTTTATCCAGGAAATGTTAGTTGGACAGAAGAGGGGCACAACTTCGCATGGCATATGAAATTGCGAGACAAAGATACATATAAGATAGTTTTTAAACTAACAGACCCTGATACTGGTCAGGTTTGGAATGTTAGTCCGCGCAAATATCTCAACCAAAGGCAGGCACGCAAGATGTCAACTCGACCCCATATGATTTTGCAATTTGCTCATCTCTTAGGAGAGGAGAAGATCAAAGAGGGATTTAAAAATATTGAAGTTAGAGTTCGAACAGAGACCTCTTTAAATGGAAGACCTGCTCACAGCTTAATAGACCCAACTGTAGATTTGATGAAAGAAAAATGGGGTCTACGTCACTCAGCTTGGATCCTGCCACTTGCCCCAGGGTTTCATTAGTCTTGCTAGTGCTAGGCAGCTTTCCAGGAATCTGAAATTCTTAAATTTATAACGTCAGAGAGTATCTTATCAAGCTTCTCTAGTAGGTTTAATTTTTGAAGAGGCAGAGTTTCTTTCTTTTCTTGGCTTTCGGTTGAGATCTCAATTTCTAACTTATCAACGCTACATTTTATCTCTAGAGACTGAGTTGCTTGTGGAGCATATCCTAAAACCAAGGTACGTCGACTTTCAAAGATCTCTAATCCTATGCTCCATTCTGTTAAATTTAGCGGAAACACCCGTCCTAAATTTTGCGTTTGTACAAAATTTGGTAGGCTTCCTGCTCTAATCTCTTCAAGGCTATGTTTAATGTGATGAACACCATCGAACTCTTGAAAGTGCGTTAAGATGTCGAGCTCGAAAGGATCCCTCTCCGTTTCAGATAGAAAAACCTCACCTCGAATAGAGAGTAACTTTTCTTTGGATTTTGAATCGATGCCTTTGATATCAATCGCGCTAGAGCTTAGAAGTAGTTCCTGATTTAAGAGTTCTCTTAAGCACCGATCTAACAAGATAGACTGTTGAGCAGCAGTTATCTCATGCACCATTTTGTATAGCGCACCCCATTTTAGGGTTAGCCAGGATCTGTTTATTTTAAGGTCTACTAACATGCAATAATATGAGTTAGTTACAGCTTTAATTCTGTTTAAGCAAGTGATGCTAATTACCTGTTTTAACACAAGATCTAGTCATGACCTAACCGATTTTTGATTACCTTTTTAGCTAGTGTTAATCTTGGCCACGCCAAAGGGTTAGTATTTGAAAATTTTTTGACAACTTTTAGGTTTTATTTGCGAGAACTCTCGTGAGAAGGGGAATTGCCCTTTATTGCTATTTAACACCTGAGAGACCGAATACTTAATGTTGCGCCTAATCGTTGTTGATATTAGTGCTGAATCAAGGAGTAAGCTAGTTGAGCAGATAACACTGTTTCAACAGCTAGAAGCACAAAGCACATCACTGTTACCAAAAATTTCTGTTAAGCCTCTTTCTCTCGAGGAGCTTAAATTTCACGCTACCCCCGATGCTTGTCTACTCGGCCCACAGTTAATCGCTGAAGATATCTCAACAGTTGCTAAAATTCGTAAACTTTTGCCTGATACTCCAATTTTAACTTTTCTTAATGAATCACAAGAAGACTTAGTTCTGATTGAAGATTTAGCCAGGTTAGGGGCGGACGATACAATCTCTAACACAATTACGTCTCTAGATTTCTTTAAAAAGATAATCCTTCACTGCCGAAAATCACGTAAGACATCAAAAGGAGAGTTAGTTTTAGTAGACTCTGCTAAGGGTGGTTTAGGAGTTACCTCACTTGCTTCTGCAATCGCTGAGGAGCTTGTAAGAGATGATAAGAAGGTTGCACTAATAGACTTCGATTTTGAAACTCAGGATCTAAGCCGATTTCTGCAGGCTAAACCTTTTATCAATGAAAACTTACAATTACTGCTTGATGGAAGCAGACCGATCACCGAAGAGTTTGTGGAGCAGTGTTTAGTGCAGGTCTGGGATGAAGAGGATCTGTATTGCATGCCCCCCTGTGGAGAAACGGAAGATCTCTATGACTACCATGCTGGCTATGCACGAATCCTAATCTCGATTTTGGAAGTTTTAGATGAAATCTATGATGCTGTAGTTATAGATGTAGGTTGCGCGCGGGGCTCAATTCTAAAAACCCTCTACCGTGTAGCTGATAAAGTTGCCTTTGTTATCAATAACGATCCTGCAGCGCTCTATGCTTCAATTAGTAAGGCTGGGCAGATTAAATCTCTAATGGCTCCTAACGCTAGGCTTGTCTTCGTTGAGAACATGCCGGCTAAAGAGGGACTACCAACAGCGGTACTTAAAAATGAATTAGGCTTTGCTCTAAAAGATGAAAATTTGAATTGGTATCCACTTCAGATTCCAAATTGTAATGCTGGACATCGTTGGCCAGGTAGTGGTGACACCCTTTTTAGTAGAGGCTCAAAAGAGCTTCAAAGGAGCATCACGGGATTAATTGGATTTTTAGGTATACGTGATGAAGCTGAAGCTTTGAGAGCTGCTGAGGCTAAATCATTTGTTAGAAATTTTGCTAAGAAATTTGTGAAAGCTGATAGAGCAATCACTGGACCTGATCAGGCTATTAAGCTTGGTGATAATAAGAAAGAAAAAACAAGATTACTTCCATTTGCAAAAGAAAAATCAAGAGTGGATCTGGAGCATGAAGCTAAATCAACCCAGGCACTCTTTGATAAACTTGTTAGCGAAAGCGCAAACAGCACTGAGTCTCTAGAGGAGCCCGAAACAGAAACCCAGGTAGATGCAGAGGAGCTCTTCCAGAAAGCAAATGTTTCATAACTTTAAAATACTATCGAGGAGAATAGCGATGATTGAGACGTATGTGAAAGTAGCCTCTAAGCTTCGTAATGATGAAAGAGGATTAAGCTTGTTAGAATATGCTGCTGGTGCAGCTATCCTTGCAGCAGTTGTGTTTGTTGCAATGGGAACTTTAGGAACAAGCATCCAAGGGCTTTTACAAGCTGTTAGTGGTTGGGCGAATACTCAAGCTGCTAGTGTGTAAGAGAATCTATGCCTATTCGGTCAAAATCTCGTACTACTCGTTCCCGTCGTAAGGACAAAGGGCTTTTACAGTTAGCTCTGCTATGTGTAACAGCTATTGTTATCGCTGTGCTGATCACTAAAAAGAGCGATGTGGAAGTGCAGGCGAGTAACAATCAACCAAAGATTGTGGCCGAATACGATACGGTAACTGTGCCGGTTCCTGCTGAGTTTGTGCCAACAGGAACTAAGGTAAGGGACATTCGATTTCGACATGTTCCTTACCCAAAGCACCAGTTGCCAAATGGAGCTTTGCAAAATATCGATCAGTTTGTTGAAGCAGTTACAATTGCTCCACTTCCTGCAAGCTTACCGATCTTTAAAGAAAACCTAAGTTTAGAAGCTGCTGCTAGTAACCCAGTTGTTGAGCGCATACCTAAAGGCATGCGTGCTATGACAATAAAGGTAGATGCAACTTCAGCTGTTGAGGGTTGGGCGGGCTCAGGTTCAATTGTCGATGTATTATTAGTTGAAAAGAGTAAGACCTCAGTAATTGCAGAGAAAGTTAAAATTCTCTCTGCGGAGAGATCTGTTTCGCCAGTTGGTGGTAATGCTTCACCAAATGTTCCTAAAACAGTAACGCTGCTTGTCTCTCAGGAGCAGTGTTTAGCAATTAATACAGCAATTCCATTAGGAAGAATTGCGTTTGCCTTAAGAGGTACTCGCGATCAGGAGCAGTGGGATGATACTCAATTTACTTCAGCGCAGCTTAAAGGCTCATCTAAGACCTTAAACCCAAACGGCGCTGTAAATGGATTTGTCACTTTACGCGATGAGCAGGGCAAGAGCTATGCTCTGCGTAACGGAAAGTGGGTTCCTACGGATATTATACCAGAGGGATTTTTTGTAGCGGGAAATCAAGATGCAAAAGATAGATCTAGCGCTGCTCGATAATCCAAGAAGTGCGGCGGTTCCTGCTGCGATGTCTCCCCAAAGTGGTTCTAAAACTAGAACTGTCAGAACAAAACACAAAGGCCTAACACCAGCACTAGCTCATATCTTAGAAGAGGTGCAACGTGAAATTGGCTACGAGCAGGCAGATCCAAATAGTCAGGATGAATTATCAAATGCCGATCTGCAGGAGCTTATTCAGCGTGTAGCAGTTAGACTAGGTTTTGAGCTTGCGCCGATTGAGCGTGATGAAATTCTTTCCCTCTTAGAAAAAAGTCAGCGCGAATTTGGAATTCTGCAAGAGTTAGTTGATGATCCAAAGACAAGTGACATTATAGTTACAAACTATTCAAAGATAACAGTTCAACAGAGTAGAAGTAATTTAAACACAGATCTCTCATTTCCAAATCAACAAATGTATGAAGCTTTTGTTGAGAAAATTTTACAGAAAGCAGGCACTACATACTCAACTGCAAAGCCTATAGCGGATGGAATGGTCGGCAGCTATGCACGTATACATGCTGTACATAAGTGCCTGTGTGAATCTGGGCCATATTTAACAATAAGATTAAACCGCTTTCCTACTGTAACAGTTGATGACCTGCTCGGGTTTTGTTTGGCGCCTAAGGAAATTCTTAACTATCTGCAAGCGATGGTTAAGGCTGGTAATACGATTTTGGTGGTTGGTGAAGTTGGTACAGGAAAGACCACATTAGTGAGGGCGCTTGCTTCAAGTATGCCCGCATATGAATGTATTTTGGTAATCGAGGATACCCCAGAGATTATTTTAGAGCACCCACATGTGCGTTACATGTATACGCGTAACGAAAATACAGATGGGGCTGGTAGAGTTTCGCCCTCTGAATGTATCAGAGCTGGTATGCGTATGGCGATGAATAGAATTATCTTTGGCGAGATGCGCGATGCGGAGGCTGCAGAATCATTTATCGATGTGTGTGCATCTGGTCACCCAGGCCTTTCAACGATTCATGCTCGGAATGCCTCTGAGGCAATCTCTCGTTTGGAGCTGTTTCTAGGAAGAGCTCAGAAGGGAGTTGCTCGGCAAGTAGTTTATGAGCAGATTGCTAAATCTATTCAATGTATCGTTTTTATTGATATCTGTAGAGACACAGGTAAGCGTAGAATTTACGAAGTCAAAGAGATAGGACCAGTAGCCGAAGGTGTCATACGACAACGAGAAATGTTTAAGTACGTAGCAGTTGATGGTCGGCCAACGTGGAAGGTGCCAAATCGCACCAGTGCTCATCGTGAGGAGCTAGAGAAACAGGAGGTTTTTCTAAACCAAATACCATCTGTTTTACAAACGAGGGAGTAAAAGATGTTCTCCCAGCAAGCAGAGATTGAGAGGCTTGAAACTCTACTTTCTAAGAAAATCCCAAATTCACTTTTAGTAGATCAAGCTGATGCTCGTTACACCTTTGAAGATCTTGAAGGAAGAGCATCTTTGCGTCGAATTGTAGAGAAATTTGTTTATGCTGGGTTTACTAAAAAGCAATCAAAGGCGCTCGTTCTTAGGATTTTAGTGGTGGCTACGCTTGTAATTGCTCTAGCTGTTGTAACTCAAAGACCACTCTTGTTGATTTTTATCGCAGCTCATCTTTATTTTGAGGATTTGAGAATTTCAAATAAAGCTAAAGCTCGTGCTGCTAGCTTTGAGAAAGATTATACAGCACTGTTATTATCGTTAGCTTCTTCTATTAAAACAGGGGCTGATCCACTCTCTGCTCTTGTACATTCAGTTAGTTTGTTTCCAAAAGATTCTGTAATTGTTGAAGAGCTAAATACTTTTAGAGATCTGATTGAAAGAGGCTTTACAGAGGAGAGGGCTATACGAAATTTTGCAATTTCAATTAATCTTCCAGATTTAGAAATGCTAAGAGACGCAATGATTCTAGCTAGAAAAGAAGGTTCTTCCCTCGCAATTTGCTTACAGCGCTTGGCTAGAGTCACACGACAACGTCAGTCTTTTTTGAGAAAGATAAAATCGGCCATAGCGATGCAAAAAATTGCATCACTTGGTATCGCAGGCTGCGCAGTTGCGATAATGCTGATTCAATTTATTAGTAATCCTGATTCGGTACATGCAGCATTGAGTCATCCTGCCGGCTCTAAGGTTATTGGTACAGGAGTTGCGCTTATCTTAGCTGGAATGATCTGGATGAGAAGAATTGCTGGTAGGGAGATGACATAGTGAACTCAGAGATCCTACACGTTGCAATTTTAGTAAGCTTTTTGGTCGTTGGTGCTTTCCTTTACCTTCGAGATCGTAGGCGCTTTGCATTCGATGTTTTAGAAGACCTGCGTGATGAGAGTTTAGAGCTGAAGGATGATCTGCTGTTGCTTGAGAGTCATAGAGCCCCCGCTGACATTAAGGCAGAGAACGAGATCCGTTCTCTTTCAGGCTACGTATTTCATGATGATTTAGCTAATGCAGGGCTTATTGAAGAGAAAGAACGTGCGGATTTTTTGTATAAAAGAAAGATCGCACCTCTAATAACCTGTTTTTGTGTTCTGTTGCTTTCCTTCTTGTTCTTAGAGAGCACTCCAACGATTATTGTTTGCTCAGCAGTGATTGGAGCATGTCTTGGATATATCGGAGGCGGGGTTGCTTTAGATAAGAAGAAAGAGAAATACAAAAAACAGATAGAGTTCTTTTTGCCTGTTGTCATGGAGCGTTTAGTTATGGCTGTTCAGGCTGGCTTAGATATCCTTCCCGCCGTGGGTGCTGCTGTAAAAGAAAGTGAATATGTAGTTGTTTCAAAGAAAAACGATCCAGTAACGAAGCTTTTAACTATTGTCTATAAGTTAACTGAATCAGGATTAAGTTTTGAGAGAAGCTTAAAAGACGTTGCTTCAGTAGTGGATCACAGTGCAGTTAGGCATGCTTTTACTCACTTAGCAGTTGCACAAAAAGAGGGAGGTGAACTTGTGATGCCTCTGCGTGAGCTCAGCGACTCAACACAATTATACTTTCAGGAATCTGTCGAGGAAGAGATAGCTAAGATGCCTGTGAAAGCAACTATGCCACTTTTGTTAACGTTTGCTGGTTTATTACTTTGTTTCTTGGCTCCGCCAATTATCCAGCTGATTGAAACTATCAATACTCAGGCCAAGCTCTAATGAAAAAAGTAAACTCAGAAAGCGGATCGACTCTATTCCTTATTGTAACTTTCCTCATGCCACTTATGTTTCTAGGCTTTGTTTTTAGTATCGGCTTAGTTAAGTTTTATACGGAGTTGGAACGAAACCAAGAGCATTTAGATTCAGCGGTGATGTTAGCGGCTCAAAATTTACCTTTTCAAGCTAAGGCTGCGGCAGTTGCTCAAGACTATGTAACTAGAAAACTTGGAGCAGCAGTTGCTACAAACTTAACTATTACAACAGCCAGCGATGCGGTGTTGTTAGAGCTTAATGAGACATCATTTATTCCTTTTGCTTCCTATTTTTCTGACGCTGCGGCTATCCCCTATAAGCTAACTTCTCAGGCACGTGTCACCCCAACTGATATGCTACTGATGGTTGATAGTAGCTCTTACTTAGCACCACCAGCAGGCTCAGAGTGGGATTCTGCACTTCCAAGTTGGCAGGCCTCTAATGTTTTTGACAATCTATCGCTAAATCCACCAACATACTTTGGTTTACCCTCAAAAGTTGCGATGACGCAGCGCTGCTTTAATCCAGTTGTTTCACCACTTAAAAAAGCTGCAATTGATATCTATGACTACATCTCAAGTATGCAGATGAATGCCGTTGGTGTTTCCTTTTTCCCGTCAGACTTTGGGCCTGCGCTCACGTTTGAATCTAGGCGAGTAAAACGTGGTGGCTTTGAATACGATAACGCAGGGTTGCTAGTCCCAGAAGCAAAGCTTGAAGATTATGGTTTCTTAGATGGTGGCGTTCTATTTTCAGATGCAAACTGCGGAGCTGCCGCTGAAGATCCATTCTTAAACACTTATGCTCTAAGTAACATTACTGGTGAGTACTCAAGCTTAAGTGAGTATCCAAGTGCTGAGTGTAGCCCTTTGCCCGATTTTGCACTGGACCAAGAAACTGCCTTTAGGTTTAACGATTCGCGTGAGCAGTGTCTAAATGCGCGCGATGTGATCTGGACCCGGGGTGTTAGGAATACTACTGCTGATATCGATCAAGTCTTATGGAATGCAAGGCAACAGGTCGATGGATCTATCTCTGTTCCGGGTAGAGGAGGTCTAGAGACCTCGGCGCGTAGAGCGGTCATTATAGTAGCTGGGGATCTGCCATATAAGTCAGGCAATAGATTTCCTGATGTCGTAACTGTGAATGCCTTAAATGCGGGACTTGCAGCGCTTGATCCAGACGTAACGGTCGATGATCCTCAAGATGTACAGCTTTACTATGTGCTTTTTAGACAAGATGGCTACGGATTAAATCTAGGGGCAGGGGCTAGTACTCTTGCTGCTGAATTTGCAAGTTGGCCAAAAGCAAAGTTAATCACGGGAACCGATCCGCAAGTGTTAGCTGAGCAGCTAGCTGCTTATCTAGGCTTAGCTGAAAGGAGGGTGGTGATATCACAATGATTAAACAGAAAGGATATGCGACTTTAGAAGCTGCAGGATTTGCACTTATTATGTTAGGCCTATTTGTAGGTGGTGTAGCTGTATCAACATTTATTCAATCCTCTCATGATGTGACTAAAATCTTAGATCGAGAGATTTATGATGCGGCAGTTGTGCCGTTTTCGTTTAATGGCTCAGGTCAGATTGTTACAAATCAAGCTGAGCTTCAGGTATTTGTAGATCAGGTAGCAGATAATATTGAGCTTGCATTACAGAACTTAGAAGATGGATCGTTGCCTTCAACTCGGTACTATATTGAAGCTGGCTATGCAGATGTAAACATCGATCCTACTACTGGAAATATAGATGGGGTTACTCCATATAATCTCTTTTCAGCACCAACCCCCTTTGCTTATTTAGTAACCAGGGGAACTTCAGCTTTGATTTCTGAAGGTAGCTATTCAACAACATATTTTGCAGATGAGGTACAATCGATAGCTCAGAATCAAACATACTCAGTTGTGACTACTCATTTTTCTGCAGGTGGTAATCAATATTTACCCCGAAGAGTCATTGTAGGGGCACGGGTATTATTCAAGAGCGATACAGGGTTTACTGGAACTTTTTTTCAATCTCTTGGTGGAAACTCCGTCATACAAGATCAGAAGGTTGTGCCAGTAAGAGGACAGGTGGAGTAGTATGTTAAATCTCTTTAAGCGAAAGCCCAAAATCAAAAGTTTGCTGCAAGCACTAACTAGTGTTGCCTCTACTAGAGAGCTTGAGCGCGCTATCGCAGAGATAGAAGATTGGCGTGATCTGATTGTTAAAGTCTCAGAGATTAAAAAGATTACAGAAGAACAGTGCCTTGAGAAAATTGCACTTAAGTTAAAGATTCCATATTCAGTATCGGTTCCGGCATGTGATGTTGAGGTTATCCCAGATCACTTACAGCTTGCAGATTTTAGGCGTGCTGGTGCAATTCCATTTACTGTAAAGGGCAAGATGGAAGGAGTTGTCTGTATTGATCCAAGTGCTGTGGCAAAGCTAGATCAGGCACTATTAAAGCTTCCCCTTTATGCCTCAACCTGGGGAGCAATTGAACAAGCGCTTGATAAGAGCGAAAAGGTCTTTTTGAAATCAAGACCTGAGCATTCAGAGCAAAAAATCGCAAAGCCTAATCCACTTGAGCAGGCTAGTCGCGATGTGGTCTCGATGTTGATAAATGAAGTTTCCTCCTATGGTGGAGAAGGTGTTCTTTTGACCTTTGATTCTGTGAAGATTAAGTACGAATTCAACACAGCTGAACAGAAGCATGGTGATGGATCTATTAACGCGCGTGTGAGCACACACCTTTTACGATATTTAAAAGTCATTCAGTCTCAAGCTGGTCAATTTGTGCATCAGGTAAGTTTAGACTCAGGGTTTCGTGTAATTGCTGAGTTCTTACCTGGTAACCTCCTACAAGTAAGACTTAGTTGGCAGTTGCCTAAAGCTTCATCTAAAGAAACTTTAAATTCAGAAACCGCAAAATTTGTGACACCACAGATCTTAATTGTTGAAGATAATGATACGTTTGCGAAAGTGTTAGAGCGTTTCTTTGAGCTCAAAGGTCTTGATTCAATACGCTTTCATAACGGTGAAGAGGCATTGGATTATTTACAAAGCACTACACAGAGACCCTCTATCTGTATCTGTGATCTACATATGCCACGTATGAATGGTGTTACATTTTTACAGAATGTCCGTATGAACCCAGCCTTGGCAGATCTGCCAGTGATAGTTTTAACGTCTGATGATGATAATGAAGTAGAGCTGGAGGTTTTAAGTGTCGGCGCAGCGGCTTTTGTCAGTAAAAATGAAGATCCAAAAGTTCTATTGCAGCATGTTGAAAACTTAACTGCAGAACAGAAAAAGAGGGCTATCCAATGATAGCAATTGTAAGTTTCATAGCAGCTGTAGTCAGTATCTTAAGTGGTAATTTGCTACTCTTATTTGCCTCATTCTTAGGCGTTTTATTCTATGCTTCAAGATTAAAATCAGATTTAGAATCGATTGAATCAACTGTTTACCAATCCTTTTATGCTGATGCACGTGGTAAGCGTTCTAGAGATCTCAATGCATCGAAGCAAGAACCCCATACTGAAGCAGCTCGACATATAATCTCTTTGCTTGAGGGACTAAATGCCAGAGTAAGTTCCCTTGAGTGGGATGCTGACTCTCATCATGAAACAAGTTTTACGATTGATAAAACTCTGCAGCGCGACCCACGTGAAGATAAGCGTTACTTTAAAGAGTTAGTTGATACAATTTATGAGAGGTTTAGATGCAGTGCTGTTGCGATAATCTTTCGTGATAACAATCTCTATACACGTGGCGTGAGGGGAGATAGATACAAGGAGCATCTACTACATTTTGTTTCTAGTTATTTGCGCTTAGACGATAGATCTATATTTGGCTTAAAGGATCTGTATCAAGATGACTCTCGTTTGTCTCAGTTAATTGATTTTGGCTGTCGTTACTGCGTGTGCAAGCCGATTGAGCTAGAATCAGGAGAGAGTGGTATCTTATGGCTCGGTTATAGTGAATCTCAGTTGCCTTCTGAGACAGAGCTTAAATGGATCGGTGCGATTGCTGAAAAGGTTGGAAAGCAAATTTCTGTTCAAAACAAGTTTGCTAGCCTCTCTTCTGAAGTTGAGCAGGTAGAGTTAGCTGCAAAAGCTAGAAGTAAATTCTTTGCAAATATGTCTCATGACATTAGGACCCCGTTAAACAATTTGAAAAACTTACTCGCTTTAGTTCAGTTTGAGGAAACCTCGCCTGAGTCACGTAAGATGATTGGTACGGCCCTTGATAACTGTGATCAGATGGCAGATATAGTTGATGACATATTGTCATACTCTCGTTT
This sequence comes from Deltaproteobacteria bacterium, assembly GCA_020635175.1. GTDB lineage: Bacteria > Bdellovibrionota_C > UBA2361 > UBA2361 > J135 > JACKAH01. The sequence continues at coordinate 88,060 of JACKAH010000001.1, forward strand.
TCAGCTAGGACAACTAACAGCGAACAATCGACCAGCAAATGTGCTTGGAATAGTTAAACGTTTAGTTGATGGATTTAAGCCAGCCGCGGACGTGAAGGGCTTAGAGCTTTCTTTGACTTACCCTAGTACGTCAACTTTTGCTGAAGTTGATGTTAAGCATTTAAGACGTATCGTCAGTAATTTGATTAGTAATGCCATAAAATACACCAAAGAGGGTCGAGTTGATGTGATTGTAGAGAATAGATCCGACTCTACTTTGTCAGTTGTGGTCAAGGATACCGGTGTAGGCTTAAAGCAGGATCAGCTTCAAGCGCTATTTACACCATTTACCCGTTTCGATCAGTCTGGAGTTGAGGGAATTGGTCTTGGTTTGGCGCTGAGTCAGGTTTTAGCTCAATTAAGTGATGCTGAGATCTTGGTTAGCTCTGAGTTTGAACGTGGTTCAGAGTTTGAGCTTAGGATGAAAGCAGTTGAGATCGAGATGGACGGAATTGTTGATCTTGAGCTTAAAAGAGAGGAGTTGATTGATTACAAGCAGGGTGAGCTTTCGCCAGAGCAGAGGAGGCAGATTGCTATTCTCTTAGTAGATGATGACAAGGATGCTGTTGATAGTATGGCTAGGCTTTTAACCTTAGCAGGATTTGCAACATATAGCTGTTATACAGTTTTTGATGCTCTTAAGACCTTAGACTCTCGAAAGGTCGACTTTGTTATCAGTGATGACACGATGCCTGATGGTGGTGGCGCCTCGATATTAAAACGATCTACTGAATCTAAAATACCTACTCTAATCGCTTCAGGTAATAACACTCCTGAAGATCTTAAGAGAATCGAGTCACTTGGAGCTGCAGGGTTTTTATCAAAACCGCTTTCTTTGCCAGAAGTTGTGAGGTGGATAGAAGGTAAGTATATTCAACAAGATACAATTGGCTCTTCCAAAAAAGCTGAAGTATAATACTATTTATAAACTGAACGACACCATTAAGGCTCTTATGAGCATGTGTCAGATTCCGTAATGAAATAGAAAAGGCATGTCATTGCGAAGAAGCCATCCTGAAGGGATGACGACTGTGGCAATCTGTTCGAATTAGAATTTTGTTAAAAAAGAGATGCAAATGCAACCACGACCAGAAGAATCAGGATACTTTTTAACAACATTAGAAAGCGCACTTGGATGGGCACGTAAGTATTCTCTATTTAGTTACCCCTTTGTTACTGCTTGTTGTGGAATGGAGTTTATGGCAGTTAACTGTTCGCATTACGACACAGATAGATTTGGAGCAGCTCTTCCAAGATTTACCCCAAGGCAATCAGATCTTTTAATGGTAGTTGGAACTATTACACACAAGCAAGCTCCTGTACTTTTGCGAGTTTATGAGCAGATGGCAGAACCTAAGTGGGTAGTTGCATTTGGTGCTTGTGCCTCGTCGGGTGGATTTTATGATAACTACGCTACTGTAGCTGGAATCGATAAGATTATTCCTGTCGATATGTATATTCCAGGCTGTCCACCAAGACCTGAAACTGTAATCGATGCATTGATGTATCTGCAACGAGATATTCAACGCTCTAAGCAGCAATACGTTGAGAGTCATGGAGGTAAACAACCTCACCCAGGCTTACCTGAACTTCTTGGAGATGAGATTAATACTGGGCTTTCTCCTCGAGAATAGAGCGCCTGTTTACAGCTCTACCACCTCTTTAACGCAGTAATGACCCCGCTTGTCTTGTGTAATTGTGGCTGCACTTATCTCAGGGTCGTGCTGAAAAGCAACTATAGATTCAGAGTCTACAGCTTTCTTTAGGAATTCATCTTTTTCCTGCATTAATAAAGCGGCATGAATATCGTACCCCATATTAAATGGAACAGGTAGGTGTTTGCTGGTGGGGACAACATCGGTTGCAAACATGATTGATTTTGAACCGTCTTTAATTTCGATCCACTGTTGACCAATTGTGTGGCCATCGCACTGGTGTACCCAAAGATCTGGGTATATCTCCTGGCTTCCACTTGTGAAATTAACCTCTTTCATCATTTCGAGTGCGCTTACGTTTTCAGGAAGGTAGCTAGCTTTCTCTCTTTGGTTTGGGTGTTTAGCATTTGCAAAGTTTGCGCTTGTGATATGTGCGATTGCTTTTGGATAACAAGGTTTAATATCGCCGCCTTCTTGATTCGCCCATCTAGAGATGCCTCCAGCGTGATCAAAGTGCAGGTGAGTAAAGATGACATCCGTTATCTCTTCAGGATTAAAACCCCACTGGCTTTCAGGGAAATTTTCTATTGCAAATATCTCCGCTCTCTTTTCATCCCATTTATCTCCACAGCCAACATCAACAAGTATTTTTCTTTGCCCATCACTTATTACTAGTGAGCGAGCAGCAAGTCTAATTCTATTCTGATCATCTGCAGGGATGAGCTTGTTCCAAAGGTTTTTAGGAACGGCTCCAAACATTGAGCCACCATCTAACTTTAAGAAACCAAGATTATGGCTTGATACGTTAAATCTTCCAAATTTCATATTCAAATTCCTCTATAAATACTAGCTGCAGGAATACAGCTTATATCTTCATGCAAATAGTATTCACTGCCTGCATATATTACACAGCCTTTAACTTTCTTCTCGGATCTTTCCTTTAAAAAGCTTTTTAGATTAGTAAAATCCTTTTGTCGAAGTTTTTTACTAGCTTTAATTTCAATTGCATGAAGAATCCCATCTTCTTCATAGATCAAATCAATTTCATTGTTGCCAACACTTTTATAATAGAAAAAATTATCAGTTTTTATTAGGCCTAGCTTTCTTCTTTTTTCAAACTCTGAGATTACAAAATTTTCAAAAAGCTGCCCTTCAGAGACTCGTGCATTTAGAGCAGTCATTATTCCATTATCAGCAAAGTACATCTTAGCTGCTTTGATATATCTCTTTGCAGGACCGTACTGATATCCATATAGCTTAAATGCTAGATCGGATTGAGTTAAGATATTTAAGTATTTTTTAGCTGTTGGGTGGCTTAGTCCGGAGTCTTGAGCAAAGCTTGATACTTCAAGGTGAGATCCGATTGAGCGCGCAAGGTGATGTAGGATTGCAAGTAGACCCTCGACATTCTCGATATTTGATAATTGGGCTAAGTCTCTTGTGAAATAAGTGTTCTTATATTGTTTTAGAATCCCTTGTTTTTGGGAACTATTATCTGCCGCTATAACTTCAGGAAACCCTCCGTATGTTAAAGCCTCAGTAAGCTTTCTCTGAGCTTGATTCAATTTTATTGGATCTAGTTTATCGTTTAAGATCTGATGAGTAGAGTGCCCCAGCTCCTCTCCCCAACAGAAGGTTGGTAAGTGCTGAATATGAATCCTACCAGCCAATGTGTCTGCAGATTGATCTAGAAGCCCTAAGCTGCTAGAGCCAGTCATGCAAACCTTAAAGTCCTTACGATCGATTCTGTATTTAATTGCAATGGTTAGCTCTGGTGCCCTTTGTACCTCGTCGATAATTGCATTTGCAGCGAGTGATTCAATCAACCCCTTTGGGTCTGATTTAGCCCATTGAAGGTGATCAAGATCATCGAGAGTTATGTAGCTATATTCAGGAAACCTGTTTCTTAGCAGGGTTGTTTTGCCAGCTCGCCTTGGGCCAATTAGAAGAAGATTATTATTTTTTAGCTCTATCCATCTTGAAAACATGCTTTAATAATATCATGGATATTTTGAAAGTCAATTTTAATATGACCTGCATAACCCTCTGAATATTTTAGATTTTAAAAAAATCTCTAGTAGTTTGGGATAATATGCGAGCACATTGCTCGAACGGGATCTCCTTAACTTCAGCAATCTTTTTAGCGGTGTGAATAGTATGTGCGGGCTCGCATCTTCTGCCTCTAAAAGGCTCAGGTGCTAGGTACGGTGCATCTGTTTCAACCATGATCTGCTCAAGTGGTACCTCTTTCACTACGGTGCGTACATCTTCAGATTTTTTAAATGTTACCGGGCCAGGAAAAGAGACTAAGAAATTAATCTGCGCTAATTTTTTAGCGAACTGAGCGTCTTCAGCAAAGCAATGAAATACCCCACCAACCTTTTCGGCTTCCATCTCTTTAAGTATCTCATAGCACTGCTCGCCAGCGGATCTAGAATGTATAATCAGAGGTTTCTTTACTTCGTGAGCAATCTCAATCTGTAATCTAAACCATTTGTATTGCAGATCTTGAGGTGACCAGTCTCTGAAAAAATCTAAACCTGTTTCCCCAATAGCAACAACTTTAGGATGTTTTGCTAGCTCAACTAAGCGTCCCCGATCAATCTCTACTTCAGCATCGTGGGGATGTATTCCTGCAGTGGCGTAAATGCAGTCATACTTTTCAGCTAATGCAATCGATCTGTCGTTTGATAAAAATCCTTCGCTTGCCCCGATATTGATCATGGTGGTGACACCGGCAGCTAATGCTCGCTCGATAACCTCCTCCCGATCTGGATCAAATGGGGCTGTATCGATATGTGTGTGAGAGTCAATAATTTCAATCATTACTCTAGTATATTAGATTTTTTGCTTCAGCTAAATCCTATCTAACTATACGTATTTAAGTAATAAATTGTTTCGAGAAGCTAGTTTAGTTTTAGGCTCCTAGGCTCGTACGGATGAAATATAGGCCTATCGCTAGCAACATAAATAGTAGGCAGAACTTCATTGATTTAAGTCCATATGCCTTAATTTTATCGCTCTTTTTAACAGTTCCAGCGAAGTGAAAAACACAGCCGGCTCCAACTGAAAGCATTGCTAAAAAGCCCATGCTTAACATGATTAAAGCTCCAAAACTTCCTGTAATTAGTTCCATAGTTTCCTCTCCTTTTTTAAAAGTCGTCTTTAGCTTTTACTCTTTTTTACTTTTATTTTGGCGCTCGAGCTATAAGCAGTGGCGCTTATAGGGTTTTTGCCATAGCAAGCTACCTTAACTTTCGCTCCTTTCTTTACGTTTCTTGTATAAGGAGGAGTCATAAATTCATGTATCTTTGTGCGCTTTTTCTTCTTTCCACTTTTGTTTTTAAAGATCTCTGTGACCTTGCATACATGTGACGTAGCGTATTGGATTGACGTAAAGTCAATCGTAAGTTTTTTACCACTTGAATTCAAATTTGGTTTTGTTGGTGGAGCAGAAAATCCCAAGTCATAAAAATCATTTTCTGAATTCCCAGAGCTGCCCGATCCTCCGGAGCCTTGCCCGTCATTCGAGCTACCAGAATCGCCGCTATCACCACCTGTTGGCGGAGTTGAGTTGCCAACCGTTGCGTTCACATCAACACCAGTACTAGCTCCATTAGAAACAGTTATCGTGCTTTGGTTATCAAAAAGATATCCGTTTAAGCTTAGAGAAAGTGGATAAGTTCCAGCAGGTATTCCAGTTAGTTTGAATCTACCAGCAGTGTCAGTGTATATAGTATATTGACCTATCTGAACTTTAACGTTCGTTAATCCATAGAAATCGAAAATTTCAGTTGAATTGTTCTCTCTCCATGTGTCAGTGAGGTTTGGTGTACTCAAAGTAAAAGCTAAGTTATTTGTGATGAATGAACCTACTCCAGGATTGAACGCAAAGTTGTAGCTAATTGGAGACGTTGAACTTTGAAACAAAATATCTAACAAGCCATCTCCGTTAAAGTCGAATATTCTCGGAATAGTAAGAAAATTCGCGATTGATGGAATGATGGTAAGTCCTGGTTGGAAAAAACTAGACGTCAAAAGTGAATTTGCCTTATTCTTATAAACTTCGGCGACATGAAATCCTGAATTGTTATGGTATGCGATTAAGTCGCTAAATCCATCATTATTGATGTCTTCGAATGAAAGTTGTGTCTCAGGATAAATGAAATCTCCTCCATTAGTCGAGAAGCTGTAGGTTTCGCTTGTTGGTAACGCGAAGGTTGCATTACCAATATTGAGGGCTGTATGTATAGTAAACCCGTGAACTGAAAATCCATAAGATCGCGTTGTGATTTCTAAATCTATCAGTTTATCACCATTTATATCCTGGCAATGTAGGGTTGGTTTCAGATCTTTATTACTTGAATCTAAAATACTGAAGTAGCTAGTCGAAAACCCTGCATTTCCATCATTCAAGCTAACTGAAACACTAAATAGGATATGGTAGTCTGGAAAACCATTATAGTCGTAAAAATATAATGTAGGGTTTAGTGTAACAATATCGTTATCACCATCATTATCTACGTCGATGATACAAGAATCTTTTACCTCGAAATCAATAGGCAAGGTTGTCATCCCACCAGTACTTAGAAAAATCTTGTAAGTAACGTTTTTATAGTTGTAGGCATAAATTCCCGAACTTGGTAGGAAAGGTGTATTTCTTGTGTCAACAACAATGTTTTTTGTGCCTAGATCATTAACAAAAAGATCCTCATATCCGTCTCCATCTACGTCTTTGCTTTGCACGTGAGCTATACTACTGCCATTTGTAGTTGCACTATCACCAACAGGAAGTGGGATAGATATAAAATCCCCTGATTGATTATTCAGTAACCCAACTAGTTTCGTGTTCCCAGAACCAGATGAGGGAGCAAGCAGTTCTACGATAAGATCTTGATAACCGTCCCGTGATGATGGCAGGTCTGCTAGGTAAACTCCGTTTACAAGTTCACCAGCGCCAAAGTCTAAGTTTGATTGAGTGCCGTTAATTATATCTTGTAAAACTACATATTGATTAGTGCCAAATGAAGTGCCGCTTGGCTCTTTGTTATCAAGTTGAAAGGCTATGTTTTGATTTAAGGCGGGTGCCCCGCTGATTCTTACAGACCCGTGCACGCTTCCTTGGCTAAATGCACTAACAGTAAGTAAAAGAAATTGAATAACAAAAATATAAAAGAGTCTCTTCATCTCGCTTATCCTGCTAGGTTTGTTGCTTGCACCAAAGAGTGTACATGAGGTTTTGTACCCCTCAATACTGTTGTCAGCAATTTTTCATAATAGTTTCCTTCTTTTTTTACCAACGATTTAAGTGGATTACGGAGGATAGCAGTGCAACTCTCTGCGTAGCATTAGGCAATTTGGCTCTTATGGTGCGCCTAGTTAAGCACTCTCTCGGTATGTAGGTACTTGATATGTGCAGACTGCACATCCCCTGGCATAAAATGTGCATTATCCACAAATGAAGCAGTGGTGGGGTATTTCATTAATCTAATTGGTTGTTTATGGGTTTTTGGCAAGACCTCGCAGAAGTTATCCGCTTAGCGAAAAGGACATTCTATTTTCTCCTCTCAAGCACACTATACGCTAGTGTTGCATACGCATGTAATACCATCCCTTTAGAGACATTTAATCCTCACAATGAGCCAGGGCCGGTTTTCTCTATCGGAGTTGCATTACCCGTTGGGTGCAGTCCTGATGTAAATCAGATGGTAGTAAAAACTTTAAACGGGACAGCATTACCAACGGATGTGCATGTTACGACTCGACGAGGCGGTCCAAAAGATGACACATCAAAGCCAATTCATTGGGTTTTAGTAAACTTCAAAGGTTATTCATCAGCAGATAATTACGAACTTCACTTTGGTCAAACTCCACCAACTGGAGAGCTTTCAATATCAAGTAGCAATTCAATAATTGAAGTCTTTCAAAAATCTAACCAGCAGAGCAGTGTACAGTTCAGTACTAACAGTATGGGATTTGGTAGCGTCAAGCGTAATGGCGTTGAGATTATCTCCTCGGCTGATTTTACTCTAAAACATCACGATTTGGTTACGCCTCTGGTAGTAAATAATGTTACTACAGAGGTTTATCAAGCTGGTGATGTGAGAACTGTAGTTGTGCAAACAGGTGAATTCTCGACCCCTGATGGTCCACTTGCCGTTGATGTCGAGTATACATTTTACAGTGGTAAAGAGCATTTTGATGTAAGTAGCAGAATCATGAACGAAGGACCATTTGGTGGTCCAAACGGCTCAACCATTTCAACAATAGCTTTTGATAATTTAACTCTAGATATCACACCTAGCTTTCAGATAGCTGGGGTACTCGATGATCTAGTTGGCGTCGTTCCTTTTAATGGACAGACATATCGAAACGTACAGGAGCAAGTTTTAAGTTACAATGACGGTACTCCAAGTAATCCACAGAGCTTTAATTGGCAAAGCTTTTGGAATGACTTTCAGGATACCAGTATGCTAATTAGTAACTCTGCAGGAGTTACAGCCTTAGCTGGTACTGATAAATACGACTCTGCATTCATCTTTGGAGATGCTCTCTCAAGTACCCCAATTCAGGTAGCAATGCACAACTATTGGGAGATGTCTGCCTCTGCGTTTGAAGCTGATCAAGACAGTCTAAAAATTGAGCTTTGGGCAACGGAGGGAAATGGCCCAGAGATGAAAACAACAAATATCTTTCCATTTCATAGTGGTACTTTATTAGATTCAAGATCCACGCAAGCCTACATCTTACGTGGTGCTAGTGCTTTAGAGAAAAGCGTCAGAATAAGCGTTAACGATTTTCGTGATAATCAAGAGTTTAAAAACTTCTTATCAGAACCTCCAGTAGGTAGACAGTCTCCTAAGTCGTTAAACGAAGCACAAGGTTTTGGCGATCTTTTCTTTATTGAAGAGGATTTTAGTCAGGTTTTTCCAAGCGATCCAGTTTACCAAACTGCAATGAATCGTGTTGCTCAATTACGCTCAGTTATTACCGACACAAATTCATCTGATCAGTTACCAAACGGTAAATACTCGCTATGGGATGTTGCATTGATAGGAGGAGACACAGCCTCTGGTGGTCAATGGAAGAATGGTTATGGATTTCTATATGGTTCCTTTACCTGGGGTGATGGAGCAACTACTCATTACTCAATCACTGCCGCAGGGATAGAAGCATTCTATGGCGGTGGAAGTATTGAGAGCTATTATGCCGGCAAGGAAAACGTTCGCTACCATCGAGACTATGGTCAATCGCATGCTAAGCATACAGACAATGCTTACAAAAGAGGCGGAGATCATTATGAGAAAGGATTCCAGGATAGAGGAAATTATTTTGGAGTAGCAGACTCACATACCTTTCCCGAGGCTTTATCTGTTTGGTATCTAACAACCGGTGATAGAAGAGCATATGAAGGTTTAGAAGAGTACCGAGATTTTTATTTCGCTAATGGTCAAGATAACTGGAGCGGTTGGTGGGGATCGCGAATTCCAGGTTGGACATTGATAGGTTTAGATTGGTTAATTTTAGCGGGTGTTCCTGGAGCAGATGATTTTGCTCAAGATGTGGCTGATAGAATTGTCTTTTTAATGAGCCACCCTGTTTCGCCTCATCAACAGGCAGACGCTGGTTTTATCTTAAACCCTGGCTACACCCCAGATGGAGTTCAGAGCTGGATGCAGGGAATTCTTACTTCCGGTATGGCTCGTATAGCAAGAACTCTAGGAACCTCTGCTTACGATACACTAATTGCTCAGATGCGTGATCGTATCTTGGATATGCTGATTATCGATATGAATAATCCACTTGATGGTAGTCAACCACTTGGTGTTGCACCAGCAATGTATACCTACTGGAATTCAACGGAGCAGGGATCGAGTAGTACTTATTATGGAACTGGTCCAAACATAAATCATCTATCTCATTGTATTTTAATGGGAGTAGTTGATGCTCAAAAAACATTGTTAGATCATCAAAGTCCTTTATATGACTCCTCGATAGACGACATTATTGAACGAGTTTTAAAATATAAAGTTATCTACCCACAGATTCTTTCAAGCGATCTAATCCCTAACAGTAATGGAAATTATTATACGGTAAACATATACAATCCGGATTGGAGCACTAAGCAGACCTGGGCTACAGGAAACATGTCTTCATACCCTGGTTCTGGCACCAAGATTCTAGGTGCATTTTTTAATGGGATATCAAGAGCTGGTCCTTACTTAAGAGAAGTTCGTGGTTTGAATGGCAGCTCAAACACTAATCCCAACCAAGACCCAGATCCATCTCTAACAGCTACGATTTCGCATTTCTTCGTAACAGACGAAGATAGAAACATTCTTGTCGATAATTTATTTCCGGTAAATCTATATGAGCTTTCACTAGAGAATCTTAGTGCTAGTGGGAACTTAGGCTTAGTACTTAACAACCAAGACAATCAAAATGTGACTGTCATTTGGAGTGTTAATGGTCAAGATTTATCAGCTGAAGCTACTCAAGCTATTTCGCATATCTCGCCTGTAGCGTTTCCATTTAGCGTAGCTGACTTTACACTTTCCGCGCGCTTACAGCTTGATGGTACAACAATAGTTTCAGCTCCGGTAAGTGTTCATATAAAGCTAATCGCTAGTTCTGCTTCAGAGCCTATGGATCCAGATCCACCCTCAGGACCAGGCGAGCCTGATCAGCCTAACAATCCAAGTCCAATCATTCCTGGTAATCCTTCAAATGACACACCCGATCAAGGTCGCGAGGATCCACAAGATGACGTGCCTCTAGAGTTCCATGTGGCTGTCTTTAGTAAGAAAGGAAAGTCAATCAATAAGTTTAAGAATCGCTGGATAAATGTAGTGATTAATTCGAATCAAGAAGTGTTAGTTTCATTAAGTCACACCAGAAGGAAGCAAACTAAAACGCTGATAACTGATAGAATAGCGAATATCGCTCGATATAAAGTTAAGTTGACAAAAAAGCGTAAACAGCGAATGCAGATAGTTGCAATCACTTCAAGCGGACAGCGGCAAGACATTGCTTTCTTGTTTAAGACTACAAAGAGTGGATTGATACAGATTTTTAAAAAGTGAGATAGTTAATGAAATATGTGTAGAGTTTAAAAGTTTCTAAATGAATTTTTTTCCGAATCTTTAAAATGCTCTGAAAACAATCTACGAAACGTTTCAATTCTGTCGGTATTGTGTTCAAGCGAAATGATTATCTTCCTCTCCTTTCCAAGTAATTGCATTAGTTGTTGAGGTTTAAAGCTTGATAATTTTGGGACTGATATGAAGATTTGCTCGATCTCCTCAGCTGTTTCTTTATCAAGCTTGACTTCGACAAGAAAGTCTCCATGAAGCTCGAATGAGTTCAGATTAGAATGATAGAGTGGAGGTTTTCCAAAAAAAACCTTGGAACTCGAACTATCAGTTAGGTTTGCCCACTCTCGATCTAGGGGGGTGTCTCCGGCGACAGAAACATAAAATTCAGGTTCATAAATAGCCACAGCATTCCAAAATTCTTTTTCTCTATCTGCATGCACCAAATGGAACCAAGGATGTGGTATCCAGGAAAATATCTTTTGAGATCTGTTGCGAGGCAAGAGTGCTATGATTAATTGAGTCCAAAATAGATCAGCTCGATGTAGATCCGAAAACTCCCATTTTTCAATGCCATCTTTGAATTCAAAGGTTGAAAGAAGGCTCTCCGTTTCTAAAAATAGTTGGTGCAGCTTGTTTGCAAAAGATGACAATTGCAGTATCCATGCAAGACGAATTGTGTAGACACCAGATGCTCTAACAACAACCCCATCGTCCTCGAGTCTCCTTAGTTCTTTATAAAGTGCTTGCTTAGAAATCTTTCTGTGAGCCCTTTCTACTGCCTCAAGCAATTCCTCAGCTCGCCAGGAGAGTTTTTGAGAGAACAGCGAAATTAAAGCTGTTCTTAGATTTAATCTTGAAGATGGGAATATCGACATTGCAAGATATTAATAGAATTTCAGATAGTTAGTAAAGAATTTACTAAGAATTGCCCCTGACATACTCTTTTCTCAGGAAAGTAAACTTATTGGTGTAATTTGCGCAGTTGCTGTTGAAATTGAGTGACAATAAGGGGCTAAAGTTCTAAGAATCACTCAATGAGAATGCTCGGAGTTGGTCGAGCAAAGTTGGTAAATAGAGTTATTTTTTGGACAGGTAGTATGAATACGCATTTCGACGTTGCCATTGTTGGTGCTGGCCCAGCCGGTCTTTTTACTGCTTATGAGTTAGCTTTACTTTCACCTAATCTCTCGATCGCTATAATTGATATTGGAAAAAAGAGCATAAAGAGGAAATGTCCGCTTGTTAACTCAAAAATATGCCCGACATGCGATCTGTGTGACATTGTTCATGGAGTAGGGGGCGCGGGCATGTATTCCGATGGAAAGCTTTCTGCTTTTCCTGCGGGAAGCGGACTTGCTTCTACACTAGGTCGAACTGAGTATGCTCAGGGACTTAGCGATTATGTCTATGGCATATTCGAAAAAAAGTTTATCGGTCAGGCACCTAAAATTACGAAAGCTTCGACATCTGGATCAAGAGAGCTTAATGAAACATTAGACTCAGCAGGTCTCAGTCTTAAGACGTATGACGTAATGCATGTGGGCAGTGAAGGGATTCAGGAATTTTGCGCAGAATTAGAGCAACATTTAGCTCAAAGAGGAGTTACTTTTTTATACAAACATCAAGTAAAAGAAGTGCATCAAGTTGATGGATATTTTGAGATAGAAGGCACTGTAGGTGAAATGCAATTTCTATATGACGCTCAAAGTGTTGTTATGGCTACTGGAAAAGCATCTGGTAGGTTCTTACGTAATCTTCTGGATCAGCTAAATGTTGCTTATTCTTTTAATCAAATTGAAATGGGAGTAAGGGTTGAAGCTAGAGCAGATGCGTTAACGTGTTTCACTTCTTCACACCTAGATGCAAAGATAAAACTTCGATCCGACTCTGAAGAGGTGCGCTCATTCTGCATGTGTACGGGTGGGTATTTAGCAAAATGTTTCTACGATTCGTATCTGCCTGACAATAAAATTTGCACAATTAGTGGGTATTCTTTAAGAGATCGAAAGTCAGAGAATTCCAATTTCGGCATCTTAGTTCGTAAGGCGTTTAAGGAGCATGAAGATCCGATTAATGCTCAGCTTCCATTTATAGAAAAGATTAACGATTTACCTGGTTTTACTGCGGTACAACGTTTAGAAGACTTTTTTGCCAGTAGAGCTACTACTATGGATCAACTTCTAGCTAATTCTGTCAAATCTACTTTAGATGAAAGCGCCCCCGTAAATCTAAAAGAATTTTTGCCAGACTATGTTGTACGGGGGATTGAGCACTTCATTCGTAAGCTTGGAAAAGTGTCTCCTCACTTAGCGCACAGAGACACTCTTTTGCATGCCCCTGTTTGGGAGTTATGTTGGGATCGAGTATCTACTACTTCAAATTTAGAAACTTCAGTTGAGGGGTTTTACGTTATTGGCGATGCACTTGGTGTAGCACGGGGCATTATTCAAGGTGGGATGACAGGGGTTGTGGTTGCTAGAACTATTGTATCAAAGAGAGCATGTCAGGGTAGGAGTCAAAATAATATTCAAATACAAGAGACTGAAGGCTCATTAAGCAATTCCATGGTTAGTTGTTTATAGGTCGATTCATGGAGAGAGGAAGTCAAGAGAGAGAATTGAGTGGATATGATGTCGTAATTGTCGGTGCAGGCCCTGCCGGACTATTTGCTGCTCTTGAGTTAATGAAGACGCATAAGGTTGCAATATTGGATGCGGGAAAGCCTCTTGTCAGAAAGAGTTGTCCACTAATGACTGAGAAATTTTGTACAAATTGTAAGCCAGTCTGTCACATAATGGGAGGTTTTGGAGGCGCCCAGTTTTTTCAAGGAACTAAGTTAGCTCGATATCCTGCAGGAAGGGCTATGCTTGATTTTGTTAACAAGGTTGATGAGCTTGAGAATTTATATGATGAGATTGACAAAAGGCTTGAGTCATATGGGAAGTTTTCGAGACCAATTCCAGATCCTGAAAAGCTTGCCCAATTGCAGTCAGATTGTGAAAATTTAGGGTTGGGTTTTCGTTATTACAACTCACAGAAAGTTTCTCGAAGCGAAATGAATAGTATCGGAAATGGCATCTGGGAGGAGTTGCATAAGGGAGGAGTGGATTTTTACGAAAAGAGTTTGGTTTCTCAGATCGAGAAGATTAACAGTCATTTTTTACTTACAACGAAGAGAAAACAATTCCTATCTCCTATTGTCATTCTAGCATTAGGAAGAGTTGGTGCTCGTAGCATGGTTGGTTTTGCTGATGCACTGGGTTTGGAGTATGAAGCTATTTCACCTGAAGAAATAGAGATTGGTATTAGAATCGAGACTCCTTATCATGTGTTTGATCAAATTGATGGAGTTCATAATGATTTAAAGGTCACTAAAGACCTTGGAGAACAGGGAGTTTTAAAGACTTTCTGTCAAGAATACCGTGGTTTTCTAACAAAATGTTGTTACAATTTATATAAAGAAGATTCGTTCTCTACGATAGATGGTTATATTCTTGGAACCCATGACGTTGAGCCCGAAACAAGAAGTGAAGTTTCAAATTTAGGAATTCACCATGGATTTAAGCCAACAGGCACATTACAAGAGTCCTATGAGATGGTCCGTAGGATTTCTGCTAAAAAACAGCCAATTTTTCAAAGTATGAAGGGTTTTTTGAAAGGAGTTGTTGATGGTGGTTTTAGTGTTGAACCATCAATGCCAGATGCTGAACTTGAAGACATTAACAAGTTTCTGCCAATTTATTCTGCAAAAGTCATAAAAGATTTTATTTATACTTTAGACAAAATACTTCCTGGTATTAGTGATGGAGGTAACATTGTTTATGCTCCAAGCTTTGAATTAGGTGCTATAAAAATGAAGATATCCTCTGAGTTCGAGTCTAATATCTCAGGTCTATACATTGGAGGGGATGCTGCTGGTCATATTCGTGGATCGATGCAAGCCATGGCTTCAGGAACTCTAATTGGGAGGCATATTCTCAGAAAAAAAAAGGGAAAGAACCTGGTGCCAAATGTAAATTGCTTTGCTCAAGTGTTGCAGTTTTGAGAAATAACTTTGTGAGGTGAACATGTATTTTGATAGTGAACCTATAAATGACGAGGATCGTATTTGTTATGGAAGCGATGATGGGAATGAAGTGCATGGCTCTCTAACACGAATTGATCAGCTTCAGTTAGGGGTGTTTGATGTTGATGGAACTTTGCGAGAGAAGCGAGATCCTTGGATTCATTTGCACGAGCATCTTGGCTTTGTAGAAGAAGCACATGAGCATGCACGCATGTTTCATGATGGTGAAATCGGATATGAGGAATGGGTAGATCGAGATGCTGCATTGTGGAAAGGTTTTCATAGATTGGAGATCTTGGCAGCGCTTGAGACAAACCCATTGAAAGCCGGCGCGGAAGAATTGTTGGCTTGGTTTGCAGAAAATAAGATCCCAATTGTCGGAATAAGCACAGGCCTTGATATTTTCAATTTGCCTGTTGCTGAGAGGTTTGGCTTTAGATTAATGAGATCTAATGAACTTCATTTTGATGAAAATGGAGTTTGCTTGGGACGAGCTACTATACATGTTAGAGAGGATGGAAAGGGGAGGATTTTAGATTCTGTTCTTGCTGAGCTAGGAATAGAAGGAAATTCGATTGTCGCATTGGGTGATGGTTCTGCTGACATTCAGTTGTTTGAGCGCGCGGCTCTTTCGATCGCCGTTTCTCCATCAAAGCAAAAGATTCGAGATGCTGCTGATCGTTGCATTGAAGATGGGCGAATAGATTTTGCTGCAATTCAATATATTAAAGAAGCATTTAGGATGAGGGATTGAACTAATGATTGTCGGAGTTGGAGTGATTGTAGAGAATGACGGTCAAATCTTACTGGGAGAACGTTTGAGTGATCCATGCGCTAAAACATGGTCATTGCCAGGTGGAAAGTTTGAACCCTATGAGAGTATTATTGATTGCGCAGAACGTGAATTGAAAGAGGAGACGGGTCTGGTAGCTTCTCAGGTCAAATCTGTTTTTGCGGTTAGTGTATACTCCTCCCCAATTGAAGAATTTCATACTGTTAGCTTTGGCGTAGCTTGCGAAAGCTTTTATGGAAAAGCTGAGAATCTGGAGCCTCATAAATTTTTGGAATGGAGATGGTTTTCTCTTAAAGATTTGCCTGAGCCTTTGTTCCCTCCAACAGCTTCAATTCTCCAGGCGTACTTCAAGCAAAAAGTATTACCTTATGATACTAGAAGTTTAGAGATGATGACCGGAGAGCACAGCTGCTATTTGCTGTAGTTTAGAGGATTCATTCCTTGCAAGTGTCCTAAAAGAGAAAATTCAATTTCTTTCGCAAAAGATAGTAGTGACCCTTAATCAGTTTTGATTTTTTGCACTAATTAAGCCAGAATGTAGGTTGCCAACCTTGTATTATTAGGAGTCTTTGTCGATGGTGGATTTCAACATTACCCGTTCAGCTCATGCCGAAATTCGAGTTACTGACCTTGCAAAATCTAGGAGATTTTATGTCGATGCGCTAGGGCTGATGGAGATAGATAGTGACAGCGAAAGAATCTTTCTTGGCTGTTACGAAGAGCGAGATAAGTACAGCTTAGTTTTGAAGAAATCAAAAACCCCAGGGATTGGCCATCTTTCATTTCGAGTTGCAAACGAAGCTGACTTAGACAAGATAGCAGCTGTGTTTGAAAAGCATGATTGTCAAACAAAATGGATTGAGCCAAATAGCGAAGAGCCAGGTCAGGGACGCGCTCTTAGAGCCCAAGACCCTTCAGGTTTGCCAGTAGAATTTTATCACAAGATGGAGCAACGAGAATGGAAGCGTCAGAGCTTTCATGAGTTTCGTGGTGCTAATATTTTAAGAATAGATCATTTTAATTGCCAGGTTCCACGTGTACAGAAGGCATTTGATTTCTGGACCAAAGAGTTAGGCTTTTACTTCTCTGAAGGTATGTTTAACGATCAAGACGATTCTCTTTGGGCAGCTTGGTTGCACCGCAAACAAAATGTGCACGATTTAGCTTTAATGGAAGGGATTGGCCCACGTTTGCATCATATTGGGCTTTGGTGCGCTGATACTCTAAGTGTGCTTAAGGCGTGCGATGTTCTTGCTTCGATGGATATGACTGAAACAATAGAGCGTGGCCCCGGTAGACACGGGTTGAGCAACGCTTTTTTCCTATATTTAAGAGATCCAGACGGGAATAGAATCGAGCTTTACACTACAGACTATATAATTGCTGATCCTGATTTCGAGCCGGTTCGTTGGAAGATGAGCGATAAAAAACGAGCAACTTTTTGGGGACACCCTGCGCCTAGAAGTTGGTTTGAAGAAGCGTCGCTTGTTGAGGATATCGAAACACGTGAATTGCTTCCAACTCAAGACCCAGTAAAAGCAGGGGAGATGTTGGATATTCGCTAGTTTAGTTCATTTGCAACTAATTCAAGCCACTCTGTAGCACTAACTTTCAACTTGCTCTTTGGTAAGTCGATAGAACTTTCTTTAGTTAGGATCCCAGTTGAACTGCAACTCAGTTCTGTTGCGAACCAGATAGTAACTGGCTTATTAAGGGCTTTTTTTGCTTTTTGAAGTTTAAACTTTTTCTTCTTTTTCTTTAATTGAAGTGCCTTAATCTTTGCGATTTTCTGCTTTGCTTTGGCAACGACTTGTGCTGATTTCTTAACGCTCGGCAGATTATCAACTTCAAGGTGCACTTGTGCTGTTGGGGAAAGTGATGTTTTTAAAAGAGAATTATACAAATCTGCTTTGCTTTGACTGCCATAAATTTTAATCTTGCAGCTTGTGTCATAGATGTATGGAGCTAGCGATGTATAGTAGTGAGCATCGATGAACAATTTAATTTGTTTCTGATCATTTTTATCTGCAGCAGCCCAGAAATTTAAATCCTTAACAACAGGAGTCTGGTTGCCGTTATTGTTGTTTATTGTTCCGCCTGAATTGTTTTGATAATCCCCTAATGGGACGACTGGTGCTTCGATTGCAAGTGCTTGAGTGGGGTCAAATGGGGGAGGATTTTGTATTCCATTATCGCCAGATGTTCCACTTCCACTGCTATAAAATGGAGGGACAGGAGGCGTACTTCCTATGGGATGAGGTGGCGCCGGTTGGCCCAATGAATGAATTGAGATTTGCGAAGGCTTGCCGTCTAAGTGACCCACGGCCAAATCCTGAAAACCGTCTCCTTCAATATCTCCTAAACTTCTCAGATTCGCCCCAAAGAAGGTATAGCCAGGAGGGTTGGTGATCTCATAAATCAAGGTTTGGTTTATACTGGATAAGACCTTAATATCCCTGTCTTGATAACCAATGCTAGCTACGATTTCACGCTTGCCATCACTATTAATATCTTTGATTGTATCAATGACAAATCCTAAATAATCAAAGTTATTTTCACCAAAGATCTTCCAAATGGTTTGTCCGTTTGCTCCAGAGATTAGAGTTACGGAACCTCGAGAGGACTGACCAGAGGGCGATTCAAAAGGAGCGCTTACTAGAAGATCCTTTATGCCGTCTCCATTTTGGTCTCCGGCATTAGTAATGCTATAACCAAGATAAGCATTTGTTTGGCCGTAGATCGTGTACAAAACGTTATAATTTGCTCCTGAGTATATCTCTACCTTCCCTTGTCGATTTTCCGGATCGGAGAAATAGAAATAAGGCGATGATAAGGCAATCTCAGGTTTTCCGTCTGCGTTTATGTCCCCAATGTTTACTAGTTGCTTCCCAAAGAAGTCAGTTCCATTGGCTGAGCCGCTTAGGGCTGCGATAACAGAATGATTAGCCCCTGATTTGATATCTATGCTTTGCACATAGAAACTTTGAGTGCCTGGATTTGTAACTTTTCTTGAAGCAACCCAATAATCAGGAACGTTATCGCCGTTCACGTCTCCGAGCCCACCAACTCGATTGCCATGATATATTTCAGATCCGCCACTTGGTGTTACTTCATCCCCCGTGGTTTGGTGAATTAGTTGGCCATTAATTCCAGAATAGATGTCGAGCCTTCCATCAGCGAATGAACCAGTATCACCTGGCGGATCCCATAACGAGCTAACGGCATAGTCATCTACCTGATCGCTATTAATATCGCCAATAAAAGAAGCGCCAATACCCAAATTTTCATTTGGTGATGAGCCATTATGAGTTCGTATGAGAGAGATTGGATTCAATGAATAGAGTGATACCTCTCCCGTATTTAAGTTTGTTCCCTGATCGTTTTCTCTATCAGCAATAAGAATTCGCCTGCCGTTGCCAGCTAAATTGTATGAGATATCGAAAGTCTCACCTAGGTTTGAATCGGACGAGAGCTCTCCATTTTTAATGAAGAGAACAGATTTATCAATCCCTGATACTGCCCAGAGACTTCCAGAGTATGGACCGTTTTGCGAAGCTGTATAGTTACCATAAAAGGCATCTGGGAAGTTGTCGCCATTTATGTCAGAGGAAACGCTAATCTGGGTTCCTGTAAAAATCTTTGAAAAATTTGCGATTATGGAAAGATCGCTTCCTGAGAATACTCTGACATTCACGGATGACGAACCATAAGATAAGAAGTCAGAGACACCATCTCCTGAGACATCCCCTATGTCCTTAATAAAAGCCCCAATGGAAAGACCGTTTTCTTCTCCGATTATCAAGTCAATAAGATCAAGAGAACTCCCATTATAAATTCCGATTGCACCAATTGTTGATCCTTGAGAATTTTTATACTGACTTGCGCCGATTGCAATCTCTTGTTTGCCGTCTCCGGTGATATCAGCTATCGCTCTAATATCTCCCCCAAAAGAATCTTGAGGCTGAAAACCATAGGTGGAATGAATGAGAGCTCCACTTGACGACGAAATCGCATGAACACGTAGTAAAGGAGTCGTCGCGGAATATGAGCTTATGTTGACCATAAAGTCAGGAACTAAGTCTCCATCCAGGTCGTTTACTACCGCTAGCGATGCAAAATTTGATGCCGTTGTCTGTGAATAGGCTAACGGAATATTCGAGATTAAGAGGCCATTAGTGCCAGAAAATACCTTAATTGTGTTATCCCAATAATCAATAGTTGCGAAATCAGGAATCAGGTCGTTGTTGAAATCACTACCAGCAGCCATAGATAGGCCAAATCTAGAATTTGTTTCAGTGCCATCCACTCGATACAGAATGTTTCCCGTTTTAGTAGAAAAAACTGAGATTGCTCCATGTCCCTCCAGAGAATTGTCCCATTTAGTCCAAGTGCGAACTAGATACTCATCGTAACCGTCTCCATCGACATCTCCCAAACGCTCAAAATCAGATCCGAAGAAGGTTCCAGGTTGATTGTTAACAATGTCATGGATGATGGCACCATTTGACCCAGAGAATACTTGAATTCTTCCTGCATCGAATCCACCAAGGTCGTTGCTAGAGGAACCAACCAAAATATCGGGAATGCTATCCCCATTTACATCTTGGATTGTCTGAACGTCAGACCCAAGAGCAGCCGTATGTTCAATCGATTCGAATACGTGAGTAATCAATTGAGCATTCGCAGAGGCCGAAGACCATATGAGAGCTAATACTAAGAAAATCTTATTTTTCATAGTAGTTACTCCAGAATTTGCTAGCAAAAACATTGAGCCACTTAGAAAACTTTAGGCTGTTTTTAGTTTTAGTTTTAATGAGGGTAGATGCAGTTACTTGTTTAACTATATCATTATTGCAGGCAACTTCTGTGCCTATATACACGCTCTTCTTCTTCGTTTTCTTAGTGCTTGGTTTCTTTAGAGGCGGTATCTTACCAAGATCTAGTTCAAGTGAAGAATTCCCGAGAAATGGAATAAATGCAAAAGGAGTGCTTTGAAACAATTTACCTTTCTTTGTGTGAGCGTAATATCGAATGGTACAGTTTGAATTCTCTAGTATCTGAAAATCCGATTGGTCTGAAACTAGCTGATGATTAATCTTTATCGTTTTTCCGTTAGCGCTCAGAATTGTCAAATCGAAGCCAAGGTTTGAAGGGACCAAGGTTGGTTGTTCTGAGAGAGTTTGGCCTTGTTTTAGCTCTACTGTGAATGTCTTGTACTCACTCTCACAGTTCCCAGCTTGAAAGTTGATATATTGAGTTCCTGATAGATTGGCAGAAGGTGTCCAGTAAATATATTTGAACCCATTGATCGAACCCGAGCTAGCATAGTAAGTGCCAGGAGGATTCTGTGCCATGAGCTCGTCAGGGATTGAAATGTTTATATAACCCGATCCGCCACCGTAAAGCATTAGTGGAATCTTCGTGTATTGGCCCGGAACATAACTTAATCCACCAAGTTGGTAGTTTGCAGGATCGAGGAGTTGTGGAGCAGCTGGGGTATCAAATATGTATATGTTGGTAAATGATGTACTACTCTCGCCAGTTAAAACGTTCGTGGCTTTTAATGCAAACGAACGAGTCTGATACTCAGGAGGCTCAAAGTTAATGTAACTGCATTTGTTAAATGTCGTGAAATCTGGTGCCCAGCTAAAGTTTGAATTTGTAATAGTTAATGGACCTGAGAAACTACCTGAGCCATATTCTGTGTCTTGAGAAACAATAACATCATTCTGGCTAACCCCAGGTGGCAAATATACTTGAATTGGGACATTTGTTGTTTGCCCTTCGTAGACAGAAGGTTCATAAGTTAATTTTGCAAACGGAGCTGTTGGATTATTGTTCGCAATTACTTTAAGAGGTTGAGTAGATTTTTCTCCCATACAGTCGGTTAGAATCGCGTCCATTTCATAAAAGCCACTATAGTTCGGAGTAAATGAGATACTCTCAGCTCCCGGTGTATTTGAAATGCTTGCACTAAGGCTAGAGGTGTAAAAATTAAGTGCTATGCTAATTGGAACATTATCCGGGTTAGTAATAGAAAAATTGTGTGTAGTCTGTGTATTGAGACCTGCAAAGATCGGTGATATTGGATTTAAAGTAGCAGCTCTGTGGGTATTTAAAATTGTAACAGCAAGCTTCTGAATTGTATAATGTTGCGCGGCATCTCTAGCAATGAGATCGATTGTGAAAGTTTTCAAGTTTTCGCATTGAACTGTTGAGTAGTTTGGCTGAAAATACAGTGATGTTCCATCAAAGCTAAACCCCGTAGGTAAGTTTACAGCAACTATATCAACAAAATCTCCATCAGGATCAATAGCGTTTACGGGAAAATTAAGGCTTTGTTCCTCCGATATTGTAATGCTACTTGGCGATGTGAATTGTGGTGGATTCGTGTTGCTTGGGTTTGTTCCCATGCAGGTAAAGTTGCTAATAGAATTCCCAATATCGGTCTGGCTTTGATTGGAAAAGTTATAGGTAAGTGCCAAATTCGGACACATTATATCATACTCAGGAAAGCAGTTGGTGTCATGAACTGCTCCTAGATTATGCCCAATTTCATGGGCTACTGTTATTCCAATAAGATCATAGGCAAACGAAAGTTCGCTTGGGCGTAATGTTATCCCATATTTGGTTGTTGAGCAGGTTGCGCCTAACCATGCTTTCCCAACAAAAGGCTCCCCATAGTGCATAGAGAACAAATGCGCTACGTCATAATTTTGAGAGCTAGCAAAGTTAGAATTCCAATACTGAGTGAAGTCAGAAATTGTGTTTAAGTGACTTGTAGTACTGTAAGGATGACTTGGATTGCTACAGTCCGACCAGAAATGCTGAAATGTAACCTTTAGCGAGATGCCTAGTTCCACTTGATAAATAGTATCAACTAAGTTTAAGGCTGTCAGGATCTCGTACATTGCATTCGTTACGCCACCATGAAACTCAACGTAATCACAGGCAGCTTCAGTAGCAATTTCTAGTTCGTGTTGCGGAGCAGCAATTAGAGCAGAAGTTCCACCGCTCCCTTGGCTCCCGGTAGATCCTGAAATGATTCCTCCTGAGCTGGCTATCGATTCAATTTGAAGTAACTCTTCATGGCTTCCACATTCAAATGTAGATTCTTGTGTATTCTTTTTTGAAACTATTAGCTCATCTGGATTCGCTAAAGTTTCGACAGATCTTTCAATCGTATATTGTTCTGTGATTTCAGTTCCGTTTCGAAACACAACACCACCACGTACTTCGTCGTTTAGTAAGGAGAGGTTCGCAAGGCCAACGCTAATTTTCTGGCCAGCTTCATCACTAACCCAAACTTCGCCTTGATAAAGTTGTGGAAGTTCTCCGTCATAGGTTTGATCAAAACTTGAATCAGTTACAGAAATGGATGCGCCGGTTTTGTATATGTCCCTTTTTATAAACTTAACTTCCACGTTATTAACGCTTTGTTCGGGAAGCTGCGGTATGTGAGTCGGAGGAATATTCAGCAGAATGGTTTCGGATACGTTTTCTAAATTAGAAGGGTTTCTTAAATTTTGGAATTTTGAAGCATTGATAATAGTTGTTGAGGAATTTGAAATGCTTTGTGTCAGCGCAGTAACGGGACAAAAGAGCGCCAGGATTAGAGCGACAAAGAGCAAGTTTGGTTTAAAGCGAAGATCATATCCCATAAACGGTCATCCAGGCAGTGTTATCAACCAACGTGGCATTAACGTATCAAATCATTCCTAACTAATCAAAAAAACTGATAAAATGATTCATTTTTTTTGGTTAGAAATTGATTAGATACTCTTTACGTCATAGTTTTCGGAGATATTGCAAAGAGGTTGCTAAGAAAATTTAGCAGTTCGACGGAGTTCTCGCTGCCAGCGTGATATCTAGCAGCGAGAATAAATAGGAAGGAAATTACGGCTTAGTGAGCAGCCTCTTCCATATCTTCCATGTCATCAGTCATCTGAGCTTTCATGTCAGATGCTTCTTCTTCAGTAGCCTCTGCAACTTCAGTAGCAGTTTCATCCATAGATTCCATTGCTTCGTTTGTAGCATCAGCAACTTTTTGTGCAGTCTTGTGAGCTTCGTCAACAGCGTTTGCAGCAACTTCAGATGCAGTATTTACAGCTTCTTTAGTTGCGTCAGCAGCATTGTTTACAGCTTCATTCATAGTAGCAGTAAGCTCATGAGTTGACTCACTGACCATGTTGTCATTGCCAGTAATCATGCTGTAACCAAAGCCGATGGCAATAATGACGATAGCTATTGTGACTATGTTCTTCATCTCTAATCCACTCCCTTATTTTGTGTTTCCTACATTACCCAAGGCATGCAGGAATAAACTATAATTATCTGAAAATACTACATGAAATCCTAAAGTAAAGAATTATCTAGAATATAACAAAATCTTCAGAATAGTTGACCATTTAGCTCTAGTCGGGTAATTGTACATCTTCTAAGTTACCCGCCCAGGTAGCTCAGTTGGTAGAGCAGCGGACTGAAAATCCGCGTGTCGATGGTTCAAGTCCGTCCCTGGGCACATATTTTCAGTCCAGCGGACTGCCGTAAAACTGAGAGAGCCACGTGTCGATGGTTCAAGTCCGTCCCTGGGCACATATTTTCAGTCCAGCGGACTGCCGTAAAACTGAGAGAGCCGCGTGTCGATGGTTCAAGTCCGTCCCTGGGCACATATTTTCAGTCCAGCGGACTGCCGTAAAATTGAGAGAGCCGCGTGTCGATGGTTCAAGTCCGTCCCTGGGCACATATTTTCAGTCCAGCGGACTGCCATAAAACTGAGAGAGCCGCGTGTCGGTCGCCCAGGCAAGTCCCTAAAACTCCCCACTAGCTAGGACTTTCACTAAATTTAGTGAAAACTAAGTCTATTTTCATCTGATACGCCAAAAAAGAGGTAATTTTCATTTGATTTAGTGAATTTTATACACATTTACCCTGTTTTGTGTCATCCTATTAAAAATTCACTATATTTAGTGAAAAAAGGAGCGTTATGAGAGATTTAAGTCAGCTCGGACAGGTGGTAAGGAAAGAGCGAAAAGAAAGAGGACTAACTCAGGCTCAGTTAGGCGAGTTCGCTGGTGTTGGAATCAACTTAGTCTCGCAACTTGAGCGTGGTAAGCCAACTTTACGCTTTGATAAGCTTCTAGATGTTTTAGAGGTTCTTGGTCTGCGCTTAAAGCTTGAACAAGCTCAAGGTCCACTTGTAGTTGAGGAGTCTAAATAGATGGAGCAAGTAGACTTTAAAAATGCCAATTCAGTTTATGTTTTTAAAGACAACCAGCTCATCGGTAGATTAGCACGTACTGCGCATCAAGCAGAGTTTATCTATGACCAAGACTATCTAAGAAAAACCGAAAACAGAAATGAGAAAGATCGATCTCTAGCTTTTACAATCAAAGCCTCACAGACAAATCATCTGACTCGCGGTTATAACTTATCCCCATTTTTTGCTGGACTCTTGCCTGAAGGGCTTAGAATGCAGGCTCTAATCAGGACAACAAAAACATCCCCAGATGACTTATTCTCTTTGTTGATAGCTTCCGGGACTAATTTAATAGGAGATATTTCAGTCGCGCTCAATCCTGATTTTCAACAAGAGGCCCTGCCAAAAACTAAAAAGAAGCTTTCAGAAACAATTTTTTGGGAGCTGTTTAGCAATAGTATCAATGCCACTTCTTATCAGCAACGTAAGCTTGACTCCTCAATTCCTGGTATTCAGCCTAAAATATCGGCTAATTTAGTTTCATTTCCAGTTTCAGTTAGTTCTCGCAAAAAAGAATATATCCTAAAATTAGGTTCTAATGATTTTCCATATATCTTAGAAAACGAGCACTTCTTTATGCAGATGGCAAAAGCTTGTGGAATAAAAGTTGCAAACACAAAACTTGTTACGGACAAAGAGGGAAATCGAGGGTTGCTTGTAGAGCGATTTGATAGAATTTATCGAAACGATCAGAAGCGAATTGAGCGGATACATCAGGAAGATGCCTGTCAGTTTTTAAATCTTTATCCTCAGGATAAGTATCGAGTTAATTTCCGGGATATTGCGACAGGATTAGTTGAGTTTAGCACTGCCCCAATTTTAGAAATTGCAAAGTTGCTGCAGATAAAAGCATTTTCATATCTGATAGCTAATGGAGATCTGCATGCTAAAAATATTAGTTTGCAAGTCGGTTCAAGTAATTCAAAAGTTTTATTAACCCCTGCTTATGATCTACTCAGCACACTTCCTTACGGTGATGCGCAGATGGCTCTTGCCTTTGAAGGCAAAACTGACAATCTCAAAGCACGTTATTTTATCGAATTTGGAGAGGCCTTTAATGTAAAGCAGGCGGCGATTGTCTCGATGCTTTCAGAGTTAGTAAAACAAGTTAGGCCATGGATCGATAGGATTGAGGAGATTGGGTTGCCTCAAAAGCAGACTGTGCACCTAAAGAGGCTTGTGGAAAAACGAATCAAGGATATAACTCCTTAATGCACTGATTTGACTGCCAAAATATAAAGTTATTTCCATAATTATTCCCAATCATTGATAATTTCCTCTATTCGTTCGAATATATATATGTAATCTAGGGCACCAAGCGATTTAGGAGAGCAATGACCGAGGCAATTAGCAAACATATCCTAGTAGTTGATGACGATGATGATGGACGACTACTTCTCTGCAAGATGCTAGAGCGTCTAGGGCACACCTCAGAGGACTTTCCTTCTGGCGAGGCTGCTTTGGCTGGTGTCGCCGGTAAAAAGTTCGATATAGCCCTCCTTGATATCATGATGCCTAACATGAATGGCTATGAGCTTTTAGAGCAACTACGTAAGATGTCCGAATTTCAAAGTATCCCAGTAGTCATGGTCACAGCTAAAGACAAAGATAGCGAAATCTTAGATGGCTATAAGCATGGTGCTGATTACTACATCACTAAGCCTTATACTACTAAGCAGCTCGAATTTGGTCTCAAAATAGTTTCTGAATGATTGTTAACTCTGCAGATCAAATTTTAAATGATCCAAAATTTATCGTTTTAGAAGGTGTAAACGGCGCAGGGAAAAGCACTCTTCAACGAAAGATAAAAGAACATTTTGAATCAAGCGGTCATAATGTTGTCTGCACTAGAGAACCTGGACCTGAAACAAAACTAGGTAAAACCTTACGTAAAGTCATTTTAGAATCTGAGCCTGGAACTCTTTCTGAAATTGCGGAGCTGTTTCTATTTAGCTCTGATAGAAATCAACATGTCAGAGAGATCATAAAGCCCGCATTAGAGAGGGGAGAAGTTGTTCTCTGCGATAGATACTTTTATTCATCAATTGCTTTTCAAGGTTATGGCCGAGGAATTGATCTTGATAAAATTGAAAGAATTTCAGCTATTGCAATTGAAGACACATTGCCTGACTTAGTTATCCTGCTAGATCTTGATCCCGAAGTTGGGCTTAAGAGAAACAATAATGCGGATTTAGTTGAAACCGATGCTTTTGAAAAAGAAGATCTCGCTTTTCAGCATAGAATAAGAGATGGATTTCTTGAGATTGCAAAAAAGTACGATCAGCCGTTTGTGGTCATAGATGCATCGCAAAGTCCTGAAAAAGTTTGGGAAGATACTAAAGCATATCTTTAAAAGCCTTGGTTTTCGAAGCGTTTTTCAGCCAATCCGCTGTAACAGATTGCCATTGACCAAAAAATATAAGAATCTTGACCAAAATCGATTGCGCCATTGACCAAAAATGCTAGAATAATGGTAAGTTATGGATATTTTTTGGAAAAATAAAAATTGGGAAGACTCTGATAAACATCTTGTTAAGCTAAAGGAGATGCCCTTTAAGCGTCCTTTTCCATTTATTCCTGAGGCAAATGGGCTCTATATCGTTCGTGGACCACGACAGGTAGGAAAGAGCAGCTGGCTAAAAGAGGTCTTAAGCCACTATGCCGAAAAGCGGAAGTGTTTCTATCTAAGTTGTGAACAGTTGGAAAGCTACCGTGAACTTGGTGCATTGTTAGAGTCTCTTCGAGATTATGAAGTTGTTCTTTTAGATGAGATATCTTTTGTCAAAGATTGGGCACGTGCGGTTAAGCATGCTGTTGATTCTGGATATACTAAAATCCTAATGATTACTGGTTCACATGCCTTCGACCTCAAGAAAGGTTCGGATTTAATGCCTGGTCGATTTGAGGGCGGAGGAGATTACGAGCTTTTGCCAATGGGCTTTGACGAATTTGCTTTAATGAGAAAGCAAGCTGGTTGGGCACTTGAATCTCGGCTTGAAGAATGTAGAGCGTTCTTTCGTGTTGGGGGATTTCCTGCCGCAGTTGCGGAAGGTGGACCGACGGCGAAGCTACCCACAAACTCCCTAAAGACTTACTGGAAGTGGCTTTTAGGGGATGTCTTAAAGTTAGGGAAAGACCAACTTTTTCTTACCGAGCTTCTCATTGCTATAGGTAAATTTATACAGGAGCCTATTAGCCTGCAGTCCCTTACTAAGAATACAAGTATTGGCTCTCATAATACTGTGCAGGAATATCTCTCGCTTTTAGAATCATGCTTTGCCATAAGAACACTTTATTCTGTTGATATCGATTCTGGTACCTTTCATACGAAAAGAAATAGAAAGATTTATTTTTTAGACCCCTTGTTGTATTGGCTTTCCCTTGATCTTTCAGGGGAGAGTGTTTCTGATAGTGCTGAAGGTAAAATTGCTGAGCTTGCTGCGCATGAAACTCTCGCCAGAAAGTACTCTCGTTTTGGTTACTTTAGATCCAAAAATGGAGAGATAGATTTTGTTAAACCTAGGAAATGGGCAATAGAAGTTAAGTGGTCGCCGATAGCATATAATCTTTCGAAAGCGTATTACTCACAGCAGTTTCCATTTAAAGTAGTATGGACGCAGGAGAGTTTTTTTTCTGATATGCCCCCAGCAGAGAGCTCTATTTTGTCTAATAAAAAATAGTAATTAGTGATAAATCTAAGATTTAACGTCATATGAATCTTGTTAAATCTGTCGTATACTTCACTCATGGCAAAGACAGCTACTGATATATTTAAATCGCTCCTTAGCGCAGAGAAATTGCCAGGGACAATCTTAGTTTTAGCCCCTGATTTAGTTAGGCGCGAGCGCGCGGTTGAGGCTTTAGTAAATAAGTTTTCTGATGATCCAAATGTACCTGTTAAAAAATGGAATGCCCAAGATATCAACAAGGCCAAACTTACTGAGTTTGCTGAAGCTAGCTCGGCACTTTCACTTTTTTCATCAAAGCAGATCTTTTTAATTAGCAATATTGAAAAGCTTAATAGCTCAATCACTGATTCATTTTTAAAGATCTTAGAAAAATCAGATGGTGATTCTTTGTTTATTTGCCATGGTGAGAAGCTTGCTAAAAACAGCAAGGTGTTAAAGTTCTTCACTAATGTGCATGCAGCAGTTGTGCTTGAAACTCCCAAATCACCAGAGCTTAGGCGTTGGGTTTCTAAAGAGCTTCAAAGAAAAGAATTAAAGGCTGACACCCGTACCTTGCAAGCATTAGTCGATATGGCAGAGCTTGAAGCCTCAGTTAATTCTAAGCCAGTTCATGATATTTTGTATTCAAGAATCGAAAGATTAGCTCTTTATGTTGATTCAGAGACGATAACTCTTAACGATTTAAAAAATCTCTTTCCAGATGTGATTGATCCTAATGAGTTTGATTTTGTTAATGCAATTGCCTCAGGAGATGTAGCCAAGGCTGAAGGGCTAATTGATCCGATGTTTAAAGCAGGGAAAAACCCCTTTCTTTTGCTCTCTCTGATTAACCGAAATTACTCAGATTTTGCCAAAATTAGGCTTTTACAGAGCCAGGGCAAAACACCGGCTCAAATTCGTGAAACTCTAAATATGAACCAATGGCGCTTTCAGAAGGTCCTTGAGGGGGTTAAAGCTCATTCCTTGCCTAGTTTGCAACAGGATCTTCAGGAAATTGCTAATATTGACGCTAAATTAAAGAATCGATCGCTCTCTCCCGAGAATCTTTTTAGTGAGCTAGTATTTGCATTGAGACCATAGTCTCAGTGCACAGCAGAGCGACCACAAGGCCCTCAGTCGTATAGGTAGCGCAGGGTCGCAGTCTGTTCTAATTTGATGAACATTCTCTATGAATAATCGAGGTATTACATTTGTAACGGTAGCTTTATTGTTGCCGCCTATTTTACTGGCGCTCGTTTTTGGTCTCGATCTCTATTATTACTACCGCATAAATTCTGTATTGCAGCATGCTGTTGAAGTTGGTGCCGATATCGCTAGATCAAAAGCGGTGATGAGTGGTGTAAAATCTTTCTCGGTGCCGAACGGAAGTAAGCAAAGCCACCTAGATTGGAAAGCGAAGGGCGGATATGAAAGCAAGCTTAGATCGCCACGTACAGTTTTTGAAAACTGCCAGGGAATTAAAGCTGACGAAGCAGATGATAAGTGCTCTCACGGCTCTGGTGATTCGAGTTCTTCGTTCTGGGTAGCTCAAGAACAATCCAAAACTAAGGCAGAAACTAGTTTGCCGTTTGCTAAGATTTGGCACAGCTACACCGGTGGTACATATCGTGGAATCGATGGCCCAAATCTAACTCATATGCCATTTGATCTTTATGATCCAGATCCTGTTGTCCCTGAATTTAATCATGCTCAATACTTACCGATGGTTTGTATCAAGCAAGGTTGTCTTGATTCTTTTAGTGAAAAATCCACGTTAATCAACGGGAACTGTAAAGATGTAAGGCCAATCTGTTGGTATAATGAACATCGCGCAGATTTTGATGGAGATGGTAGAGAGGATATCGTTATCTTTAATCCGACAGGAAATGATGACGAGTATGACGCGCTGCAAGAGGACCCGACACGAATTGCAGATCCATATGGATCCATGGATGAAGCAGACTTCGCTGTATACTTTTCAAGTGCTGGTTACGTAGGACAACTTTCAGGTCATGGATATATGAATCTCTCTATCCATCGACCACCTGATAAGCCTCAAGATATTCCAATTATTGAAGACTACGATGAAGACGGCATCAGTGATTATGCGGTTTATTCTCCGACAAACGGCGATGTTCATATTGCATACTCTTCTTATGGTTTTTCACGTGTCGTTCGGTTCTCAGGATTAAGAGGAGATCCTAACGGTACGCATGGGTTAATCGCAATTCCTGGTCGGTACAAACACGCATCTACTGGAAAATCTGCAGCGCAGTTAATTATAATCTCTACTGCTGATGATGGTATTACCTCTTATTTAGGAGATTCGCTGCGTTATAAGTTATTCTTTTATGAGTTTCCCGCTTTAGACCGGATTAATTTATTCCCGCCGGATCAAGTGACAACAGTCGGAGGATTGACCCCAAGTGATATCTATGATGACTATTACCAGTTGCCTCATGCTGGAACATCTTCTGTCCCTGTTTTTACTGACTATAACAAAGATGGTTTGACTGAAGTTGGTTATATGAGTTGGTATCCTAGGAACCCTGCGAAGCATCTTGCTGGTTCACTTAATTTAAGATCTAGATTTAAACCAGATTCTTCTGATAATAATCCGAAAACAGCGTCTTTACTTCCATATGATCTTGCCTATTTTACAACTAAGAATAAGGGAGATGTTTTATACTACACTGACTCTGTGCATGGAGGTCTTTGGTCATTATCTTCAAACGATAGCTGCTCTAGTCTTTCAACTGCAAGTCCGTGCTTAGACGATAATGGAACTGAAAGAGTTACATTAATTGTAAACAGAGATGCTAAAGGTGGTGCAGATTCAGCAGATCCAGAGGCAATCTCACCGAAGAGAAACGTTTGGAATATACCACCAGATCTTTCAAATCGGGTAACTGGACTTGAACTAGTAGATGATCAGAAAACAGCGATTGATACCAAACTTACAAGTCCAAGAAAAATAGCAGTTGGTCCAGATGGTGTAGTTTATATCGCTGATTGGTCAAACGGTCGGATTTTAGCTGTAACTCCTGATGCAGCTGGAAACGCTATAGATATAAACTCAAAAGTCGAAGTTGTTTTAGCATGTGATCCAAGCAAATCTTGCATTGATTTGGCTAATTGGAGTGGTAGTGGTGCAATTGAAGAATCTTCAAGCGATGTACCTGGACAAGCCTCAAATAAACGATTTAGTCGAGTTAAATTTTATCCAATGGCGTTAGAGATATTGCCTGATCCTGATGCTTTAGATGGATACAGCTTAGCATTTTCTGATGGTAATGCCGTATATGTGATTCGATCTGCAGCTCCGTCAGCAGTTAGAAAAGGACCTTGGGGGCAAGAAGGCGAGTCTATTATCCGAATAGCAGGAGGCGCAAATATTGACTTTACCGATCCTGAAAAGATAGAGGATTTGTCTGAGGAATCAAACCGAACTTCGCTTTGGTCAGGTGTTAATGCAATAGATGAGGAGTTCTGTCCGATCATAGATCTTAAATTTGATCGCAAACGTTACCAAGAAAATGGTCGAATTGATTTAATTGCTGCTAGTAGTTGTTCACTCGAGCCGGATCCGCAGCTGTTAGACCAAGTGTTAAATCCTCCGACACCACCGACTCGGACTTTGGATGATTATCCAATGGCAGGAGCGATTATTCGCTTTAGTAATGTTTACACAGGCAAGCAGATGCAGGTTATCGGCGGTGGTTTTTTTGATGAGCGGGATGTTTGTGGTGGTACTACAATGCCAAATGTTGGCGGCAATATTGGTCAGATTGATCGATCTGAGATAGCCTCAATTGCGTCAATTAGTAATCTTGTACAACGTAAAGTTAATATCTCATCGTTATATGAGGTTGAAGATCAAACAGGGACTAATGATATGACAGTTCCTGATAAACTTTGGCAAGTCAATGACATCTTTAACCCAGTAGATTTAGAAATTGATCCGTTTGGTAATATCTATTTCATAAATCAATGGAATCAAGCGAAGGCAGATTGGGATTCTCCTGGTTTTAATTGTCCCGAACCAGATGGTTTTACAAACCACTACGTCCAAGGTATCTACCGTATGAATCGCCATACTTTAGATATTGAACCGATACATAATCCATTTTCGTATGGAGGTAATACGATTCCGCTTGAATGGGGTAAGTGGTATGCACCTAATTCTGATAAATCTGATTGGTTAAATTCTGATCTGATGGAAAAACATCTTTTGGATCCATGGGAAGCCCCTGTTCAAAACATGCATCTCCCTGCAGTTGCCGGACTAGCTTTTGATACTAAGAGAGAGCGATTACTTACAACTGCTCCGTTTATGCCTTCAGGAAACTGGGCAGCTGGGATTACTAGCACTAGCCCAACACCTTTAAAAGCAGAGTGGGAGAGAGTCGGGTTTATTCATCGAGTGTTGCTTGATAGTGATGCCGATGGACAGACTGATTTTAAGCGGACTTTGAGTGATGGATATTGGGATCCAGGCGAGGAGAATGATCCAGATATCGATGGAGATGGCAGAACCAATAAACAAGAAGATTTAATAAACTATCGCTCTAGTTTCTGTGCAGAGCTAACTAATTATAGAGGTTCTGCTCCTGTTGGTTGTAGGATGCAGGAGCGGGTAGGGATGCCGCGTCAGTATGGAGTATTTGGGATTGATGAGGCGCTGACACAGCCGGTTATTGTTCCATCTTTCAATTTGGTAACAGAGCTTTTTACTAATCCTCGTCGGTACATCGAATTTGATTTTTTTAATTCTGAAACAGAAAAGTTGAGTAATACTCTTTCTCGAAGTGAGAATTATGCTCTCGTCTTTGATTCAAAAAATGAAAATTATACGGGGGCTCCAATAGGTCAGGCTGTCCCATTACACACCTTTCACGGAAAAGGGGATCGATGTGTCGGATTTTTTGATTGTGGAAAACATACAGCATCTACGCCTTTAACATCATATACTGACACTAAAGGTAACGATCAATTTGGTTTTCCATTGGTCCTCGGCTCGTACTTGCCTCTTGAGAATTCAATCCTAACGATAAAATGGCCTTTTTCCACGGATTATATTTCGTCCTATCCCGAAGAAAAATTTGATAGTATTGGGCTCGGTTGTTTGCCTATAGGTGTTGCCACAATTTTTCGTTTTAGATCTAAATATTTGTTTAACACTTCGTTGCTATCTCCGGATCCTCTTTCTCTTATTAGCAATAGATTTTCTTCTTCCGGTACAGCAATTACTACAGCTTTGGCAAATACTCAATGCTCATCAGCATGGGATCCCAAGGCTTTTTATCAGCTAAATGCAGCAATAGAGCCTATTTCCTTTCGAAACTTTTTTGATGAAGATTTGAAGTCTTCTCCCCCAAGCTATTTTGATTGGCCGCATAGTTGGATAAATGGTGATGATCCTATAACTGGCGCAGAAAGCGAGGCGAAGCGAATCTTTTATATGATTGATCATGATGGCGACGGCATGCGTGATGCTACCTGGTTAAGCCGTGAGGTGTATTGCCCTAATACCCCTAGCTCAACTTTTGGATCTAACCCAGCAGATTGCAATACTAGTAATCATATGGGGCCAGAGCCATTTGTGTTAGCTACTGGTGCTTTAAGAAGGTCAAGTAGCAGCACCCCAACTAATGTTTGGCCACCTTTAGATGAACTTCAGATCTCTCGATATCCTCTAATGGAGAGAGAGGCTTTTGTAACTGAGGATGAATTTCCTCTTAACAATGTACCCAACCCGTTTCATGATCCAACGATCCCTGTTTATTATCCCTACGGAATTAGATTTAAGGGCTACGAGACGATAGGAACTGGAAATTTTAACCTTTTTGATCCAGGGCATGCTCTCGATGTCGGACAAGAAAATACCCCAAGGAATGACGGTTTTGTTTTGGCACTCGATGTTGAGCCATTAATGCAGTCTTTCGTCTCGAACTATGGTGATAGCGAAGATGATGAACTTCCTGCTTCTAAGGATAATAGCAGTGCTATACATAATCTGTTCTTTGCGGATGAATTCAATTTGCCAAATGATGTGATTTGTGAGCCTTCAGATATAACTCCTGGTTTAGTGCCAATTGCTATTGGCAAGGTTTTAAAAAGTGGAGTTAAGCTAAAAGATGGATGTTTGAATTACTCTCCACCACCTACTTCAGGAGGTGATGCTAACACTGCCTATATTAGGATGGAGTGTGAAGCTCCTAATAACCTGGTGTGTCGTAAGATAGTTATTACGTATTATTATAAGGTGCTAGGAGTCTTGAGGAGTATTACTGTATCTCAGGATGTAGAGCCAGCTAATCAGGACTTTGAGGAGAAATTTAGATCGTGATAATTATGCGCAGCTACGTGCTGCGCATAATTTAAGTCCACTCTTAATTTCTCAGAGTAACTTTAAGTCCATTTGTGAAGTCCCAAAATAATGGCGCTGCTGGGGAGTAGATAACTCCTTGCATGTAGACTTCGATTCCATCCCATGCTGGGATGTTTGGTATAGCCAAGGTGCCAGTCCAGTTTCCATTCGCATCAGCATAAATTGCTGTTAATGGCACAGTTAAGTTTTGGTCAAATGGCAGGTAGAACTTGTAACCAAATGGTAGAACCAATGGAGGTACGGGAACTAGCGAGAAGTATAGAGTTCCTGCTTTAAAGGGTTGCATGCCTGTGACTGTGATAGTCCAGTTCTGGCCTATCTTAGGGAAGTCTGACTCCATCACAGGAGGGCTCCCAGCGTTAACTCCTGCCCCAGGTCCTAAATCTATAATTTCATCAGCTACTAGCTTGTAGGCAGCGGTGCCACTGTATGATGTCCCGCCTATCTGTGCCGTTTGGGTCAAATATTGAGTTGATGGTGGTATGAAATTGTGTTGAAATCCTGTTTCACTACCAATCGATGATTCTGATACACCCAAAGCTGCAACTGATATAGGGTATTCGGTGTAAATTGAAAAAAAGTACTGCACGCCAGGCAGGAGGACCGTTTCAGGAATGCTAAATCCAATAAGGTAACTTGCTACCCCTCCACCTGCGGTTCCATATTGTGCTGTCGTTGATCCTAAATCAGGTATTGAAGAGAAGCTTAAGACATCTCCTTGGGAATGATCGGCGACAAAGGCACCTTGGCTCGACCAGATTTCTATGTGCCAGCTGCTTAAAGTATTCAACGAAAAGTTAAGCTGATCTGCAGAAAAAACTGCCCAGAGTTCTTTAGAATTGGTTTTGTTCGTTGGAATCCAAGGTTGAGCAGTTACAATCTCCCAACCAAGCCCATTGTTGTCCATTTGAGATACGTAGGGAATTGTTGAGGCTGTAGAGCTAGAATTCGCTCCGATGTAATCAAATCCCTGGGATAGTGCCGCAGGGACCGAAAGTGATAATGTAGATAGTAGTACGAATGATCTTAATAGCCAGTCTCTCATTTTTGTTGCCCAAACCAATTAGGGTTAAGTGAAAATATGTGAGACTGGCTATAGAACTTTTTCTTGAGGCTTAGGTTAGTTGCATTGCCTCAGAAATTGTTATCTATGGACAGCTCACTACTCCACCACCTAAACCACCAGCTCCACCTCGTGGAATAATTGTTGCTGTTGCTGTGCACATTGCTACTTGAGCATCTACTTTCATCGCAATTGTGCCTGAGCTTCCAGCTCCTATTGACGCGTTGATAATTTCACTGGAAATCAAAGGAGAGCCAGATGTTGTCCAGTTTTCTACTATGTATCCCGATTGGTTAATTGAAGTTGTTTCAATTAGTCCACCATATTGGTTTGACATAGGGTCGTGATCTTCTGACATTACGCCAAAATAATAAGTCTTGTTTGCGTCTAGAATTACAGGTTGAGGAAGGACGAACTCAAAGTAGTAATTCATTGTCAAATATCCATTTATGCCCGTTCCAGTTCCATCAGGGCCGTAGTATGGATAAGCATTAGTAGGAGACGCGTAAGTTAGAGCAGCTACATCGCCAGCAAGGTTCTGATTTGACTGCTCCATGTCGTTGATGCTTGACCAAATATTTACAAGGTATCTATCTACAATTGGTAAGCCCGTAGCAAAGGGGCCTACACCGTAAATTACAGAGATTTTATTTACTTTAACTTTGTGATTTGGAGTTGTCCAAGGTTGCGTTACGTTCGAAAAGACGTTGGAACCTGACGTGTCAGAGTGCGATAAAAATAATGGGGTGCCGTCTTGATACCCATTATTAATGTAATCAAACCCAGATTTCTGGTTGATGCGCTTCTTAAAGGCGATTGAAGGCTTTGCGCTTGCGTTACCTACTAATGTGAACAGCGATGCGAGCATTGCTATCTTTACTATTCTCTTAAAGTTCATTACGAATTCCCCGCTAATTTAAATTCCACTCAATGTTTTCTTACTGGAAGGGGAGGCAACCTCTGCCAATCACCATCCTAAATACTTACAATTACAACACCCTTGCAACTGCTCCTAAGAAAACTTACTACAGCCTAAGCTTATTGCCTAAAAGTTTTCATAGTTATTGCTACTTACTTCTAAATAGTGCTCTTAGGAAAATTGTGGAAAACAAAGAAAAGAACCGTGATTAGAACATGTTAGAGCAAGGTTATGGTACCTGAGGTCTATAATAAGTCAATCCTGCATAGATCTGTTTTAGAAAGTCGTTTTTTATTTAGTTATTTTAGCTACTTAGGTGGCTAGTAAAGATTCTTATTTTAGAGATCCCAAGCCTTATTCGATCAAAGTTGTTTAATTTTGTGTCATTGCGATAGGTGAGGAGGTGGTAATCTAATTGTTTTGAGCTAAATACGACAGATTGCCACACTCGCTTTGCTCGCTCGCAATGACAGATATTTTGCAAGAAGGAAGTTTCTCTCGAAATGACAGATATTTTGCAAGGAGGAGTTTCTCTCGAAATGACAGATATTTTGTATGGAGGAGTTTCTCTCGCAATGACAGATATTTTGCAAGAAGGAGTTTCTCTCGCAATGACAGGTTTTAAAAGTAAAGAGTTAATTTGTGTTTTTTGCACGGCGATGACAGGTTTTTTTGTTTACGAAGCTTGCTTCACATGATAGAGTGTGTTCTTGATATCGAATCGAAAATCGGAATATGATCAAGCGACAACTTAATATTCTAAAATCACAAAGCTTTTTTCTCTTTGGCGCACGTGGGACTGGAAAAACCTCATTGCTGCATGAGCTTTTTCGAGAGGAAAAGACTCTTTGGATAGATCTACTTAAGGGTCAGGCGGAGCTGCAATTTTCTGAGCGACCAGACAGTTTAAGCGAAATGATTGCTAAGCAGAAACCAAATTGGGTTGTCGTTGATGAAGTTCAAAAAGTACCAAAGCTCTTAGATATTGCTCACCATGAAATAGAGAAGAAGAGCACAATGTTTGCGCTTACTGGTTCGAGTGCACGGAAACTTAAAAAAGGTGGAGCAAATTTATTAGCTGGACGTGCTTTTGTTTATAATTTGTTTCCATTCACTCACCGTGAGCTCGGAGATCAATTTAGTTTAGATCAGGCTCTTCAATGGGGAACCCTTCCAAGACTTTTTGAGTTTACGCGTGATGAAGAAAGAAAACTTTTTCTTGAAAACTATGTTGAGACATATCTAAAAGAGGAGATCTTTCAGGAGCAGCTCACTCGCAAGATTGTTCCATTTAGAAAATTTTTAAAGTTAGCTGCTCAATCTAATGGAACCATTTTGAATTTTAAGAAGATAGGTGAGGACATCGGGATCGATGGCAATACGGTCAGAACTTATTTCGATATTCTTGAAGATACCTTGCTTGGTTTTTATTTGCCTGCAACTGATAGAAGCTTTAGGAAGCAGCAATTAAAGTCTCCCAAGTTTTATCTATTTGATACGGGAGTTAAACGAGAAATTGAGGGAATTAGCCAATTGCCAGTTGTTTCGTCACAAGAAAAAGGTCCTCTATTTGAACATTGGATTATTACAGAGCTTTTTAAGCTTAACGCCTACAAACGTGCTGGATACGAGTTTACTTATCTTGTAACCCAAGGAGGATTGGAGGTTGATTTAGTTTTACAGAAGCCACGTGAGAAAACTGTTTTTATTGAGATTAAATCGACTGACCGTGTCCGTGATTCTCATCTAGCAAACTTAATCTCGTTAAGGAAAGATTTTCCAAATGAGATCTACTATTGTATTTGCCAGGAGCCTCAATCAAGGGTTCAGAGTGGCATAGATGTGTTGCCTTGGAGGGCTGCAATCGAAGAGCTTGGTTTAGCTTAGTTGCATAGCTAAACAAGCTCTTGAGATAATCAATGTATTAACCAATAAATCAAGCTATTTATGTTGCTAGTGAAGAATCTTATTTTTACTGCTATGCTCAAAAAATGACAGATCAGATAGTCGGACACTATGCTCAGCGCAAATCTCTGAGACAACTTCTTGCCTCTGAAAGGCTTCCTCACAGCATGCTTTTCGTTGGAAATGCTGGAATTGGCAAAAAATTAGTGGCTCTCGAATTAGCACAGATGCTTTTCTGTGAAGATAATAATAGAGCCGAGATAGGAGGATGTGGGGAATGCTCAAAGTGCAAGTTGTTCGAAAGTGGCTCGATAGCAGATCTTTATCAGATAGATTGCCTTGATAAAGAAGCTGCAAATGTAGCTCAAATCCGACAACTCCTTCAGACCGTAAATCTAAAAGCATTTCATGGTGGTGCGAGAGTTACAGTTTTAGATAATGCAGAACACCTCTCAGTTCAGTCATCAAACATCTTACTCAAAACTCTTGAAGAGCCACGAGGTGATAGTTACTTCATATTAATCGTAGAAAATCCAGCTAAACTTCCAGATACTATTTTATCTAGATGCCAACGTTGGTTCTTTAGCCCACTAAGCAATGATCAGATTCGAGATGTAATAGATCGAAAAAACCTTTTACCCGAAGGTGTTTCTATTCAGGATGTAATTACTCTTTTGGATGGTTCACTTCAGGGAGTATCAAGTATCGTTGATAAGCTTGATCGTTTTAGTAATTTCAAAGACAGAGTTAATAAAATTTTAGCTGGGGATAAACTTAACGCGCTTGAGTTTGCGAAAGAGCTTTCCTCAGATCGAGAAAGTTTACGTGAGAGTTTGCATTTGATGCGGATGATTGTGCGTGAGCGGGTATTAAATGAAACAGATCCTAAGAATCGAAGAAGCGCTGCAAGTTTGCAGGCTCACCTTTTAGAATTAGATGCTTTGATTTTTGAGAGAAACATTAACGCTCAGTATCTTTTACAATCAAGATTACTCAACGATCTCTGATTCAAAAACAGAACGAGCTATCAATTAACCACAACTTTTTATGGCAGGTTTAATTCCTGTGCAAACTTTGAAAAGGGCATCAGTCTACCCCCCTTCTCAGGATCTCCAAAGTCTGTATCACTAAGATGTACTTGATAAAACTTAGGTATCTTGGTTCGCTCTTGAAAATAGTTGATGTGCTTTGATAATTTTCTTTCGTTCAATTTGCATTCTACCGCAAATAGAGGCTGCCTATTTTTTAAAACGACAAAATCGATCTCTCTACTGTCGGTGTCTCTGATATACCTAAGTTCCATTTTATGACCTTCTCGATCCTCTGTGTAATGGCAAAATTTAAGTAGGTGAGAAGCAACTAAATTTTCAAATCGAATCCCCGACTCTTCAATTATTGACCAATCCCAGAGGTAGAGCTTGTTGGTTTTTTTTACTGCTCTGATTTTTGGTGAACCAAAGGGAGCTATTCTAAAGCAGAGATATAATCTTTCAAGAATTGAAACCCATCTATCTACAGTGCGAGGACTAACATCTAAATCTTCAGACAATGAGTTTAATGAAAGTTGAGACCCAACTCTGTCTGGAAGAGCATCTACTAATAGCTCAATTAAGCTCAGATCCTGAACATTCTCAAGGTCTCTCAGATCTTCGTTGATAATTCGATTTAATCTTTCACGATTCCAGCGTCTAGAAAACCTTTTGTCTGCCTTTAGGAATGGTTCTGGAAAACCACCATATTGTAGCAAGTCATGAATTGAATCTGATGAACCAAGCTCTGATACTGAAAATGGGTGAAGTCTCCAATAGTGATATCGACCAAGCAGGGAATCACCACCTTTACGATAATAATCAAGTCTTGCTGAGCCTGTTACTATGAAATTTTTGTTTGGGTGATATTGATCAAACAGGCCCTTAACTAAACCCCGCCAACGTTTAAACTTATGAATTTCATCTAATATTATGAGGTCTTGTTCGGCTGGGATCTCTGCTTTCCTAATTGTTTGCTTATGTTCTAGCACGTCCCAGTTTAGGTAAGCTGGGTTCTGCTTGGAGGGATTCTTTAAAAGTGATAGGGCAAGCGTTGTTTTACCGACCTGTCTTGGTCCCCCAATAAAAACCATCTTAGAAGTTAGGTCTTCCTTTATGTCTTGAAAATTATATCTAGTAATTGTAGACATTTGTATGTTGTGTTTTTGTTGTTTGTGTCAAAATAATCATGAGTATTTTGATATAGATATCAAAAAAAAGGCATTAGCGCAAGTGACATACCTTCTAATTTGAAGCTCAGGAGACATTAGGATTAGGTTTGAACTTTTGAGATTTACTCAACAACCTCTGATTCAAAAACAGAACGAGCTACAAACGGGGCGACCACAGCAGTATAGCCATACGGTTTGTTAAGTGGATCGGAAGTCATCACGCTAGATGCCTCTGCCCAGAATTTGCTTGATTTAGAAGTCCAGTGATTATCGCAGAGATTTCTAGTGATGCTTTCGTCTGTGTCTGTATGAAAATCTAGCTTATCTTGAAAGAGATCGTGTGCTGAGCCATCGCCAAATGCAGCAATTCCATCTTGATCCAGTCCATAGTTCTTACCGGCAAAGCCGTAGTGAAGAACTCCAAGCTTATAGCCATTTAGGTTTGGCTCATTCGAAAATTTAGGGCTTGTTCTATCATCTATTCGATATAGTCCCTCTACGTTGTTAGCTTTAAAAACTTCGCTGCCAATCGAGCAGATGCTTTTTTTATCTGTGCCTGACGTATTAAAGAGATCTTTTAAATCTATAACCATGGCATTTGGGTCCTTCTCTCTTTTTGAGAGAGTGATATGACGCGGGTTAAAGGCTTCAGTTTGATCAAACCAACCAACCTCTGCGCTAGAACCTGCTGGGAAATAACCATCTGTGCCGTCGTTTAAAACGAGTATGATTCTACGTCTGACAGGTAGCTTGTCTCCCCGTTCTGGAGCATTAAATAACATCTCGGCTGCTCTGAGGATTCCAAATTTTATACTATTATAATTGTACCTTGGTATCGGAACTCCATTATGAAAGGTATAGCCAGAGTTTTTCATCCAGATCATCTCTCGAGGAAGTAACCTCACACCCAAGTTGTCACCTAAATCTACCTCAGGGTCGTACCGACCACTTCCTGATGCTTTAAATCTGAGATGACTTCTTTCTGGGTCTGCCGCATACGACTGCTGAGTTGGCATTGAATCGAAAGTAGATCCATTTTTCCTCGGAAGTTGATGTAAATCTTTTGGAAACTGTATTGTTTCATATGAAGGATCAAAGTACTTGGAAAACGGATGGGCTGGGACATAGTACTCGCTTTCCGAAGTTGCCGCCGCACATCTTGTGGATGGATGATCGATTCCTCCATAGACCTGCTCTAGTGTGGTTGCTGGAGTAGCAAATTTAGGTATCTCTGTTGGGGAGCTCGGATCGAGTGCTTGAAAACTGGGAGTAAAGTTAGGGTTTACTATGATTCCTTTTAGCCCATAATTTTTATCAACGACGCTTGTGTCAACCCCGCTACTCTGGCTACCAGATCCTGTACCGATGATAGAGCCTGCACTCACATTCCCAGAGTATCTTCTGTAAGGATGTGTAAGAAGTGGCACCGTTACCTGTGCTTGTTCTGCTGCAGAGGCGGAATTGTGTACGACACCGACCCTGTACGTTCCAGACATAGAAAGAAGATCGTAAAGTGTAATTGCAGCACGCTTTAAGTTTATTGCAACTTGTCCAAAGCATTGTCTGGTATAGCGCAGAGCTTTTGAAGCACAGATTATATCATCTGGGAAATCATGGATGTTTGCAATATTGTTAGGGCATATTCCAGACCAAGGTTTTCCTGCGTCCCCATCTGATATCTCTTTGCAGCGTTGACTTGCATAGGGCTCGCATCGCTGCCATTCATCTAGCTCAAATGCGTCGGGGATCGTTGGCACTAAGCCCTCTAGTTCACTTTCCATAAATGAAATTAAGCTATTTGAGCTTTCAATCACTAGTACAATATCTGTCGGCACTAGCTGCATCGTTACTTCAGCGACGACATTTAGATGATCCATTAACGGAAGACTGGAAAGGGATGTGATGTTGAAAAAATTAAATTCAAAGGAGTCTCTAAGTTTAATCGTTATTGATTTAATAGGAGGCGATGCAACAGTCGGGAAGATCTCTGGAGGAGGTGAAGCGCTGAGTATTTCCGGGCTTGGAGCTTGTTTAAACTCGCCCAATGCTGAGCTGATGTAGTAGGTTGCGCTTATGTTTGAGCTACCTGCTGCAGGGTTGCTTTCGTGCAGCTCCTGTTTTTTGAATTCAAGTATTGCGTTCGCTTGCAAAATTGTTTCGACCGGATTTGGCAGGAAAGTTGCTCCGTAGGCAGCCATCTCTTTAGCAATGCCCTCGAGTTTGTTTTTGTGCATGTAGTAAAGCACGGAGTTGATCCCGACTGAGGTGCCGATTACCATTAGAAAAATCACACCAGCAAAAAGTGTTGCTGCGTATGCTTTCTCTGTAACTAGTCTTTTTTGTAATCCCATACTGCGTGCACAGTTGTTAAGGCTGCCATGACAGCTGTTTCAGATCTTAAGATATTTGGTGCAAAGGATACAGGGATAAAACCAAACTGAGTAAGTTTATTAAGCTCCTCTGCGCTAAAGTCTCCCTCTGGGCCGATAATTAGATGCACATCATTTAATGGTGCTTCCAGATTTCGAGCTGGGGGAGCGTCTCTATCGGTTGAGCCGAGCAAGAAGAGATCTTCAGTGTTTGATATAGTGCTAAGATGCTTTAGTAGATCTTCTGTTTTTGAAACAATTGTTATCTCAGGGATGTAGTTCCTTTTGCACTGCTTTGCAGCTGACTCTGCTATGGCTAAATAACGCTTGTGTTTCTTGTCTATCTGTTCTGCTTTTATTACTCCGACGCTCCTATCGGCGTTCCAGAGAATAATTTCTTTAGCGTCAAGCTCCGTCGCCTTTTCTACTATTAGATCGTTTTTTTGACCCTTGATGCTTGCAACAGTGATGCTTCTGATGCGACTTGATTTTGCAGTTCTAGCTAGCTTTTCTCCTAGGTCTAGCTCTAATGGGATTGAGCTTGAGCTAACAGTCGATAGGTAGACCTCTCCACATGTAGTGTCAACTACCTCTAACAGCTCACCTGGTTTAGAGCGTAATACGTTTTTAATGTGATGAGAGTCCTCCTCGCCTAACGTAACTTTGTTGTTAGTGCGATTTAGGTTTGTTGAAAAATCAACGAAGACTCTAAAAACACTCAAGATGAATTTCTTAGGCCAAGTTTCTCTAGACGCAT
This sequence comes from Deltaproteobacteria bacterium, assembly GCA_020635175.1. Taxonomy (GTDB): domain Bacteria; phylum Bdellovibrionota_C; class UBA2361; order UBA2361; family J135; genus JACKAH01. The sequence goes on from JACKAH010000001.1 coordinate 132,239, forward strand.
TTCAATTTGGTGAATCTTGTCGATTCCCACAAATCTTTCACCATCAATTACGAAGGTCGGAGTATCGAAGACACTTAGCTTTTTGCCACGTTTGTAGAGTCCTTTAACTCTTTCACGTGTGTCTGATGAAGACATTTTGCTTAGGAAATCACCAACATCGATGTCGAGGTCATCGCAGAGCTCACTCATGAAGTCTTGCTCATTAGGATCTTGTCCTTCTCCCCACCAGTGGTGATAGACCTTAAATAGGTACTCTTTTAGAATTCCCATATCCGCAGCTATAACTGCTCCTCTGCTAACCCTAGTTGGGTCGAACTCAGACTCTGGCCAAGTTTCAGGGAAGACTATTGGGATGTTGTTATCTGTGGCGTAACGTTTGCAGTCCTCAATTAAGTACATCAATTTTTCTGGAACTACAGGATAAGCTTGAACTTGTTCCCCAGAAGCCTTTGCAGAGAAAACTTGCCACAAAAGACTTACGTCATACTTCTCTTCAAGACCAAAAATCTCCTCTATCGCTAAATAAGAGTAGGGACTTTGAAACGAATAATAAACTTCAATCGTAAGCGCCATAGAAACGTAACCGCTGTATAAATAAAATGTTAATTTTTATATGCGAGTCAGGCTATTAGGATTCTCTTTTATTTGCAAGCACTATACTATTCTGTAAAAGTGAGCTCGGTGGGTATATTTTAAACTTAGAGAGCTGATCTTGAACGCTTAATTATAAAACGCTGTTAGAATGCTAGAGAAGCTAATACAATCAGATGGTCCACCAGTACTTTGTCTTGAGGTTAATCCTCCACACGGTGTGATTTTAGATAGTATATTTAAGCGCTTATCAGATCTTCCTGATGGTCTGGATTATTTTAACATTACAGACAGTGCCCTCGCTCGAATGAAGATGGCAGCTATTCCATTTGCAGCAATGCTTAAAGACAGATTTGAAATCGAGCCACTTGTGAATGTCTCCTGTAGAGATAGAAATTTAATTGCACTTCAAGGCGACCTTTTAGCTGCTTGGACCGCGGGGATTCAATCTGTAGTAGCACTTACTGGTGACGCTATGAGTGTTGGTGATTCACCTGAGGGTAAAGGAGTTTTTGAGATAAACTCAGTAGGACTTCTAAATACAATCTCTAAGCTTAATTCAGGGATCGATATTTCTGGCAAAAAGCTAAATGGTGCTCCATACATAGTGCCTGGGGTTGTCGTAAATCCAAATGCTAGAAACATGGCTGCTGAGCTGCGTCGCTTAGAGAAAAAGAAGCAGGCAGGCGCAATGTATGCCTTATCTCAGCCTGTTTATGATGCGGATTCGGCGGTTGAATTTTTCACAGAGGTAAAAAAGATCGGTATCTCTACTCTGGTTGGTTTAATGCCTTTTAAAAATGCTGAATCAGCTCTTAGGGTTTTGGATTCGGTGCCAGGGATTAGATTTTCTGAAAAAATAGAGGCCGAACTAAGAACAAGGGACCAAAAAGAAGATCTCTCCCAGTTTTTTATTGAGAATGCTTTAGAGATGAGTGAACAGCTTCAACCTCATGTCAGAGGTTTTCATCTAATTTGTGGAACAACCCCGAAGTTGGCGATAAAATTGCTGAAAAGGCTTGTGGAGCATTACAGATAGAGGGACTTTTAGATTATAGAGTTTTGTAAGATAATCGTTCAGTCTTAGAGTTAGGAAGATAATTAGGAGTTCTCGGTGAAACGAAGAGAAGAGATGACATTTTGGGAAAGGCTTTATGTTGTTGAGGCATTCAAAGGAATTGTACTGACATTTTCCCGCTTAGTTAGAAATCTGATTTTGTATCTCTTCGGCCATGAGAAAAAAATTGCGGCAACACCAGCTACTATTCAATACCCAAACGAGCGCCGTGACTATCCAGAAAGATTTCGAGGCAGACACCGTCTAACTTTGTATGACAACGGTGACATCAAGTGTACTGCATGTTTCCTCTGCGCGACTGCATGTCCAGCACGTTGTATTTATATTGAGCCAGCTGAGCATAACAATCCTGATATTGAAAAATTTCCGCATCGTTATGAAATAGATACTCTGCTCTGTATTTATTGTGGGTATTGCGTTGAGGCCTGTCCTGTTGATGCCATTAGAATGGATACAGGTCTTCATCCAGAAGTCTATCCTCCAGATCCAAGACTCTTTATTGAAGATAAGGAAACATTAATGCAGCGTTCAAGACTGCTTGAAGATAATGGTTCTAAGACTCTCTATGATATGCATATGAAAAAGATGCAGCATGTTGAGACTCACCCAAATGACGAGGTAAAATATGGGTAGATGCTGCAAAATAGCAGTTCTGCTCACAACTGTCTTTTTTTTTACCTCACTAGCGCTTGGCCAAAATAGTACCACATCGGAGCTTCCTCCCAGGGTACTGCCGCTACCTAATCCAGGCGTAGGAGAAGTTCAGGGACTCCTAATTCATAAAGAAAATGCGCCTTACTATAAGGATCTTATAATCCCTGAGCTTTATCACCTCATTCGTTTTCAGTCTGCGGTAGTAGATGCTGCAAGGAGCCTGAGGTACGAGTGGAAAGCTGACAGTGATTGGCTTCAGAATACGCAAGAACTTTTTGATAAATCTATTAAACTTTCAGAACAGGGAACGTATCCTTTTAGCACAGAGGCTGAAGTTGGTGCGCCTTTCGGTAATGCTTCACTGATTGAAAAACAGTGGGAAGATTATAGTGCTCTTTCTGAACAAGGTAGAAGTAATTCAGATTTTCCATTAAGACTTTTATGGAATTTAAAGTCGCAGTTCTGGTCGCAAGGGTTAATTGATTTAGATTTTACTCTACAATGGCTTGCCAATGGTAAAGCTTGGCGTGATGTCAGAGGTAAATTTCAACGCGTTTATCCTTGGATAATTGATCCGACATCTAAGTTGCCTCAGATCTTTCGTGAAAAAATACAGTTAACCGAGCCTGCTGCATTGCGTGACCTAATTTGGTTAACTTATCGGTTTCAGCATAAAGACGAGGATGTTGTTTGGGTTTACTCACCTGCGATTAAAAAGGTTCGTCAGCTTACAGGTTCAAATAGAGCTGACTCGCTTTTTACATCTTCGGTTAGTTCAGAAGATTTTCTGACCTGGTCAGGTAAAACTTCTTATGTAAGAGCAACTGTATTAAGTCGTAAGTTAGCGCTTGTGCCGTTTGAGTCAGCTGAAATGAGAGACCTAAGCTTAGGTGTTGATTCCTGCTATAGAGTTGATGGTTCTGTTACAGATACTTTACATTGGAATTTTGCGACACGGAAATTTAAGTCATCAGCTAGTTGGCTACCCACAAATTCAATATTTGTACCGCGCTATCTCTATGAAATTGAGCTTGTGAACAAGGACGATCCGTACTCCCTATATGGTCGTCAGATCCTATATGTTGAGGAGGAGTCGTTTCTGCCTGTTTATAAAATTGTTTATGATCGAGCAGGGCGTCATTGGAAAACAATTATCTCCGCGTACGGCTTAGCTGCTACTAAGGATAGGCGCAAGAAAGTTCCATTTCCTGCATATTCTATTGTGCTTGATAAAATCGAAAAGAAAGAGTTCGTGTTAGATTATAACCAGGTCCGTTACTGTAACGGTTATACTAATGAGTTAGGAATTGATTCCTTTAACCCTAATAAGCTTCCGTAAAAATTTTCACTGAAAAAAAGACCAGCGGGCTTTTAAGTTTCCTTAAAAGCCCCTCTGGATTTTGGGTTGTTTGGGTTGTTTGGGCATAAAATCTGTTTTCAAAGCTCTTATCTGAGATCCTTCAAAACAGCTCTCTCATGCACTGTATTAACTACTAGTTGCAGAAAGTATGCCAAGAAGTTATGGCTCAAAACTTATTCGATGTAACCAAAAAGTGGGATTCTTTCCCACATATTTAGTCTAACATAATTGATTTCTATAAGCATGTCAATTTAGGAAGCAAGGCTAGCTTACTGTTATTATTGTGAAAAATGGCGACAGGGCTCAGTTTGCACTCTTTTGAGGAATGTTACCGAAAACCTGAGGCTTCCTTCATTTGGTAAAAGTGCTGCCCTAATACTGCTTCCTAAGTCCTTTTAAGAAAATCTCTCAAAGTGCCGATCTTATTATTGTGAAGTGATTTTTTGGTTTGCGTGATGGATCCAAGACTTAATCTTATAACCTTTCTGCAGGAATCAGGGTTGGTAGATAAAACTGCCTTGAGTGACGTGATGAAATCTAGAGAGGGTGAGCCTCTACATGTATTAGGGCTCAGAGATGAAATCGATGAGGTCTCAACGATTAGAAAGTTAGCAGAGAAATTAGGAATTAAGTATTTAGACCTAACAAATCCGAGCGTAAATGGCTTGATGCATCCTGAGTTGTTTGGAAATAAGATTGATAAAGATCTACTCTGGGCAAACAACGCATTTCCTATCTCTGAAGATGAGGACTATGCCGTAATCGTTTTTGCTAACCCTTTTAACATTGAAGCTCAAAAAGCTATTGAGTTTTTGTTAGCAAAACCTGTCAAAGTTGCAATTGCCGAAGAGCATAAGATTAAAGATAAGCTAGCCCAGTACTATCCTTCCGATAAGCTTTCGTATGATGCAATCACTGCTGTTGAAAACAAAGCACATGTCGAAATTGTAGGTGAAACAGAAATAAGAGTTGCTGATCATGCTGACGCAGAAAGCCCACCAATCGTACGTTTAGCTAATATGATTATCTCTGATGCAGTTATTAGTGGTGCAAGTGATATCCACATTGAGCCGATTGAAACAGGCGTAGAGGTCAGATTTCGAATCGATGGTAAGATGAGTCATGTCGTTGAAGTTCCAAAGAGGCTTCAGTCTTATTTGACTTCTCGCTTTAAGCTTTTAGCAAAAATGGATATTGCTGAGCATCGTAAGCCACAAGATGGAAGATTTCGGGTTAGAGCGCATGAGAAGCTTATTGATATGAGAGTTTCATGTTTGCCAACAGCGTTTGGTGAGACTGTTGTTTTAAGGCTCCTGCAGCAGCACCTTGAGTATCGAAGCTTTTCTGAGTTTGGTGTTACTGCACACCTGGAGCAGAAAATTCTACAGGCATTAGAATCCGAGTGTAAGATGTTTTTAGTAACAGGTCCTACAGGTTCCGGGAAAACAACAACGCTTTATAATGCGCTACACTATTTAAACGATCGTACTAGCAACATCGTAACAGTAGAAGATCCAATTGAATATCGGCTCTCAGGGGTGAATCAAGTCCAGGTAAATGAGACAGCAGGAGTTACGTTTGCAGCAACTCTTCGATCGATTCTTAGGCAAGACCCTGATGTCATCATGGTTGGTGAGATTCGTGATAAAGAAACTGCCGAGATAGCAGTTGAAGCTTCGCTTACAGGTCATAAGGTTCTATCCACTCTGCATACAAATGATGCTCCATCGGCTATTACGAGACTCAAGCATTTGCATGTAAGCCCATACTCAATCGGGAGCTCAGTTTCAGGAATCCTTGCACAGAGACTTGTTCGTCGAATCTGTCCAGATTGTGTTGTGGAGTATGAGCCTACACGCAAAGAGAGATTGAAAATGCTCTGTGATCAATTTGAACTTGTCTCAGATAAGTTAACGATGGGGGCAGGTTGTAAGTCCTGCAACAATATCGGATACAAAGGACGGCAAGGCATTTACAGTTTCTTTGAAATTGATAGTACAATCTCTGACATGCTGATTAAAGATGAAGCAAGTTTAGGTGAAATAGTTTCGCATGCAAAAAAGAATGGGTTTAAAGAGATTCACGAGGTTGCACTGGATCTAGTCAAGGATGGTTTAACAACCATTGATGAAGTGACACCGTATTTGTTTGTGAAACACTATGCGGAGTAGTTACTTTACTCTTTTTAAGTAAGGTACTTCTGCTGATTTACGTTTGATCTTAGCGCGCTCTGCCTCTGAGCTTTTAGCTATCGTTTGAGGTTCTATTCTGTGAGCCTTTTTCTCAGGAGCTGGATTTTTCAAAGTTTTCATTATCTCAATCAAGATATCGTTTGGGGCATGCTCCGGCCAAATCACATTAGCTCCAGATGAGCAGGTTGCTCCCCAAAGAGCATCAAATGGAATTATGCATTCGCAATATTGTGTACCAAACAAGAGGCTAGCCCAGATTCTTTCATCGCTGATGTCCATTCCACCCTGAAAGCCGTAACTTAATTTCAATGTTACCGATGGGTTATCCATTAAATGAGGAGGAACTTCAACACCATCTGCTGTGGTATCGAAATGAATTAGGCAGTAATCATCCTCTAGATATTCGTTAATTGTTTCGAGCTTTTCCCTGTTGCTTGTCATTACTCTGAGCTATCTCTTTTTGTAGCGCCATCACCTCAGCGCTTAATTCATCGACTAATTTCTCTAAATCGGAGCAATCAACAGCTTTAGGCTTACTAGAAGTCTCAAGATCGCGTCTCTGCTCTTTAAGATCCTGGCCTGTTATTACTGACCAAATCAGATCCACAGTATACGCACTCTTTAAAAGAAATCCACCTACTACTGTTTTGCCGCTAAGAAGTTCAGGTGATGGAAGCAGTATTTTCAAAGGTTTATCGGAGTTTTTCGCTGGGATATTGCTAACTTTTTGAGTGCTTTTTGGCTTATTTTTAAAGCGAATCATAATCTGGGTGCCGCTACTATTAGGAACGACATTCACACTCGAAGTTTCAGTCAGCGTTACTATTAAATCGGTACTCTCAGCGGCTTTAAACTGAGTGATAGATTTAATGTTTTTAGGTAGTGAATTTTCGCTAGTAGTAAACGAGCCCTGCAGTGCTGATATCCTTAGAATTCTTCCTTCTTTTTGGGGAGTTACAGAGATGCTATTGGCTAGCTCACCAGTGATTTTTAGCACCAAAAATCGCTCTCCATAGGAGCTAATTTCGTACTTCAGATCCTGAGCAAAGCTCAGCTCTGATCGCATCAATAAAAGTATCAAGATTAAGCAAAAAATCCTGCAATTTCTCATGGGTTGGGCAAGATCCGTGAAAATTTGCTCTCACCGTACCCTTTCTCTCTCTTTAAGAAAATCCCTCAGATTGCCGATTTTGGATATGACGAGATAGGAGGATTTAAACGAATGATCCCAGGTCTTGAGCCAGGAAGCCTTTTTGGTGATCGCTATGAGGTTTTGCGCTGCATTGGTACAGGCGGCATGGGGGCCGTGTATCTAGCATGCGACCCAGATCATCGGGATTTCTTAGTCGCGTTAAAGATCTTATATCCAGGAATTATTCAATCACGTGAAGCAAGAGAACGCTTTAGAACAGAGATCGTCGCTTCGTATAGAGTAAATCATCAGAATGTAGTTCGCGCTTTTGAATACTTTGATAGTGAAGAGATGCAGGCCTATGCGATGGAGTATATCGATGGAGGAGATCTCGCTGAGCGTATGGATGGTTTAACTCCTGAACGCTCCATGCCTGAGGCGCAAGTAATAGATACTTTGCATCAGATTGCATCAGGGTTAAGCGCAATTCACGAGCAGGGAATTGTTCATAGAGATCTCAAACCAGAAAATATCTTAATGACAAGCGATGGGGTAGTGAAGATTAGCGACTTCGGTGTCGCACGTCTTAGAGGATCAGTTACATTAACAGCAGTAGGCGCAATGGTTGGAACTCCAAAGTACGTTTCGCCTGAGTATGTAGAATCTGGTGAGTGTGATCATCGCGGTGATATCTATGCTGTAGGCGTAATAGGGTATGAGTTAGCTGTTGGGGAATCTCCCTTTCGAGCTGAATCAAGACTATCCGTTATGATGGAGCGTTTCGAGTTAGATTATTCAAAGCTTAAGAATAGAATCAGTCAGTATAGACCTGAACTTTTAAGAATTATCGCAAAGGCGATGTCTGTTGACGTGAGTGACCGCTATCAATCTGCAGCTCAGATGAGAATCGATTTAGATTTATTAAGGCGTGAAAAGGAGATTCTTTATGCCAGAGAGTTTCCAATAGATGGAACACGCGTTAAGCAAAAAGATAAAACGAGCGTTCCTGGAATTGATGAGATAACTTTACTTAGTGGAGTGGTTGAACAGAAGGCGATTCCTCAGATCCAAGCTAAGCCTCGTAAAACTCTTAAGTGGGCCATCATGGCAGCTCTCACTTCGTTTTTGCTCGTAGTTGTAGGTGTAGCGCTATTTTCAAAACACTCTCCTTTTGGAGGAAACTTAGGTTTGAATCGACTGAGTCAAGGTAACTACTCTGGTGCAATCAAAGGCCTTGGTTCAAGTGACAAGTTAATTGGATTTCAGCTGTGGAAAACTGACAAAGGTGTTTTCGCTTTGCTTGGCAAATCTCACTGTCAGATTGTACCTGTATCAGATGAGGGGAATTTTAACTGCGGAGATCTAAAGTACAAACTTGAGATTCGGGAAGCCGCTAATGAAGTTGTGGTGGGTGAAGTCCTAGATTTGGAATGGAATATCAAAGGATACTGGAAGGTGCGGCGTGGCTCGGTTTAAATATTACGCACTTATAGCTCAATTACTATTTGCAGTTAACGTATTAGCTTTTGATAAGACTTCATTTTTTCATATACCGCCAGAGTTTGTTGATTCTCAAAAAATTGAACTTTCTATTTCAGCTGAGGGAATTAAGAGAGCTAGAGTTTTACTCTCAGATAGCGCTGGTATCTTGCCAATAGAGATGGCTATACAGGAAGATTCTAATGAGCTGACTGCTAAGTTTGATCCATCGGATCTTGCATTAATCAAATATCAATTTCAGATTCAAGCCGACGATAACACTCTATTTGAAAGCCCATATTACTATATCAGACGACCTGCTGCAGATTCTCTTGAAGCTGAGCTTAGCGCCTATAATAAGGAATACGATCTGGTAAACAAAAAGATCAGACAGGTTAAAAATGCAATTTATAACTTACAGGAAGGGAATTTAGTTACTCGAAAATCACAGGAGTTAGGAAGAGCAGTTTTAATGTTGCGGGATGCTGAGAAAGAATTCGTTAAGCAACAGGTGCTTGCTTCTACCTTATACGAAGAGATTACCTTACAGCAGGGCATTACCCCAAGAGGTCAACTCGTTCAAAATATGAGAAACCTAATCGCTAAGGAACAGGAGAGGCTTTGGGGTGAAAAATAAGATTTATAAATTCCTGTTTATTATTCTTGTAGCTAGCAATGCTCAGGCAATTATGTATTCTGAAGAGCTTCAATTAAAGTCTGCTCCAGCTAAACAATGGGTTACGATTTATCAAAATGGAGAAGCATACTCCGTCGATGCTGAGGCAGAGCTAGTAAAGGATTCTCAGTATAGGATAAAAGCTAATCTTCAAAATTATCCAGGTGAAATTATGGTTGCAAGTATAGTAGAGCTTGCAAACGGAGAGCTCTATTCAAGTCCGCTACATAATCCATATGAGAATGAATTAGAGAAGGAGTCAGATTCATTGGCGAGAAAGAAGATTCCAGAGATTAAGCAGCAGATAGCTGAGGCAAATTATGAGCTGGATAGGCTACATGGGGAGATGCATATCGCTAATCTAAAGCTTAGAGAGAAGTATGGTCTAGATGAGGTAGACCTAATTTACGAGAAAATTCGATATCTTGAAGCTCAGATTCAGGCGATGCAGGACGCTCAGAGCAGCAATTAAATGCTTAGAACTCTACGAAAAACAACTAGAAAATAATTGCAGTAAAGAAAATTCCTAAGAAAGTCGATTATCCTTGTAGGGATACGTCTGTGTGATTCCATTTTGATTTCAAACGGTTAAGTAAGGATACGCCTGGGGAGGTTATCAACGATGAAAAATGTAAAGAGAAACAGTGAGAAAGGTTCTATTGAACTTATCGTTCTTGGACTTTTGGCTGCTTTGATTGTGGTGCTTTGTATACCGATGCTAAAGAGTGTTGGTACTGTCACTAAAGAGAAGCTAAGCGTTCTAGCTGATAGTATGTCAAACGCTTAAAAATTTGATGCTGTGCTATTCAAAGTATAAAGATCACTTTGCTTTGAATCAATTATCAATAGGTTTTGACAGGTGAGAGTACACCCAAGTTTTGTAGCACCCAAGAGAAAACGGTGGCAGTTCCCTGCTGCTTTTGGATTGTTGCTATTTTTACTAATCATGAACTTTGTGCGTGGACCTCGCGTACAGGTTCAAGCTACTCAGCCTGTTGAACCTAAAGTTAAAATGCAGGAGGTCTTGGTCGTAACGAAAGCTCTTCAGGCTGGAGAGCCGATAGAGCAAAGCTCAGTTGCTCTTGAAAAAAGACCTCTTCAAACCCTGCCATCAGATGCAATTTCAGTTTTTACAGATCTGCAAGGAAAAGTCGCCGCTGGACCAGTCCCTGTAGGATATCCGTTAGCAAAGGCTTTGATTACAGATCCAGTTCCTGTCGTGCCTGTATCTGATAGTGAAAGCATAAAAGAGCTGGATCCTATTGAGATGTTGCTTGAAGAGATTATGGCAGAGACTGTTGCAGTACCTGTTAATTTTAGAGCTAAGTCTCCACCAAGAGGAACTCGTATCGCTTTGGCGCTTTCAGGTGTACGTGGTGATACGGTTTTAGTTCTCGATGAATGTTGGATTTCTGAAGGAAGTGGCAATAAGGCTGTTTTAAGAGTGCCCGCAGATAAGGCTCTCTTTCTTCAATCGATTGAAAAACTTGGGCAGTTCTCTTTTATTGAAATTCCTATTGAGGGCAGTAGCCCATATACAGGTCATGCTCTAGAAGATCTGGATTCAGTCGAGGTTGCTCTTGGGCTTAAGGCTGGTTCATCAAAGAAAGCCAAAAGCAATGAGCCTGCAGGACCAAGAACATTTAAAAGTTATGCCTGGATTAATGGAACTCCGCGTCGATATGGCATCGACGAAGAGGGAAAGATCTTTATTGTTGATGAGCATGGACGTGAAGTAGCAGGACCGGTTTCGAGTACTTTGAGATAGTGATGTGGTATGTCAGGAATATTAAAGAACCTGCACAAAAAAAATCAAGCTGGTGCAGCAGACGCATCACAGCTACTCGTTCGCCCGTCGGCGGCGATTAAGCAACCTACACGTGAGAGTTCACAACCCGAAACAGAGATCTCAACAACTGATGAAAATATTGGAGATACTGAAGAGGTTGTAAAACAAACACAACATTTTCAGCCAAGTCGCTTATCGCAAACTACAAAACTTCCTGTACGCCGAGTGCGTATGGTCAAGACCGGAGTAATTTCTCAAAACTCAGAGAAGTCGGTTTTAGAAGAGGATATTCCTGCTTGGGTCGGACAAACGTCACAAACAACTCCACAGCTTGATATCCTAGTTCCAGCAGGTAGACGAACCCTAAATGATCTAATTACTGAAGATACTACGAGAGAAGAGCTGCCTATCTTAATTGAAAAGGCCATTCATATAGCTTCTCAAAAGATGGCTGTTTCAACACGTTTTTCACAGAGAGATATTGATGCAGCTATTAAGGATCTGCATGGTTTAATTCTAGGAAAGGGTCCGTTGCAGCCACTATATGATGACCCTGCAGTCACAGATATCTACCTTGATAGTCATAAGAGTATTAAGTGTATCAGACGCGGAAAGGCTCTTGAGACTCCATTTCGATTTCGAAGTACTGAGGAGTACGAAGCTTATATTGGCTCGATGCTTCAGTCTGTCGAGAGAGTTTTAAATCTAAGCTCACCTATTGTTGATTGCGTCTTAAAGGATGGATATCGAAGTCGTGTAAATGCAGTACATTCTTCTTTGCTTGATAGGGGAGAGTCTTCGCTTGTGATTCGTATCCCACGTTTACAGCACATTACATTTTTTGATCTAATTAAGACTAATACCTTACCACCACAAGTTGCTGCTTGGTTAGCAGAGCTCGTAAGTATGGGAGAAGCGAACATCCTAGTCCTCGGAGCCACAGGCTCTGGTAAGACCGTATTTACGACAGCATTACTAAGTGCTGTTGGCTCAGATGAGCGTATCTGTACGATTGAAGACGTCCCAGAGATCTTTGTTCCTACTGCACATATTGAAAAGTTAGTGGCTAGGCCCGAAAACTCTCAAGGGAAAGGTAAAGTTGAGATGCACTCTTTGCTAAGAGCTGCATTAAGACGTGCGCCACATCGAATTGTTGTTGGTGAGATTAGGGATAGAGAGGGGCCATTGTTTTTGAAAGCTCTTGAAACTGGTCACCTAGGATCTGTTGCAACTATCCACGCACACAATGCTAAGGATTCATTATGGAGATTGCTTGATGTGGTTGCTGCATACGAAGAAGCACCACAGGAAAGTATTCAACGCCGAATTTCTAGATCCGTTAACATTTTAATCGCAATGGAAAAGGTTAACGGTAAGCCATGTATGGTAGATATCTCAGAGGTGCGTACCCCTGTTGGCGGTGAATTTATTGTAAACCAGATTCTAAGATTTGAAGATGAAGATGCTGATGGTAAGCGACGTTGGCGTTTGGTGAATCGACATTCAGAATGGTTGGATAAGATTTTAGAACGAGGCGTGGATATTCCGATTGGCGGAACTGTTCTTCCACCTAATCCAATAAAAGAAAAAGAAACGGAGTAGCTAGATGGATGAGGCTAAGCGACTCCATGCTCTTAGGAACTCTAGCTATGATGAGAAGCTTGTCTTAAAGCCTTCTAAGTTTAGCTTTAAGCGAGACAGGGGATCGATTACGCCTGGGAGTTATGATGAAAAACTAGCTCAGGCCGGAATAGAATTACCTCAAAATATTTACATAGCAACAGTTGTAACGATATCTCTCTTTGTTGGCTTTTTAGGTCTGCAATTAGGACTGGTCTTAGGGATTTATAGCTTTGTGCTTGTTACATACTTCTTACTTTTTCCTTATCTTGATGAGAAAGCTGATAAGCGTAGACGAATGATCCTGCCCCAAATTCCAAGTTACATTGATGGATTGATGGCAGCACTTGGTAGTGGTTCTAGTTTGGAGGCGGCTCTTGCTCATGGTACTCAGGCAGTGCCAGACGGTTTGCTTAGACAAGAGTTAGAAACAGCATGTAATTCACTTAAGTCAGGGATGACAATTGAAGAGGCCTTTGAAGGGGTGAGGGTCAGTATTCAGGGTCGAGAAGTAATCTCTCTGATTGCTGCACTTAGTTTGTTTTCAAATATGGGTGGAAGGATGCTTGAGCCATTTCAGCGTTTGGCACAAAAAATTCGTGAGCAGCAACACGCTGTAGAAAAAGCTACACGTGATCTAGTACAGGTTCGTCAGGCATTTATCATATTATCTGGACTCTCAATTCTTGCACCACTTTTAATTATGATAATTCAGCCAGATTACTTAGTTGAAGCCTACGAAGATGCCCTAGGTCGAATTGTTTTACAGATTGCAATAATTATGGAGATAACAGCACTGTTTGTTTATCGCAAAATTGTCCATATCAAGGTTTAAATGGGATTTTTTGATCTTTTTTTGTATATAGCACCGGCGTGCGTATTAGTTTGGATCATGTTCCAGTTCTGGGAGCAGCTTCAAGCTAGTAATAAAGAGATCGGTCGTTTTGATCGCGGCGATAGTCTTAGTTCAATTTTTGTAAAAGCAATTCATCGTTTAGTAAGTTTTATCGGGGGCAGTCGAAAACTCTCTGATGCAGAAAACGAAGAGAGACAAATTCAACTTGAGATTGAGAGAACCTTAAGAGAGGCAGGAATTGAGACTGCTTTTGAAAGAGGTGGTTTCTTGTTGTTTAGATCGGCGTGCTATTTAGCTGGTCCATTAATTGGACTTTTCTGTTATGTCCATATGACTACATATTATGCAACGGTCTTTACAATTCTTTTTACGGGAGTTGGTTTTGTAACTCCATATTTTTGGCTGAAAGGAAAAGCTAAATCTAGGGACGAGGAGATTCAACGTGAGTTGCCGCTTCTAATCGACTTAACAAATTTAGGGGTTAGCGCTGGTTGGGATATATCTATAGCTCTAGAAAGCGCTATAGATTCTCTAGGTGAGAAGTTCCCTGGTCACCCTTTATTTAGAGAGTTTCGTGGAGCTAGGTTGTTAGCAGCGAGTGGGTACACCTGGGATGAAGCATTAAGACGTGTTGGAAATAATTTAGAGAACGATGCCGTTAGGCGATGCACTTTAGCTCTCTCTCAAGCTTTACGCCAAGGAGGAGATCGAAGCTCGCAACTGGATGGTATTGCGCAGGACGCTCAAAGAAACTACTACGCTGAGCTTGATAAACGCTTAGCAGCGCTCCCTGTTAGAGCAATTTTAGTGACGATGGTTCTAATGCTCTCCTATATGATGATAGTCCTTTCCCCGGCTGTTGTTTCAGTAAAGAATACATTTAGTGGTTTTACTCTTTAGTAAAAAGATTTAGAATAATTAGTATGAATGAAGCTGGAAATTCATTAATTGAGATAGCATTTGTTTTCATCTTTGTCGTAATCGTAATCCTAGGAGTATCGTCTTCTTTTGTAAGTGGCTCAGGTAGCTTGTTGGAGAGTGATTCTGGGCTATTAGAGACGCCTCAAATCTTGGATGACAGCAACCAGGCTTCTCCTGTAGATTTAGGTAGTCAACAGTCATCTCCGTTTCAAAGTCCGTGAATGAATATTCTTAGTAGCGCACATCGCAAATTTATTGATAGCTCTGCAGGTATCGCGGATCTAGCTGTTGCTGCCTTCGGATTGCCGATAGTTGCACTACTTTTTTTGGTTGCTTTGGATCTACTAAGAGTTCCACTTGCTCATCATGCTATTCAGTCAGGGCTTAGTGCTGGTGCCTTTGATGCGAGGCTTATGCCAGGTGCAAGTTCGTATTCGACTTCAGCTGTTGCCGCTGGTTCTCTTCAGACAGTATTCGGAAATGAGTCAGATACTCCAGTTGGCAATAATTTTTGTTTTCTCGGAATGAAAGACGCTGACATAGGTAGGCTTGGAAACGCTACCGCTACTCAATGCATTCAAGCAACACCATTGCATCAGCATAGTTTCATTCAATCAACTTCTAATGGGATGGCTAATGCCTATACGGTCAGAGCTCTTGAGATCGCTAAATATCAGATTATGCATAGTACTGCTAGTTGGTACTTAGATGACTTTGAAATTGAGTTTGGAGTTTTTACTGCAACCATTGATCCTAAGGATGGAACTGTATTAGGTGGACTTAGTTCAGTTATCTCTGTTGATGGAGGTCCACACTCTGATGAATTGAATGATTATGCCCGAAATTTATTTTCTTCCTTTAACTCTTCAAATCGACCTTTTGCTTGGTTAGTTGAGCCGTGTGCTGTCGATTTCCCGAATATTCCAGACGCATGTAAACCTTACTACATTCCAGCTTTTTGGTTGATAGGGAGAGCAACCGCTAAAATTAAACCTTTTATTAGTGATTTTAATCTAGCTTCAGATGATGGGAAAATAATGGTAGACTCTTATGTTGTAAGATCGTTAAGTAGGCCTGCAGGCATTGATAATTTTGGACTAATTGCAGCCTCACATGGTTAGATATTGTTATGGCTAAAGTATTAATAGTAGAGGATTCTGAATCGCAAGCAGCGATAATCTCATCTATTGTCGAATCTGCTGGACATGAGGCCATTCTGTGTCCTGACCTTAAGAGGGGAATCTCTCAGACTGTGATGTCGGTTGAGCCGGATATAGTTTTACTTGATCTAGTTTTGCTTGATGAAGATGGCAAGCCTCTCCAAGATGGTTTTCAGATGTGTCGAGAGATTAAGAGAGTTTCTAATAATCAGATCGGTGTGATCGTTGTCAGCGCAAAGGGTGATGAAGAATCAGCGCAGTGGGCAATTATGCAGGGAGCTGATGCCTTTTTGCAGAAGCCTTTCGTGGTCGAAGAGCTAATTGAAGTTATGAATGAGGTCTTACAAGTAAAATAGAATTTATATGAAGATTGGAATTGTAGATATTAGACCTGAATCAAGAGCTGCCTTAGTAGGTCGTGTGCAGCTTGCCGCAAAAGAAGCATCGATTCGTGACTTTGCAATTGTTGAATTAGATTTAGCCCAGATTAACTCGTGGAGAGAGTATGAACTGCAGGCGGTTTATATTGGTCCAGGAACTTACTCTAAGCTTGCAGAGATAGTAGATGAGATACGAGTAATTTTTCCTAACATTCCACTAGCATTAGTTCTTGAGAATGAGATCTATGCAAACAAAGGCGTTTCTCTTAGGAAGCGTTTTAATGTAGAGGTCATGCCTCTTGGGGACCTAGCTCATATTGCTGGATTTTTGATTGATTGCGAAGAATTCGCTCATGATACCTCTGCGATAGGTTCAGGAATTGTTTTAAGTGTCGCGCAACTCAAAGGTGGCGTTGGTGCTACTACTTTAACTGCAGCGTTAGCTAGCTGCTGGGCTCATTGTGGTTTAAGTGTTGCGATTATTGATTTAGATGATGTTAATCCCCAGATTACAAATTGGGCAAAAGTTAAGTTTCATCGTCGTGAAGTTACCTCTGAGTTTTTGAGAAATGGAAATGTTCCACCTGAGCGAGTGAATGAATTATTGGCGCCAGTTGATGGTTTTGATGGCAAACTGGTCGTTGTCGGTCAGCCAGCAAGATATAACGAGGGATTTCATTTTAAAGCTGATGTAATTGAGGGTGCTCCAAGCTCTGTAGAATTTACTTCAAGTTTAATTGATTGTTTGAGTTCCGAATTCGATTTGGTGATAATTGATTTAGGTCGGTCTTGGGGTGTTTCGACCTTTACCTCGTTAATGATGTCTCGTGAAGTTTTGCTCGTAACTGACGATGATGGAATGTCGGTTAGGCAAACTTTAGATAATCTTGAGAGATTGAAATCTGAATCTGGAGATTCTGGCGAGTTTGATTTTACTAAGTGGAATATCGTGCTTAACGCATATTCTGGAAGATTAATTACACCTGAGGTATTGGCTTCGGAAGTTAATCAGATGGATCTCTTGCCGCAGGAAGCAAGTCTATTCACAATCCCTTTTTCTGAGAAGGGAAGGCAGTGGGGCGCTCCTGGTCAGACACTATTTGAATTAGGTGAGGATTATGCCAGAGAGAGCCTATTGAAACTTGCTTCAGCAATCTATCCAATCGGATACACACAACAACAGGGAGTGTTGCAGAAAGTAGTTGGAAAGATTAAGTCAATTGTGCAATAAATCCTTTTAAATTAGATTAGCACAGATTATCTCAATCTATAGTTAGAAGTTATGCCTGTTATTGAAACAAGTTTAGAGAAAGAATCTCGAGATCGTTATCTTACCTACGCTTTGAGTGTTGTCTCAAGCCGCGCACTCCCTGACGTGCGTGATGGTTTAAAGCCAGTTCAGCGAAGAATTTTATACGATATGTTTAAATTCTTAAAGCTAACCCCTGCGGGAAGCTATAGAAAGTCCGCAGCTGTAGTTGGTGGTGTGCTAGCACGATTTCACCCTCACGGAGACGTCGCTTGTTATGAGGCGATGGTGCGAATGGCTCAAGATTTCTCGATGCGTTATACGCTTGTCGATGGGCAAGGAAACTTTGGTTCGATTGATGGTGATAGCGCTGCAGCTTATCGATATACAGAAGCTAAGCTAACCCCACTTGCTATAGAGGTTATTGGAGAAATTGATCAGGAAACTGTTCCATTTCGAGACAACTTTGATGGCACACAGGTTGAACCTACTGTTTTACCTAGTAAGGTTCCTAACCTACTTGTAAATGGAGCTATGGGAATTGCGGTTGGTATGGCAACGAGCATTCCTCCTCATAACTTACGTGACGTTACAAAAGCGTTGATTGATCTATTGGAAGATCCAGAGCAATCAGAAGCTAAGCTTGCCGCAACTGTTAAAGCTCCTGATTTCCCAACTGGCTGCGCTGTGCTCAATACCACAAATGAGCTTAAAGAGATTTATAAGACCGGACGAGGCTCAATTAGAATGAGGGGCGAATGGAAACTCGAAGAGGGTTCCAGAGGTAAGCGCTTCATAATTGTTACAAATGTACCTTACTCATTAGACAAATCTCAGTTAATCGAAAAGATTGCTAGCCACATCATCTCTCGTAAACTTCCACAGTTAGTTGATGTTAGAGATGAGTCTACGGATGAAGTGAGAATAGTGCTTGAACTTGCTACTGATGCTGATCCTGAAGTAGCGATGGCTTATCTTTACAAAAATACACCACTTGAAAGTAATTTTTCTGTCAACATGACAGCACTTGTCCCGCAAAAAGGGATAGTGACATGTAAGCCAGAGCTGCTTTCTCTCAAAGCGATGTTGCAGCACTTTTTAGATTTTAGGTATGAAGTTGTTACTGCTCGATTAGAATTTGAAAAACGAAAATTGCTTGAGCGGATTCATATCCTTGAGGGATTTGTTACTATTTTTGATGATTTAGATAATGTAATTAAGATCGTCAGAAAAAGTGCTGGACGTCAGGATGCTGCGCAACAACTACAGAAGAAGTATAAGCTTACAGAGATACAATCGTATGCGATCGTTGATATGCGCATTTATCAGCTTTCTCGCACTTCAATTGAAGATATCCGCGCTGAACTAAAGGCAAAACTTGCAAGAGTTAAAGAAATTGATGCTATTTTAAAGAGCAAAAAGAAACTTTCTGATTTGATCAAGAGCGACCTTGAGGAGATCTCTGAGAAATTTGGAGACAAACGTCGCAGTAAGATTGTTAAGGATGTAGAAGAAGTAGAATTTGATGAAAGTGACTACATCGTTAAAGAAGAGGTGTATGCGATTGTTACCTCTGATGGCTGGTTAAAACGGATTCGCCAGAGTAACGACCCTGCAGGAACACGAATTCGAGAAGGAGATAGAATCTCCAAAGTCCACACTTTAAGTACTCTTGATTGGGTTGCTTTCTTTACGAATCTCGGCAATCTCTACACGCTAAAAGTTGCTGATTTTCCAGCCTCAAGTGGCTACGGGTCGCCTGTCCAAAAGATATTGAAGTTTAAAGATGGTGAAAAGATCGTCGAAAGTTTCAGCGTATGGGCTGCTGAGAGCGAAGATGCACAAAAAGAGCTTTTTGAAGATGATACATCTGTTCTAGTTGATGGAGATAGCGTTGTTTTAGTGACTGAAAAGGGCATGGGCTACGCATTGACAGTTAATGGCCTTGATTCGATTAAGCGAAATGGAAAGCGTGTGATGAAGATTCGCACGGGAGACAATATGGCAGGAGCTTCCTTGTTGGGACCTCAAATGGCCTTTTTTACTAAGAAAGGAAGTGCTCTTTGTCTTAAGGAAAAAGAGATTCCTGTCAGAGAAAACCCAGCTGTTGGTGTTATTTTAATGAGCGTGCGCGATGGTGATAGCATTGTTTCGTGCATCTCAGGTGATAAGCAGAAGCGCTTACATGTCGAGATGAAGGGAGCCAATCCTAAAGAGATTAAATTTTCAGATGTTCTATCTGGAAAGAGAGCTCTAAAAGGTCGCAAGGTTGTGGCAAAAGGTGAGATAAACTCGGTTGAGATACTTTAAGGACAGTAGGTATGGCTAAGGGATATAAAGCAAAAGATATTGAAGTTCTCGAAGGCTTAGAGCCGGTCAGAAAAAGACCTGGTATGTATATCGGTGGCACTGATGGTTTAGCAGGTTTACATCACCTTGTTGCAGAGATCTTAGATAACTCGATCGACGAAGCTATGAATGGTCATGCTTCTAAGATTACAGTGACATTAGATAAAGATTCTGAGGGTGTTACGGTTGAAGATAACGGACGTGGAATACCGGTAGATAAGCATCCTAAATATAAAAAGACAGCGCTTGAGTTGATCCTTACAACACTACATGCTGGTGGTAAATTTTCTGATCATAACTATATCTCTGCTGGTGGTTTGCACGGAGTTGGTGCCTCAGTTGTTAATGCTTTATCCGTAAAACTCGTTGCTACAATCTGGAGAGATGGCTACGAATGGACCCAAGAGTATAGTCAAGGCAAGCCAAAAACTAAGATTAAGAAAGGAAGCAAAACAAAGGCTCACGGCACACAGATCTATTTTAAGGCCGACCCTGAGATCTTTAAGAAAACCACTTTCTCTGCGGAACGATTAGAGAAGATGCTTGAAGAGAAAGCGTTTCTTAATAAAGGCCTTGAGTTAATCTTCGTCGATCAAAAGACAAAGGCTAAAAAGGTTTTTAAATATAATGAAGGTCTGGTTGCTTTCTTAAAAAATGAACTTACACGAAGTTCTCAAACAGCTTTGCATAATGAATTGTTCTCGCTCGAAGAAGAGAAGGGGATCAAAGTCGAGCTTGCATTTTGCTGGACTGAATCGACTACGTCTCAAATTCGTTCTTATGTTAACGGTATTCGTACAGCAAACGGTGGTACGCACGAAGATGGTTTTAAGTCAGGATTATCAAAAGCGGTTAGAAACTATATTGCTGTCCACGATTTAGCTCCAAAAGGAGTTAAGTTTACAGGAGACGATATTAGGGAAGGGTTGCTTGCTGTAGTTTCAGTAAATATCCCAGGGCGTGAGGTTGAGCTGCAGTTTCAAGGCCAAACTAAAGATAAACTGAATAACCCTGAAGCTCAGGGGCCAACCGATGCTGTTGCGAGAACTTTTGAAAACAAACTTAATGCAAATCCTACCCTTGCTACAGCTATAGTTGAGAGAATTTTGTTGGCTGCTAAAGCACGTGCTGCTTCACGAAAAGCATCGCAAAGTGTTAGTCGTAAAGTTGGTATTAGTCATAGGTTAAATTTGCCTGGAAAGTTGGCGGATTGCTCAAGTACACAACCGGATAAATCAGAGATATTTATCGTAGAGGGAGATTCTGCAGGTGGTAGTGCTAAGCAGGGACGCGATCGTAAGACACAGGCTATCTTGCCACTAAGAGGAAAGATCTTAAACTCGATTGCTGCTCCAACTTCTAAGATTAAAGAAAATAGAGAGTTGATGGATCTAGTTTCCGCCTTGGGATGTGGTTATGGAGACGATATTAATCTTAAAAAACTCCGTTACGGAAAAGTGATCATCCTGACAGATGCGGATGCGGATGGAATGCATATCGCATCATTAATGCTCGCATTCTTTTATACTTTTATGCGTCCACTACTTGAGCATGGGCATCTCTATATCGGCCTTTGTCCGCTCTACCGCATGAAATATGGTACCGGAAAGAGCGAAGAGATAGTTTGGGTGTTCTCCGATGAGGAAAAAGAAAAAGAGCTAAAAGCTCGCAATCGTAAGGGAAAACCACATATTACACGATTTAAGGGGCTAGGAGAGATGAACCCAAAGACACTATGGGATACTGCTATGTGTCCTAAGTCTAGAACATTATTGCAGATAATGCCCGAAGATGTAGCTTCTGCCACAAGTGTACTTGACGATTTACTCGGAAGGGACTCTTCTGCTAGATATCGTCTGATTCAGGAAAACGCACATCGGCTTGAAGTTGATGTATAACAACGCGATAGAAATTAGTGCGTTATAGAAAAAGGATTGTAGTTAGTGACAGATCTTTATGATGGAGCAAAACAGGTCTTAGAGCGAATGGATGCTCCAATTCCATCCTGGTTAGTAAAAGGGGAAACTCCCTCGTTTGTGACTGTGGACAACAAAGGTACAGGACATCCGATGATCCTGTTGCATGGTTTGTTTGGTGCACTCTCAAATTGGGATGACGTTGCTCCTTTAATGGCAGAGTACACAAAGCCTTTAGCTTTTCAATTTCCATTGCTGACCTCGCCTCGCAATGACGTAAAAGTAAAAGCGCTTGCAGCATATACATGGTACTATCTCAAGACTAAGAAGTTTGACCCAGCTATCCTGTGCGGAAACTCAATGGGTGGGCATGTCGCTATGCGTCTTTATCTGGCAGATCCATCAGCCGTAAAGTGTATGATACTTTCCGGAACCTCTGGTCTTTATGAACATACAGTAGATACCTTGCCGATTAGACCCGATCATAAGTTTATCAGGGAACATATGAGTCGTGTCTTTTACAATCAGAAGTTTGTGACAGAAGAAGCAATTGAAGATATCTATTCTATCATTAAGCACAAGAAAAATGTGCTTAACATTATAAATGCTGCTCGTAGTGCCAAAAAGGATTATCTACTTTCTCTTCTTAAAGAGATTAAGTGCCCCGTACTACTTTTGTGGGGAGAAGATGATCTCGTCACCACTATGGATGTAGCAGAGACTTTCCATAAAAACATTCCTAACGCAAAGCTGGTTACGATTAAAAATTGCGGACATGCTCCGATGATCGAGTATCCTGAGTGGTTCTCTGAGCAGGTCAAAATATTTTTGCAAGAAAACTCACTAGTCGATTAATCTAACACGGAGGCTAAAATGTCAGATCAGCCTGAAATAGCCCAAAAAAGTCCATGTGTGCTTGAGATGGAACCAGGAACCTATTATTGGTGCACCTGTGGTCGCTCACAAAATCAGCCCTTCTGTGATGGTTCTCATAAGGGAACTTCTTTCTCTCCGAAAGAGGTCGAGATAACCGAAGCAAAAAAGTATGCTTGGTGTGCTTGTAAGCGTTCAGCTAAAGGTGAGTTCTGTGATGGCGCTCACAAAAGACTTTAGCGCCACTTAATTGAACACCCAAGTGGGTGCACATAATTTGGAGCTGGATCTTCTCCTTTGAGCAGCTGCTCTATTGCATCCTGTAGATACATTTTTTGCACCTGAGATGGATACTTAGGATTGTCGCAGATCGCACCGTGATAAACTAATCTCTTTTCATGATCAAATAGATAAGCTTCGGGAGTGCATGCAGCGTCAAATTGTTTTGCAACTTCTTGCTTTTGATCAAAGAGATATTGAAAGGGGATATTCATCTCCTCAACTTTAACCTGCATATTCTCAAAGCTATCTTCAGGATATGCGACAGGATCGTTTGAATTAATTGCTATAAATTTGATTCCACGTTTTTGAAATTCTTTAGCTAGTCTGATTACTGTTTCGTCGGTGCCTTTTACATATGGGCAGTGATTACACGAAAACATAACTAATAAACCATGCTCAAGCTCGCATTGCTCTGAGTTAAAGTTTTCCTCGTTTGTGTCTTGTAATGTAAAGCTCGGTAGCTTTGAGCCTATCGGTAGTATCTTGCTCTGTTCTTCTCTCTGCATTTTGCATCCTTGTAGTTGTCATTCAGAGGAGCGCAGCGACGTAGGAATCTCTTCGAATGTGATGAGTGGTTCATAAGAGAAGAGATTGCCACGTCGTAATCCTCGGCATAGCCTACGGAGTACGACTCGCAATGACAACAACTCTGAGAAAAAAAAGAAGTTAAGTGGGCTCTATGACCCACTTAACGAGGAGTTAGGCAACAGAAGCAAGGAGACTAATGTAAAGCATAAGCTTTACGTATCCTTATTAGTTGAGTATTGCGAAAAGCATGCCAAACTCTATCTTAGTGCATTTTTTAGTTGTTCCTGGTAAATCTGGTGACATTATGTATTATGCTAGAATAAATACGTATTATGTTAATAATTTCAAATGGTTTCAGAGATGACGATCGATAACGAAAAGCTAAAACTCCTCGCAAATACTATCAGAGGACTCGCTATGGACGCTGTAGAGCGAGCAAATAGCGGCCATCCAGGCATGCCTATGGGCACAGCGGATATGGCTTCTGTTTTGTGGGCACACCATCTCAGATTCAACCCAAAGGACCCAGGCTGGATGGGTAGAGATAGATTTGTGCTATCTGCAGGCCATGGCTCAATGCTCTTGTACTCTCTGCTACATTTATTTGGATATGGCTTATCTAAGTCTGAACTTGAAAATTTTCGTCAATGGCAAAGTCTCACCCCTGGTCATCCTGAGTATGGTCTAACTTCTGGTGTTGAGACTACAACTGGACCATTAGGTCAGGGATTTGCAAATGGGGTCGGTATGGCAATAGGTGCTAAGGCGATGCAAGCTCGTTATGACCAGAAGCTGTTTGATTACAATATTTATGGAATCGTTAGTGATGGGGATTTGATGGAGGGTGTTGCCAATGAAGCAGCGTCTCTAGCAGGACACCTCGGTCTCGGTAATCTGATCTACTTATATGATGATAATAAAATATCAATCGGTGGTCATACCGATGTTTGCTATACGGAGGACGTTTCTAAGAAATACGAGGCTTTGGGATGGCATGTGCAGTCAATTGATGGACATGACTATGAAGCCGTAAATGCAGCCTTAATCGCCGCAAAATCTGAAAAAGCAAAGCCGAGCATCATCATTGCTCGAACAACTATAGCGAAGGGTAGTCCAAATAAAGCAAACACAGCTGATTCTCATGGTGCTCCTTTAGGTGCAGAAGAGGTGCGCTTATCAAAGCAAGAGCTTGGATGTCCAACCGATCAAAGTTTTTATGTCCCAGAAGAAGTTGGTGTTTACTGCTGTCAGTTAATGGAGCAACGCGTTTCTGATTATGATCAATGGAAGAGTAGCTTTGCTAAGTGGTCTTCCTCAAATGCTGAATTAGTTGAATCTTTCAAGCAACAGTGCTCTGCAGAGATCTCCGCTTCATTGAAAAAGGAGCTTATCGCATTTGCAGAGGGTGTGACTGCTGACACAGCTACAAGAGCATTGTCTGGCCAGGCACTTCAAATTCTCGCAGCCAATATGCCTGGTTTAATTGGAGGGTCCGCCGATCTTGAGCCCTCAAATAAAACTTTAATTAAAGGTTCTCCTGATGTAACGCGAGAAGACTTCTCTGGTAAGAATCTGCGCTTTGGTGTGCGTGAGCATGCAATGGGAGCAATCAGCAATGGACTGGCTTATTCAAAGAATTGGATCCCATACACTGCAACGTTTCTAGTGTTTAGTGATTACATGCGTCCAGCGATGAGACTTGCAGCGCTTTCTCATCTTCAAACCTTTTTTATCTTTACTCATGATAGTTTTTGGGTTGGAGAAGATGGACCAACTCATCAACCAATCGAGCACTGTATGAGCATTAGGTTGATGCCAAATATGTATCTATACAGACCTGCTGACGCATTAGAGGTCGCGCTTTGCTATTATGCAGGCATGACGCGCAAAAACGCTCCAAGTACATTTCTGTTTACTCGTCAGAATGTACCAGTTTTAAAAAGAGACTCTAACTGCACCCCAGATGATATTTTAAAGGGTGGCTATGTTGTCTCAGGCTCAGATTGTTCTGACTTGGTACTTGTCGCTACCGGTTCTGAGGTCGGCATTATGCAGGATGTCTCTGAGGCTCTTAGTAAAAAAGGAATTTCTGCACGGGTAGTCTCAATTCCTTGTTGGGAGCTCTTTTTTGAGCAGGATCAGGAGTATCAAAATAGTGTTATTCCTGCAGAAGCTAGGAAGGTTTCTCTTGAAGCTGGAGTTACTGCCGGTTGGGAGAGGGTCGTCGGAGAGAAGGGCCTTGCGCTTGGTTTAGACCACTATGGTGCTTCTGCGCCTGGAGAGGTTTTAGCTGAAAAATTTGGATTTACAGCTGAGGCCGTACTAGCGAAGATGGAGCATTGGCTCTAATTACTTCTAAGATATGCAGAGGATTCGATACTTACTATATCCATTGAATTTTGCGAACTTTGTGATCTGTATTTCAGTTCTAGCACTGATAGTCTTGCAGTACCCACAATTTGCACGAGATCCAGGAGTTGGTTGGCATTTAAAAACAGGTGAGTATGTCTCCATTTTCAATCACGTACCCTCGTTTGATCCATTTCTCTTCTCAACTGTTAAAAGGCCTTGGATATCAGATCAATGGTTAGCAGATCTGGTTCTATTTAAAACTTTTCAGGTAGGTTCTTGGCCGCTGCTATATGGCTTGCTTACGGTTGTTTTTATCGCAACCTTCTGGGGAATTTTATTTCAGTTTGCTAGAAAGGAGTCTCATTCGACCTTCGCTGCAGTTTTAGCAACCTTCTTAAGTTTTAAAATGGCGCAGGTCCACTTTATCTTACGACCGGTTCTATTTGGGATTCTATTTTTTTCAATTGCATACTGCCTGGTCTTTTTAGCTTATAAGAAGCGTGCACATCAGTATTTATATCTATTGCCTGTTGTCTTTATGATCTGGGCCAATATGCACGGCTCATTTGTTTTTGGGTTGATCTTAATTTGTCTAGGGCTGTTAGCGGTATTTGTTGATCAGATTCGTGAATTTGGTTCTGACACCTTGTCGTTGAGTCAGATTTACTCAGAGTTAAGACCATTTCTTTATGCATTAATCTTTTCGGTTTTTGCCTGTTGTCTTAATCCTTACGGCATAAAGTTGTTTGAACATCTGCTCAATCTTGGTTCGAGTGATTTCTTTATGAAGCTACATGAGGAATGGCTTAGTCCTGATTTTAGAGAAGTAGCGCCGAAGATGTTTCTTTATTCTATTAGTATTATTCTCTTGGCGAATTCAGTAGTTGGACGCCCGCTACTTTCAAGCTTTGATTTTGTTGTGCTACTTGTATTCTCATTTCTATTTTTAGAGATGGTCCGAGTGTTGCCATTTGTCGCCGTTGTAACAATAGTTCCGCTCGCCTCATCCTTAAGTCAATTAGGCGCTGCGGCTATTTTTAAGCAGTATAGATCTCTAGATAGGCTTAAATCATTTTTCTCGCTATTAGATCAGAGGGAGTTAGACACGTTAAAACCTAAGGTTGTGCTGCTTTTCCTAAGTTTGTCAGTATTGTATGGTTCATTTAAAGGGGCAGTGCCGTTTTATAGTGGTGAATATGGGCCAGAACGGGATAAGTTTCCTTATGCAGCTCTTGTTTTCTTAACAGCTAAGCAGAGAACATTAGGCAGTAATCCCGAAGGTGTTGTCTCAGTTCCTGAGTGGGGTGGTTTCATCACATTACGTGGAGAGGAGATGCTTAAGCCTATTATTGATGACAGAAATACTTTGCTAGGTGAGGATTTTTACAAAGAGTATTTAAAATCGATGAAGCCTTATCGTTCATGGCGGTTGTTTGTTGAGGATGTTGGGGCTAGATATGTCTTGTTGCCGAGTGCGTCTTTGTTGGCTCAAGATATAGCAAAGGCTAGTAACTATAATCGGATCTATGATGATCCCATCAGTGTAATATATGAGAGAGTTTCATGAAAAAAGATAAAAGAGCAACCTTGATCTTCTTGCTTGCGG
Organism: Deltaproteobacteria bacterium; assembly: GCA_020635175.1. Classification (GTDB taxonomy): domain Bacteria; phylum Bdellovibrionota_C; class UBA2361; order UBA2361; family J135; genus JACKAH01. The sequence goes on from JACKAH010000001.1 coordinate 159,282, forward strand.
TGCTTGCGCTCCTAGGAGTAGTTGCATCGTCTGTCTCTCTAAATGAGCATGCTACAGTTTTAATTTCTCAGAGATTAGGTGTTGAGCCAGAATCCTCTTTTTGTAACATAAACGACGAGTTTAACTGCACTGCTGTAAATCAGAGCACTTGGTCTACTGTCTTTGGCGTTCCAATAGCAGCCTACGGGCTCTTTTATTTTCTGTTGCTACTTGGAACAGTTCTCCTGTTTCTAGATCGTGAAAGGTATTCGAACTCTAAGATTGAGCAGGTACTGCTTTCTCAGACGACGATAGGTGTTGCCGTATCGATTGCACTTTTCTTTATCTCTAAGTTTGAAATTGGAGTTCTATGTCCAACTTGTCTTGCGGTTTATGCGATTAACCTTTTCTCCTTTATTGCTGTAATTACTTTAAGGCAAGAGAGTCGAGGTTTCATATCGGCTCTGTTCTCAGGAATCTTTGGGTTCTTAGGGATCTTACTTGGTGGCTTGAAGTTTAGAACTGATAAAGCCTTTCAAAATTCTTTGTTTGTTCTCTATGTGTTGTTAGCCGCTATAATCTCTTACTGTCTTAAAGATACATTTAGTTTGAACTACATCTCTTCATTCTCTGAGGCGCCGAAATGGGAAGATGAGCCAACGCAAAGTATTCCCTTAGATTTATCAGAGGGAATTAATAGAGATTATTTTAGAGGAAGTCCTCACGCACCAATTAAGATAGTTGAATTTGCTGATTTTGAATGTCCAGCATGTCAGGTTCTTTATTTAGTATTGGAAGACCTTCAGAAGCGCTACAAAGACAAGATCTTTTACGTTTATAAGAACTATCCTTTGGATAACGCTTGTAATCCAGGAATCGAAGAATCTTTTCATCAAAGTGCTTGCTTTGCAGCAACTCTCGCACGGTGTGCGGGGGAGCAGGGTAAGTTTTGGGAGATGGCAAACTATCTCTTTACAGCTGGACTTGAAAATGATGACAGGACACCAGAGGTAACTAAGGAAGAGTTATTGCATCACGCTGTAGAGATGTCGTTAGATGCGGACAAGCTTAAAACATGTCTAGATTCGGAGCACGTTTCTAAAAAGATAGTCTCTGATATCGAAGATGGAGATAAGTTAGGACTTGTTGGCACCCCATCAATTTGGGTCAATGGCAAAGCACTTCGCGATATTTCGCTTGAAAATTTTGAGAGCGTCTTTAAGCAGATCTTAAACCCGTAACTTCATGAGCATTAAGTTAGTTGGGATCTTAAATGTAACGCCTGATAGTTTCTCAGACGGTGGTTTATATCTAGATCCAGCCAAGGCAATCAAACATGCGAAGCAGCTAGTAGATGAAGGTGCTGATCTAATTGATATTGGTGGTCAATCGACTCGACCCGGATCGAGTGCAATCTCTGCAGATGAGGAATGGAAGAGGATAAAAGACGTTGTTAAAGAAGTTGTAAAATTCTCCCCAGTTTCTGTTGATACGTACTCAGCTCAGGTCGCTGCATCTGCGATCGAAGCTGGTGCTACGGTGATTAATGATGTGACTTCGGGTTTTGATCCCGAGATGTTTAGTGTTGTCTCTAAGAGCGATGCAAAACTTGTCCTGATGTACAGTGGTTGCGTCAAGCCACACGACTTTTCTCACCTCGCAGAATCTGAACCGTTAGATGTGATGCAGGTTGTCATTAATGGATTGAGTTCTGCTATCGAGAGGGCATTGAGTTGTGGTGTGCAAAGATCGCAATTAATTTTGGATCCAAGTATGGGTGCCTTTGTGAGTAGTCATACTTCTGACTCTTGGGAGATAATCCACCGTTTTTCGGAGCTCAGGGAGCTTGGTTTGCCACTCATGTTCGCAAGCTCTCGCAAGGGGTTCTTAAAGCTAAATGAAGAGAAGGCCCCTTCTGAACGTGACACCCTTTCAGCCCTGACAGCCTGTATTGCTGCCGCGCAGTTTGGCTTTAGTGGACCTGATTATATAAGGGCGCATAATGTTCTGTTGCACCGCACATTTTTAGAGCAAACAAGTCAGGCAAAATAAATAAAAAAAACAGCAACTTGAGAGCTCTGTTGTGTTCCAGCCCATGATTTTATAGCATTCCGTCAGCGGAGAGCCGGCATCTATACAAATGATGTTCTATTTTTAACGAAATCAAATACCTGTGGGGATTAGATTATGGCGTGTAATAACGAACATGTTAATGCGTGGATTGAGCAAGTAGCAAACAAGTTGCAACCAGAAAATATTGTTTGGGTTGATGGGTCAGAACAAGAAAATAAAAAGTTTTGTGAACAACTAGTTGCTGAAGGAGTGTTTACTCCACTTAATCCTGAACTTTATCCGAATAGTTACTGGTCACGCTCTAATCCCAACGATGTCGCTCGAGTTGAGGGCAGAACTTATATCTGCTCACGCAACGAGTCTGATGCTGGTCCAACAAACAATTGGCATGAACCACAAGAGATGTATAAGAAACTTGATGGTCTAATGGCGGGTGCAATGAAAGGTCGCACTATGTATGTCGTGCCGTACTTGATGGGGCCTGATGGTTCGGCTTACTCTAAAGTTGGATTTGAAGTAACTGATTCTCTGTACGTTGTAGCTAATATGAGAATTATGGCTCGTATTGGTGAAGTTGCTTTAAAGAATCTAAAAGATAGTTCAACTGATTTTGTTAAGGGGATTCATTCTAAAGGGGAGTTGAATCCTGATCATCGCTATATCTGCCACTTCCCAGAAGATAATACTATTATAAGTTTTAACTCGGATTACGGTGGAAACGCTCTGCAGGGTAAGAAATGCTTTGCATTAAGAATAGCATCAACTCTTGCAAAGAAAGAGGGTTGGATGGCTGAGCATATGCTGATTTTAGGAATAACAAATCCTAAAGGAGAGAAGCAGTATGTGTGCGCAGCATTTCCATCTGCATGCGGAAAGACAAATTTAGCGATGTTGATTCCGCCGCAAGGCTATGTAAATGCTGGCTGGAAAATTGAAACTGTTGGAGATGATATCGCTTGGTTAAACTTTGGCCCTGATGGACGTCTCTATGCTATTAACCCTGAACATGGATTTTTTGGTGTTGCGCCTGGAACATCCGAGAAGACAAATCCAAATGCTCTAGCAACCCTCAAGAAGGGTAACACTATCTTTACAAACACGGCACTTGATCTTGATACCATGACACCATGGTGGGAAGGTTTGGGACCAACTCCGAGCAACCTTAAGGATTGGTTGGGTAATGAGTGGGATCCTGATTCAGGTGATAAAGCTGCACACCCAAATTCACGCTTCACGACTCCTGCTGGCCAGTGTCCGTGTATATCTAACGAATGGGAATCGCCAAATGGTGTGCCTATCTCTGCCATAGTTTTCGGAGGCAGAAGAGCTCATGTTGCGCCGCTAGTTTACGAAGCGAGAGATTGGCAACATGGTACATTTGTAGGTGTCACAATGGCATCTGAAATGACTGCTGCAGCTGCTGGTACCGTTGGTGCGCTTAGACGTGACCCGATGGCGATGAAGCCTTTTATCGGTTATCACGCAGGAGATTACTTTCAACACTGGCTTGATATGGGAGTTAAAGGCGGAGATAAGATGCCAAAGATCTTCCATGTTAACTGGTTTAGAACTAATGAAAACGGTAAATTCTTGTGGCCTGGGTTTGGTGAGAATATGCGCGTTTTAGAGTGGATCTTAGGTCGAGTTAATGGAAACGCTGGAGCCCAAGAAACAGCAATCGGCTATATTCCAACACCTGCTGATTTAAACACTGATGGATTGAGTACGCCTGAAGCTACTTTAGCTTCTCTGTTAACGATTGATCAGAGTGCATGGGCTGATGAGATTGTCTCTCAGGAGGAATACTTGGCCTCGATAGGTGATAAGCTTCCTGCTGAGCTTTGGCAAGAGCACGCTCAACTAAAGGAGCGTTTGCTGGGAAAGTCTAGCGAGTCTGTAGGACTCATTCAGAACCTATAATTGCGTGAATAAAAGGCAGAAGCTCTTTGTACATATCGTAACCTTTAATCATGAGAGGTACATAGAGCACTGCCTTAATGCGGTTCTCGATCAAGCTGATGCCGAGCTTCACGTTCGTGTAACAGATAATGCATCTTCTGATTCAACTGCAGATGTAATTTCTACTTTTAAAGATAAGATTGATTTCGTAAAGAACGCCACAAATTTAGGGTTTTCTGGGGCTCATAATCAAGGCGTGAAGAATTTCTTAGATTCAGATTGTGATGTCCTTTTAATCTTAAATCCTGACGTAAAATTAAGTAGTGATGCGTATATAAACTTCATTGCTGCACTTGCAGATGCTGAAGATAATGTCGGTCTGTTTACTCCAAAGCTACTTCGCTCAGACGAAGATCTCAACGCCGTTGAGCCAAGAACCTTAGATGCTGCTGGAATGGTACTTGAAAAATCCTTAAGACATTTCGATCGTGGTTCTGATCAACTAGATAATGGGCAATTCGATCAGTCAGAATATGTGTTTGGTGGAACAGGTGCCGCTCTTTTTATTACGAAGAAATGCGCTAAGGATCTTGTAACTATAGATGGTAAGTATGAAGAAAAGCTATATTCTATCTATCCCCAACTAAGAGATAGAAAAGATCTACGTGCACAGCTTTTCGATGAAGCTTTCTTTGCTTATAGAGAAGATGCTGAGCTGTGTTGGCGAGCAGCGCGAAAGGGTTGGCGGTGTTTGTATCTCCCCAAAGTAGTCGGATATCATCGTAGAGTGGTGCTTCCAACGAATCGTGCAGAGTTGCCTGACGAATATAACCTCTATAGCGTTCGCAACCGTTTTTTAATGCAGTTTGTGAACTTTTCGTTTCTTAAGAACTGGAAGGCAATTGTTCCAGGTTTGATTTTTAGAAACTTGCTCGTAGTTTTGGGAGTGCTTCTTCTAGAAAGAAGCTCGCTCAAGGGAATTGCTCAAGCCTTTTCTCTTTTACCACGAGCCCTTGAGCGTAGACGCCTAACAGTATAGCATCAACTTATGTCTCAAGATTTCTATTCTGTTGAAAAGATAACCCCATTATCAAAGATTCCTGCTGGAGCTAAGATTCATGTAATTGGAGTTTGTGGTGTTGCCATGGCTCAATTGTCAGTTGAGCTTTCTAAGCAAGGATACGAAGTCTCTGGTAGTGACAAGCAATTCTATGAACCGATGGGAAGTTTTTTAAAAAGCTCTGCTGTTAGATTATGCGAGGGATACAGTGCAGAGAACGTTCCCGCAGATGCAGACCTTATAATAATTGGGAATGCGGTTAGCCGAGATCATGTTGAAGTTGAACGAACAAAAGAATTAAAACTTAATTACAGCTGCTTTCCACAGATATTGGCTGAAATTTTGATCTCTACAAAGCATTCAATTGTTGTTGCTGGAACTCATGGTAAGTCTACGACTACTTCAATGATTGCGAGCACTCTGAATGGATTATCGCTTGATCCTAGCTATTTTTTAGGTGGAATTGCACATAATTTACCCTCTAGCTTTAAGATAGGCAGCGGTCCTTATAGCGTAGTAGAGGGAGATGAGTATGACAGTGCTTTTTTCGCCAAGGTGCCAAAGTTTAGCTTCTATAAAGCTAAGACCTGCATAGTAAATGCAATAGAGTTTGATCACGCAGATATTTATCAAGATGTTGAAGCAATTAAGAAAGAGTTTTTAAGTTTACTTCAGTCGCTACCCGCCGATGGTGCTGCTATTTGCTGTTCTGACTATGAACACATCAACTCTTTGCTTTCTGAGCTAAAAGGATCAGATTGTAAGGTTTTAACTTTTGGCACTAGCTCAGATTCTGATTATAGAATTATTGAAAGAGTAACTAAGGGAGAGTTGCAGTTAGTAAAGGTAGAATCCCCGCAAGGTGAGTTTCACTTTACACTTCCTCTGATTGGTCAATACAATGCCAAAAATGCGTTAGCAACAATTATAGTTGCGGATGTCTTAGGCTTAGATCGCGAAAAGGTAAAGGCAGAACTAGTCAAGTATAAGGGTGTCAAGCGTCGTCAAGAAGTTCGGTTTCAAAACGAGCGCATTACTGTGATAGAGGATTTTGCTCATCATCCAACTTCGATTAAAGGCACACTTGAAGCTGTTTCAGAATCGTACCCAGGCAAAAAGATCTGGGCTATTTTTGAACCACGTTCCAACACCAGTCGAATGTCGGTGTTTCAAGCTGAATATTGTGAGATATTTAAGTCTTCTGACGTTACAATCATTCGCGATGTTCCGTTGAGGGCCGGAGAAGATAGTGCTCGAATTATCGATGTAGATTCAATCTGTAAACAGCTCAATCACCCAACATTCCATAGTGAAAAAGTTGCTGAGATTGAAGATTATATTCTTGAAAACTTAACTGGAAATGATCTTGTTGTGATTATGTCTAATGGTTCTTTTGATGGTTTAATAGATAGTCTCATTTCTTCACTATCTAAAAGTTAAGAAATCAATTCTTTACAAATCTTGTGTTTAAGTTCTCTAGCATCTGTGAAATATTAATCTTCATCTTTGGGTGAATAAAGTCAGGAGCTATTTCGCTTAAAGGAACTAGCACAAAATCTCGATTGTGCATCTCTGGGTGTGGAATTGTTAAACCTGGTTGCTCAATAATGAGATCTCCCATGGCAAGGATATCAATATCAATCAGGCGTGGCCCCCAGTGAACTCCCTCTTTGCGAACTCGTCCAAGCTCTTGTTCGACTAAAAGGATTTTTTGAAGCACTTCTTCAGGAGTAAGGGTTGTTTCACAGCAGAGAACAGCATTTAGGAACTCTGGCTGGCTTTCCGTAGCATCAGGTGAATTTAATGGCTCTGTTTTATAAAAGGTTGAAACAGCGAGGATCTCCCCTACGTAGAGATGTATAGCATCTATTGCAGTTTGAAAATTTGCATATCTGTCGCCTAGGTTACTTCCAAGGCTTAGGTAGGTTTTCATCACTCCCCCTGTTAAAGATTGTAGGCTACCTTAACCAATCATTTTGATCAAAGCTCCCCCCTCTGTCACCTACGGTGACATCTCCCCCGCAAGCGAGGGAGAACTCCAGGGGCAGTTCGTGCATCAGTGGGAGAACTGCAGGGGCAGCTCGTGCATCAGAGGGAGAACTCCAGAGGTAGCTTGTGCATCTGAGGGAGAACTCCAGAGGTAGCTTGTGCATCTGAGGGAGAACTCCAGGGGCAGTTCGTGCATCAGAGGGAGAACTGCAGGGGCAGCTCGTGCATCAGAGGGAGAACTCCAGAGGAAGCTTGTGCATGAGAGGGAGAACTTCAGTGGCAGTCTACATACTTGAGAAGCCAGACCTCGACTGTCTCTCTATCCTGGTCATCTGCTGAAACTTATTCTATTCTAACGAGGTAGATTGATAGAGAGAGCATTTGAGATGAATATGAAAGTAAAAGTCGGCCAAGAGATAGCCAAGCGGGTTAAAAATGGCGAGATTCTAGGTGTTGGAACTGGCTCAACGGTTGATGCAGCCCTAACCGAAATACATAAGAGAGTAACAGCAGAGGGTCTTAATATCTCAGTGGTGCCAAGTTCTTATGAGACAACTATGCGCTGCGAAGAGATCGGGTTAAATGTCTTATCGCCGATGTATGGCAAAAACATAAGTTGGGGATTTGATGGAGCTGATGAAGTAGATCCAGATCTTAGGTTAATCAAGGGTCGTGGTGGCGCAATGCTACAAGAGAAGATCCTAGCTAGGAAATGCGAAAAATTTGTTGTGATCGTAGATGAGTCAAAATTAGTTGATAAGCTTTGCGAGAAGTGCGCCATACCAGTTGAAGTTGTCCCGCAAGCAAGATATTTGGTTATTGATGCACTAAAGGGGTTAGGAGCAAGCGAGATCTCCTTACGTGAGGCAGTTAAAAAGCATGGCCCGGTTATAACTGAGGCAGGTAATTTTATTATCGATGTTAAATTTTCAAAAGTTTCTAACTCTTTAGAAAAAGAGCTTAAATCAATTCTTGGTGTCGTTGAAACCGGATTGTTCATCGATTTTGCAGATGAGGTCATCGTCTCATCTGATAGTGAAATAAGATCGCTTACACGTAGCTAATTCTTAAGATCAAAGAGTGTTAAGCTTGGATTGTGAAATCCATAGGTTCCATATTTTGGTTTGAACTCTTTCAGTGTAGTGAAGTTGCCCCTAACGTCTCTAATGATTTCGCGAAACGCTGGATTTGCATTTGGTTGATTGAAGTATCTGTCATAAAACAATCCAGAGAGTAACAGGAAATCAGCCTTAGATTCTCGTAGTTTGCTCATTCGCAGGTTGCTCAAGATATCGTCACGAGGCAGATAGACTAGCGTAAACTCCTCTTCGCTAAAGACAGGATTATAAGGTTTCCAATCAACAAGGATTGTTGAGCCTTGAGGGACGTTGTCTAACATCCAGCTTCGCATTAAGTCTCTCGTATCAGGCTTTAATTCAGAGGCTAAGTTTAGTGAGCGTTTCACAGGAGAAATTAAGAGCAGAAAGATACCAATTGAGGCTAACGCATGCAGCGACTTCTTTCGTAGGACATGTATCAGCTCGCTCGCTGCTATCGCAATAAATGGAAGACAAGGAAATATGTATCGCTCAGGTTGAGGAGCAGGTTTTGCGTTAACATATTCAGCAGGTAGATAGAAAAGTAAAAATAGTGAAATTACAAAGAGATCTTCTATTCTGCGTCTTCTAATTAAGAGCCCAAATCCTATTAGAGCAAGTAAATATGGAGCAATAGTAACACCTGGTAGTATGCTTCGAGCCAGGTGATATGTCCAAAACTGAGACCATGGATCGATCAAAATAGTATGGCCACGTGCCATATGTTCAGTCTCTGAGGCTACGTCTTTGAGGAATGTCGCAGAGTCTAGCACGCTATAAGGTGTGCAGATCACAAAACCAACTGGAATTAGCAGTGAAGCAAATAGGGCAAATTTCAAGAACCTAAGGTCAGGTTTTAGAACATGACGAGACTTTAGAAAAGGAGCTCCTATTATGACAGCGAAGACTAATATGCCAGAATATTTTGTAGCAGCACTCGCTCCAGCTAAAAGTCCAGCAATAAGTAAAAGAGCAGCTTTGTCTTGCTTAACAGCTTTAACGACAAAGTGAATAGTTAGTAGAATCATGAAGAGAAGCAATGCGTCTTCTTTTACGTAACGACTGCAAGTGATATGCAGTGGAAATAGCGCTAGCGCAGCCGCACTTAGTAGTCCTGTATGTGTGGAAAAGAGTCGTTTTGAAATTGTGTAGGTCAAATATATTGATAGAGTTCCAGCAGTCGCGCTCATTAGGCGCCCAGCATATATAGCTGAATCCATCCACTCTCCAGTTCTGCCGAATAGATGAAGTAGAGAATTTGCAAAATAGGTTCCATACAGCAACATCGAAGGATGAAGGAAGTACCTCGGGTTTAAATCTCCATGAGCACGCATTCGCTGTATCGCGTTGAATTTTGGAACTTCATCGGGATGGTAGTTAAAGGGTAGGCCAAAGTCGATATTATAAAATCTTAGTAATGCTCCTACTACTAAAATACTGACGATAATAGCAGAAGACCACAGGAACTGACCCTCAGGCACTATAGTCATTGATGAGAGTATATTCGAGGAATTGTTAAGCTCAAATCCAGAGCGATTATCTTGAAGCCTTCCGTATAAATAAAAACCAAAGCTTACAAAAGTAATCACAATCCACAATGCTTGAGCAGGTTGTAGGTTTAAGTTTTCACAGTTGTACAAGACTAAGCATGAGAAAATTGGAGCAAGAAATGGTAAAACTCTTGAGCCGATCTGATTTGCAATAAGCAGCCATAAAAATGAAAGGATGAAAATTGCAAGAGCCGTTTGGATTAGAAGTCTCAGATCGACGAGTGGTACTCCAAGATCAGAGTAGATCTGCATTGTCTCGAGCTGAGCCCCAAGTTTTCGCTGATCCAGTTCTGAAGGGGTAAAAGGATTGACTACCTCAAACCGTAAAATTTTAGGATTACATGTATTCGTTAAGTATAAAACTTGTGGTTGCTCTGAGACCCTAAAGTCAGAGATTAAGTTGTCGCAAAGAAACACTTTTAGATGCGCTGCTTCTAATCCTTCAGGGCGCCAAGTGTTGAAGCTAAGCTTTGCCTTGTTGCCACGATGTAAGAGTTTGCTGAGAGTTATCTCTGAGCCCTCTTCAATCCACTTATCCCCGCCAATCTTGTTAAAGGTGCCTTTTGAACTTAGTGGTGTAACAAAACTATGATAAGCAAGACCAAGTCCGATTAGTGCAGCAATTAAACTTGCAAGAAGTAGAATGCCTGCGCTGATAATATTTTTCATAGTTCGGATTTAGTCTTAGCTAGTGCCTTTACATCAACGATAGCCGATTCATCGTCCCTGTAAACAAGAAAAGGATTTTTTTCTAAATTAACCTCTGTCGGCAGCGATTTGTAAAAGTAGTTATGATAATCTCTTGAAGTTAGTTCAGTTACAAGGGTGTTTAAAGGGCTAAAGAGTTTATCCTCTTTTAGCGCTTCAGGGTAGAATCTCTTTCTACTGAAAATGAAGTAATCAATTCCCTCAGGAATTAGCAGCTTCAAAAATTGATCTAAATTTTGAGCATAGTGTGCTTTTACTGAGATTTCTAACCTACGCTTCATCTCAGAATAGTATTTTGGATAAAATGGATGTGCCACCTCTGTTGTGACATATGCCTTTCTCATTCCGAAAAGCTGCAAACCGTTGATGTGTGTAGGATGGCCTGCAATTAGAGAATTTTCATTGGTAAACTTTCTGACCCAGATAAAGGCCTTGCCCTTCTTTGTTTCCCAATAATTAAAGTTTCCATCACCTACAAGGCCTGTGTTTGATCCAATAAAGATCAGAGCTGCTAGCCCAAGGAAAGCATAAAATTGTTTCTTCTGCTCAGAAAAGAGTTTAGTAAAACCGATGCTAAATGCTGTTATCCAGAAAATGGCTAGTGGAAACTGCAGGTGTCTGTTTGGAACATATAGCTTAAAAGCTAAGGCGCGCGATAGAAAGTAAACCACGAGAATTGAGCAGAGTAGGACCCAGAGTTGATTAGGAATAATCTGCTTATTACCTTTGAAACTCTTAAGAGCAAAAAATATCAGAGAAGCGATGCATAGAAATGGTAGAGCGTAATCCCAAATAAGTCCAGGCTCGTAGAGCCTGCTCATGAATGGCTGAAATCCATATTTCATGAATTCATATGAAACGCTCTTTAAGGGCAGGAAAGGGAAGCGACCATCTGGCCATTGAAATTCAGGCATTGCTGCAGCTTGAGCCCTAGTCACCATCTCGCCAATGTAGTCAGGTCTATCGATTACATAATATGTAACCAGAAGATAAATTGGAGATAAGGCAATATATCTAAAAAGTAACTTTTTACTCTCAGAGCTGCGCTGTCTGTAGCAGTTCCATAGAAGATAGAGTCCGTATGCAAGGGCGGCAATTAGTGTGACAGGTGGATGTAGGAGGCATCCGCAAAGTAGTGTAAGTAAAATCGCAAGATGGGAGTTCTTTAAGCTGAAGTAAATAAAGGCAGCGAGGATTGGTGCAGCCCAGCCTCGTGGAAGTCCGCCGGTTATTCTCTGCACAACTGGTCTAGTGTGTAAAAACCAGGTCATTGCAAATAGCGCGGCAGATAAATTGGCAGAGTGTCTAACTGCAAGAAATATGAATATCAGGGTTAAGGCTAACTGAATTAGTGTCATCCAGTGAGCTGTCATGATCGGATCGGCAGTTAGATATGTAATTGCATACCCGCACCAATAATGAAGCGGTGCCAAGTAGCCGAGCATAGTCTCGGTAATGATGTCTCCCTTAAAAATATCAGGATGATAAACTGAGTGAAACGGATAAACCTGCTGCAGGGCATCGTCCGTGGTCCAGCTTGGGTTAAACCAGAATTCTTTTAAATCGTTCCAATAAAAAAATAGGTAACTTAAAAAAAGAACAAGCATTACGATATTCGGTAGGGTTGCTAGAGCTACCTTAATCCGACTTTTCTTGTAAATAGGATTGCTTTGCTTAAAGATTCCTAGAGAGATTGAGTCTAGAGTTCTGTCGAATAATGTTCTAATGCGATCGTCCCCAATAGAGATCTGCCTAGTGAAATCGTCGAGGCTTGTTTTAAGCTTGATACTTGGCTCATTTTTAGTTTTTGTTCCAAGAAGTAAGGTTGTTTGTTTGTATCCGCTCTCATCGACTCCTTGCTCCTTCAACAGATAGAGCTCTTCTATCTCTGGATGGTTTTGCGCAAAATCAAGCAACTTTGTTTTTATCTCGGGATATTCATCTGATTCGATCTTTGAGAGTTCGATATTACTAAGTTCGTTTGGAAGTAGATCGAGTATGGCTTCATCTACGTCCTGTTCATTTCCTCTAAGTTTTTCGATCTCCCACGGTGAAAATTCTTTATGAGTATCTAAATTGGGATTGATACATGCCCACCAGTCTTGTGGAATCTTATCGAGCAGCTCTGCTCCGCTAAGTTCAATAAATTCTAGTTCCTCTCTGAACCACTCTTCGATAAAAGTGCTCTTTGAAAAGAAGGGTACGATTACCCGTTGCTCGTCTTGAATGCCAAGAATATTTACAAAATCGTTTGGGTAGCTAGGCGAATGTGTTAAGGCATGGTTTTGGTATCTTGTTGGGACAAAGAATCTCTCGTTACGAATTAAGTTATAAAACGACCTAAGAGATTCTCTGTCTCCTCTGATTGCATCATCAATTATATCGCTGAGTTTATCCGTTAACTCAGAGTATTCGTCTGACACAATTCTGTAATTTCTAGCTGGCGTTCATTCTTTTAACGATCTCAGCTGAGATATCCATCTTATCATTGCTGAAAAGAACGGCATTACCAGGAGTAGTTCCCTCTTCTAGTACGAGGGTAAGTTTTTGTTCCTGTGCATACTTTTCAATTATACCTCGAGCCTTATCGAGCAGGGCTTTTGTAGAGCGTAAGTATTTTCTCTTAAGCTCTTCTTCCGCGTCTTTGGCAAGTCTTGCAAAATCTCGTGCTTGAGCTCTGTAGTCAGCAAGCTCTTTGGAATCTTTTTCGACCTTCTTAGCTTTTAATTTTTTCTCCATTGCTAAGAGATCGTTCTTTTTGGAATCAAGGCTTTTCTTTTTAGTTGCCTTAAGATCTTCAAGCTCTTTGCGCTTGCTCTGAGCTTCTTTAGTCTCATTCAGTACTCTATCCATATCTACAGTAGCGACACGGAAGTCCGCGTAAGCACTTGCACTGATGCAAAGTAGAGCAATTAAGAATAGTTTGCTGAAAGTTTTCATGAACACCTCGGTTAACATTTTTATTAGGTAGCATTATTGAGCATTTATGATGTGAGATCAATCTTTGTAAATGACTGTCTTTACTAATGAAGTCAGGCAATGTTTTGACTGAGGTCAATTTGAGGATTGAGTAAGAGATTGATATGCCTCTATAATTTTATCAGCAGCGAACCTAATCTCCTCTTCTGAGTTGAACCTGCCTATACCAATCCGTATACAGCTATTTCGAAGCTCTTTGTCTAGCCCAATTGCAGAAAGGACATGAGATTCCTCGCTTAGATGAGACATGCATGCAGAGGAAGATGAGATAGCAATATCTTTTGCTAGCTTAGAAATAAGTTTATCGGCTCTTATCCCAGGCAGTGCATAATTGAGGTTGCCGCAAATTCTGTTAGAGCTTGGCCCGTTTAAAATAATATCTTCGATCGCTTTACTCATAAGAGAATCAAAGAGAGATGTGAGACTTTCCGTTTCACTTAGTATTTGATCAATTTCGCTTCTAATAATCTCTGCTGCTTTGCCAAAGCCAACAATTCCGGGAGTATTTAAAGTCCCAGCCCTAATCCCATGCTCATGACCACCTCCAAAAATTAAAGGGGTAAGCTCTGCTTTTAGCTTAGGACTTATATAAAGCGCCCCGGCTCCTTTTGGGCCATAAAATTTATGCGCGGAGATGGAAGCCAGATCGAAATGTAAACTTTTATAATCAATTTTTACTTTGCCAATTAGCTGAGAGAGGTCTAGGTGTAAGAGCGCGCCGCTTTGAGCGCAGATCTCGCCGATAATTTCTAAATCTTGAATTGTTCCGATCTCATTGTTGGCTGCAATGATTGATACCAAATCGGCTGGACTCTTTAGGCTCTCCTGAAGCTCAGTGAGATTTAAAAATCCTTCTCTGTTAACACCTAATCTTACGCACTCAATCCCTTCACGTTCTAGTTGTGCAATACAATCAAGCACAGCTTTATGCTCAATTGAACTATAAATCACTCTTTTATGTTTTTTCTTTATTCCTCTAAGCGCCAGATTAATCGACTCAGTTGCTCCACTAGTAAAGATCGTATCTTTTGAGTCACGCTGAATTAGTTCGGCTACATTCTCTCTCGCGATATTCACCAACTCTTCAGCTTCCCAACCCCAAGCATGACCAGCACTAGCAGGGTTGCCAAAATATTTTGTTAAACAAGTTTGAATAATTTCAGCAACTCGAGGATCTACAGGAGTAGTTGCATTGTTATCTAAATACACCTTCATGGTGCGTTACTTCGTTGAGTTTGGCGCCAGATATTCAGCAATTTGATTATGCATTCGCACTAGCTGCGGTGCATTTAATTGTAAAAGTCTTAAAGCGCTATTAGAAGGGAGATCGGTGTTTGGCGCGTACTTCTCAAGTTTGCCGTTCATGTTTGCTTCATAGATCTCTTGAGCTGCATTACAAATTGGACGCATAATGGCGTAGTTTTTGTCTTTTGGAGCTGTGCTTCTCTCGAGTGGAAATAAGAGAACATCCGGAATTCCATACGCTTTCAAATACTCAATGCCAGCATCTTCTGGATTAAAGCCATAATCCTGAGTTAAACGATAGTTTAAACGTTTGCGTGAAGCAGCATCAGCTTGAACAACATAGTCCTGTTGTAGGTATGCCACTGACAACATATCGCCTAAGTAGGTAAAGAGCGCAGCAACTTTACATTCATCAGCATAACGAATTCGCTTAATATCACAGATGATACTTGCTATCTTAGAAACCTGATAAGAGTACGAGCGATACTTATCATACCATTCAGCAACGCCAGGATCTGTTAACTGAGGACGCTCAGAGATCATCTCAAGCGTTTCGTTGATTAACTGATTTCCAAGTCGTTGAATACAAGCTCTAGGGGTTGTGATTGGCACTCTACTACCAGCAGCCTCAATTGAATGCACAGCCTTAAGAAGTTCCAGGACAATTACAGGGTCCTCTGAGACGCAACTCACCGAAGGTTCAATTCTTGCGTTTGGGTCACTAAAGATCTTTCGCGCCCGCTCTAGAACCTCTTCCTTAGCAGGGAGCTGTACCTCCTGAGATTTCTTGATTGAATAGGTACCTGACATATCTCAAAAACAAAAAAATTCTTTACTTCAATAAAATGAAGTTTTCGCTACTACAGGTTGAGTTTTTATCCTGTCTTTACAACTATATAGGTTGGCCCGGAGCAAGCACATCATTCACCCGCCAACAGAGAAAAAATGACTCTACTCTATTTAACGTCATATTTTAAAAAGAGACTAAGTCATTTAGTTAAATTTTACCATACTACTGATATTCCGTCTGCTAAACCCTTGAATTTTCTCTTAGAAATTGGGTATAACCTTAAGCACATGTTGCTAACCATTTGAAATCATAGAGGTGAGAGATGAGAGTTGAAAAAGATTCTATGGGTGAGATGAAGGTGCCTGAGGATGCATTATATGGAGCATCCACTCAAAGGGCGGTCTTAAACTTTCCAATTAGCTCACGGAGATTCACTTCAAGATTCGTCTCAGCACTTGGAACAATCAAAAAAGCCGCAGCCAAGGCAAACAACGCTTTAGGATTACTTGATGATCAAAAATGCAAGGCGATCTGCGCTGCCGCTGATGAAGTCATTGACAATAAACTCGATAATCAATTTGTAATTGATATCTTTCAAACAGGTTCCGGTACCTCATCTAACATGAACACCAATGAAGTAATTGCTAACAGAGCAATTCAGATTCTAGGTGGAGAGCTCGGGGATCGCTCAATCCTACACCCAAATGATCACGTAAACATGTCTCAATCCTCAAATGATGTAATTCCGACTGCAATTCATATCTCGGCTTGTCAGGCTGTAGAGGGAGATTTAATTCCTGCTCTTCAGAAATTACATGCTGCGCTTAACTTAAAAGCGAAAGCTTTTGAATCGATTGTAAAATCAGGTCGAACCCATCTTCAGGATGCAACTCCAATTACGCTAGGGCAGGAGTTCAGTGGATATGCTGCGCAAATTGAACAGGGTATAGCTAGAGTAAAGCGATCACTTGAATCTTTACACGAACTTGCTCTCGGTGGAACTGCTGTTGGAACAGGATTAAATACTCATCCTGAGTTTCCTGCAAAAGCGATCGCAGAGATTTCTGCTTTAACAGGCGTTGCTTTTATCGAAGCTAAAAATCACTTTGAAGCTCAAGGTGCTAAAGATGCAGCTGTTGAGATGAGTGGACAGCTTAAAACAATCGCTGTTTCTCTAATGAAGATAGCAAACGATATTCGTTGGCTTGCTGCTGGTCCACGCTGTAGTTTAAAGGAGATCTTCCTGCCTGAGATTCAACCTGGCTCAAGTATCATGCCAGCTAAGGTTAATCCTGTTATTTGTGAATCGGTCATGATGGTCTCAGCTCAAGTTATTGGGAACGATGCATGTATTACTGTTTGTGGTCAGCACGGGAACTTCGAGCTTAACGCGATGATGCCAGTTCTTGCTTCAAACTTATTAGAGTCAATCTCACTAATTTCTACAACTGCAGCTAACTTTGCAGAGAGATGTATTGAAGGAATTGAAGCTAATGCTGAGCAATGTAATGAATACGCTGAGCTAAGTCTTGCTACCTGTACTTCACTTGCTCCTGTAATTGGATACGATAAAGCTGCTGAGCTTGCTAAGCGTGCATACAAAGAGGGCAAGACTGTGCGTCAGATGGCTAAAGAGATGAAGGTGCTTAGTGATGCAGAGCTCGATAAGCTTCTTGATCTGCTTGCTATGACTAAGCCAGGGGTTTAGAACATCTCGTAGTAGGCACGACCTTCTAAACTAATTTCTCATTCACTAGTCTCGTCTATAACAGCGCATCGCTTTGCGATACACTGTTACTAGCCTGCGACACGTTCATTACGAAATTGTTTATCCGGTCGACCTTCCTAAGTTTTCTCCCAAGAATTGGGGGAGGTGCCGCCAGAGGCGGCGGTGGGCTCCGACCAAAAGTCGGTTTAAAAACTAAACTAGCTGAAATTGCTAGATAAATAAGAGCTCGATTTAATTTTTTGTCCAGACCTGCCGATACTATATACTGGTATTAGGTTTTTGATTGATTGACTATTGTGATTGATAAGATAACAAAAATTTGGTCTTGGTTAGCTGGAAAGGCTACCGATATCTTGTTTCCACCAGAACCGGTCCCAGTCAGGGTCGACTCAAAGAAGCGTCATCGTCGCTAATTTTCTAGGTTTTCTCGATTAGCTATTATTTTCTGCTATATTATTTGGCTTATGAACACCTGCCAAAAGACAACTTATTATAACAAACGCCCAACAATTGCTGAGCAATATAAAACTATCGGTCGTGAGTTGTTGCAGTACGAAGAGCGTTGCAGAAGTGTTCGCTCGCTTTTAGATCTATCCGCCTTTGGGTTTACGATACCCTTTAATAACGATATCGAATCATTTTTTAAGCGTTCACTCCGTGTTTTTAAGCGTGGAGTTGAGTTCATTCCTTTGAATATCCTTGAATCTTACCTTGAAGATCTTCTAGATCTCGATGTTAATGAAGAAAGGTTGTTTATCGCAGTAGAGAATAAAGTTACCCGATCATTTTTCTTCGCTCTGTTTGGCCTCTTGTTTGCCCTAAGTGTTGGACTGTACAGTGTCTCAATTGGAGCATCTTTTCCCTTAGCTTTCTTTATCACTGTATTTTTAGCCGTACCTTTTGGAGCACTTTGGCACCTTGTACCACGCGACAAACTCTCCCGTAGGATGCGCTTTGCAAAACTCCTCTCCGCAGAGATTAATCAAAGAAAAGGTGGGACCGGTCCCTTCGTCATGGATCCGCTACGTTCAAAAGTTAGAGGACTTTTTGATAAACCTTCCTTCGGTAGCGCGTACTTAATTCACTGATCTTCTAGAATGATCATTCTAGTTAGTTGATTATATTTACCTTTATCTTGCCATGAACTCTTTTAAGGAGTAATTATTAGATTCTTGTCAGTGATCTTTAAGATGTCCCTTACATTCAGCAGAATTAACCGATGGAGTCCATCTCTTTGAGTTTACTATGAGCTCAAAGAGGAAAGGACTCAATTAAAAGGTTTTTTTGGTGAGTGTGGTTTGAGGCTTTCTATGGTCTGAAACCACACTCATCTCTGGGAAAACGGAGCCCGACTCACTGGGCTTTGGAGGTGTGATGTGCTGCGCTCTGATTCCCCTAGCCCCAAAGAACCCATTCCCCAATGACTCAAAAACAGGACGAGACGCCGGCCGTGACCGGTGCTCAGGACGCCCCCCCGGCTTCCGCTCAGACTGCCGCTGCCGGCGACAGCCCCATCGTGGTGACGCACAGGCCTGCTGCTGCCAGCGACCTCGACGTCGAGGACAAGTTCCGCGCACAGTCGGGTCGCGTCTGGTTCTCGGGTCCCTACTAGGTCGCAAGCGCTGCGACCGTGCGGGACCACAGTATCGAGCTCGGAGGACTCGATTGAGACAACCCCAGAACGCCCGCCGGACCCCCGGCGTGGCGCTCTGGTGGTAGTCAATAAGTCTTGGGTAATGAAGATGCGTTTACTAAATGGTTTATTGAGTTCTTTCTACGATTTTCAATCTTTCCTCACCTCATAAAAAAACGCCCCGGCTATGCCAGGGCGCTTCGGAGTAGTGGTTGAGGTTAATTAGCTATGCATGTGTGAAATCTATCCTGCTCGCTTCATGTACCAGGGAGCAACTCTACTCTCTCCCCGTTTTGGTAGTGACTTTACTAGCGAAACAGTTTTCCAAAGGTCTAAATCTAATTGCAAACAGACCCAGGGAAATGAAAACGGTTCATACTGCGGGTTTGATAAATCTCCAAAGATCCATTCTTTGGCAGCAACGCTCTGTTCCTTGTCGTTGCCGGTGAAATCAAGCATCGCCCTTTCCAAAATTGCTAAGCAGAGATTTCTCTCTGGAGAACCTGTTCTATTTGGCACATCAAATAGGTGGTAAGCATCTGTATCTATTCTTACTGCCATAAAACCCTGTTTTGTATTTTCACGTTTTCGTTAATTTAAGCACTCTTGGCTTACAAAGAATATGACGATGTATAAAAGGGAATATTCAAACCGATTGAAAAAATTAAAGCGTAAATGCTTCAATAGGTTAGGATGCTGTAGCGAAAAAACATCATAAAAAATGAAAGCTAAATTTATCATACTTCAGGTTGTTTGCCTCTCTTCGGCTGCGTTGGCTGATTTTCAATGCGATAGCGCAGTTAATTACGTCTGGAAAAATAAAGGAGGGAAGCATGAGAGTTTCTGGAAAACTGTTACTGCTACTGCCGCTGATGAGGCTGGAACAAAAGCTGCCTTAGATGATGCGGTTTCGTTTGAGAAAGGGTTAGCGATAGCTAAGTGTCGTAAGGATCATGAAAATCTATCTGGATGCATTGCTCAGAGGTATCAATCGATAGGTAGCACGTACGAGTCTATGGGTTTTAAAGCAAGAAAAACTCTGGATGAGGCAATTATAAATGACTGTCAGAAAAAGCAGGGTTACTGTCTTGAGCCAAAAGCCTCAAATCCAATTTGTAAAGATCTTAGTCCTGCTCCTGCCGAGACTGAAGGTGAAGGGGGAGGAGATGACGAGAAAGATAGTAAAAAGGATAAAAAGAAAAAGAAGAAGTAACTAATTAGCAAATCTTTTCTTAAGGTAGTCCTTCACTAATTCAATTTCAGCTACTCTTTCGAACGGTTTTTGGCCTTCAAGCAGCTTCCCCTCTGTTTCAGAGAAACTACCATCATCGTTTAAAAAGAGGGGATAAACTGGGATTGTTTCTCTGGCGCAAGCTAGAATCGAAAAAGTTGGGGTGTCATCGACCGCTTGCTCAACGCTCTGTTTCGATACGCCATTCGCAATAGAGGAGAGCTCGTTTAGTGCTTGTACTCCGACTCTAAAAATTCTCTGCAAGCCTAAAGCTTGATATGTTTCAAGTAGACGCTTCTCACTAGCAGAACCGACTTTTTCAAGTCCAATATTTAAGATGCCTCGAATTTGCTGCAACGCATCTTGAAGTCTGCTGTAGTCCTCAATCTGAAAGTTCCATTTCACTACAGCTGCGTTAACTATCAATGTAAATTCACTTTGAAAGATCTCAAATTCCGAGTCGCTTAGCTCCTGCTCCGCTTCAGTTAGAAATGCTTCAAGCGGCTGTAGACTTTGGGCTCTATAAATTAATGGTTCTATAATTGGAAGAGGTTCAATTGCTCTATTTGCTTCAGGTTGATTCAGTAAATGAAGCACTTCTACTAAAGGAAGTGGGCTTGTGATCTGATGAACCTGCTCGTCATCAGGAATTCCTTCTGATTGAAGTCTTTTTTGTTTGTCTTGATACGCACCTTCTTCTAGTTCTGACGGAGTTGATACGTTTGGAATTGAGATCAATTGGTAAAATAGCTCAGGATTTCCTTCAAAGATAAAGGCAAGCAGTTTGCCAAGCAATCTATGCTTATCGGGATCCTCAAGTGTAATACCCACCCAGGTGTATCCTTTGTCGGGCGTATACCACTGTGGAGCAGGGGGTTCCTCGGTTGGTTCATCAAAGATAGCGGTCTCTAGGTGCTGACCTAAAAAGAACGCTAAGATCTTTAGATCTATGCTTGAGATGAATTTTCGTAATGGCGCTAGATCGTTTTCTTCGTCAGTTGACTGAAGCCACTCCCAGAATTTCGCCTGATTGATCCTGTCTTTGTGCCACAGATCAAAGTCCAGACATAGTTGATACTGCTCTCTAGATAGTAGCGAGATAAGATCTCCGGCAGATTCTGCACCTAGTGTTCTAACAAGTAGGTAGGCGCTTTGAGCAGGGAGTCCTTGTGTGAAAGCTTCAGGATTATCTGAATTGAAAATATCCTTAATTAAAGCCCTGCTACTACGACTCTTCGTCTTTTTTAATGCTAACGTCACTTTTATTTTCTAAGCAGATTTTGGAGCAAAAACGATATACATCTGATTGCCCTGACATGGAGATCTCTCTTCAAGATCTGCGACATCGGATAATTTATTAACTAATTGATCAAACTTAGCATTCCCAAGCTCTAGATACATGATTTCACGTCCTCGAAATCTCATACTAAACTTGACCTTATCGCCATCTTCTAAAAATTCACGCGCATGTTTTAGCTTCGTTTCTAAATCACCAACATCGGTTCTGTATCGAATTCGAATCTCTTTAGTTGTAATTTCACTGCGCTTTTTCTTAGCCTCGGCTTTTTTCTTTTGCTCGCGGTATTTAAACTTACCGTAGTCCATTATTTTACAGACAGGTGGACTATCTTTTCCTGAGACCTCTACGAGATCTAATCCTTTTCCTTCAGCAAGGCTAATTGCTTCTCTTGTAAGCATTACTCCTAGCTGTTCGCCATCGTCGCTGATTACTCTTACTTCACGCGAGTTAATATTGTCATTTATATTGTGACGATCTGGTGTTTCGGGTCTTCTAATTCGTCCTCTTCCACCACGTGGTTTGTACGTAGCCAAAAATTTCTCCTTGTTTAATTAAATCATTTCATTTGTTGAGAGATTATGATGAAGCTATCGAGTGCATAGTCTTAGAATTCAGCACCGGTATGAGGAATATTTCGCAGCAATTGGGGTTTCTTCATATTCACATTCTGCCGATAAAGAGGCCGTAAATCAATATTTTAACTCAAATTTTTAATAATATGCCTACAACTACTATAGTCTTGAACGCAGCCTATGTGCTATACGGTGCGACAGGCTTGAAATAGGCCCTCATTTGAGAACTTATAGGTTTCTCGGTCCAATTTACCAGTTAGGAGAAAATCATCAATGTCTTTAGTTAAATTGCTTGGCGTCCCATATAACGTAGGTTGCAGAACAGAGACATCAAGCGCACTTGATCAACAAAATGGCCCAATTGCAATCAGGGCAGCTCTTCAATCTCTAATGGCTAATTTTAATATCAACCGTGCCTTTGACGATCTGGGCGATATTAAAGCTAAGAATACCGTTGATGATGTACTAAAGGAATTAGAGACTCAGATTTACGATGTAATGAAAGGCGGGAATATCCCATTTGTTTTAGGTGGGGCCCACACATTAACGCTTGGTAGCTTGCGAGCTTTATCAAGAATCAATAAAGATTTTTCTCTAATCTACATTGATGCTCACCCAGACATTATGCCGCACTCAACTATTAACTACGGTTCTGTTATCTTTTACGGTTTCAAAGAGGAAGTTGTAAGGCCAGATAGAACTGCTTACATCGGTCTAAGGCAGGTGGAAAAACCAGAATACAAACTTTTAGAAGAGCATAATATCTTTCATGTTCATGCACATGAGATTGAAAATGTAGGTGTCTCTAATTTAGTTAAGGAAATTAAAGATCGATTTCCTGCTCCATACTATATAAGTTTTGATCTTGATTCACTCGATCCAACTTTTGCTCCAGGAGTTACTAGCCCATATCCAATTGGTCTAACTCCTCGCGAAGTAATGTACTTGCTAATTGAGTTATGTCGGCAAGAGGTACTAGGGATCGAGATAGTTGAGCTCTCCCCGATAAACGACCGTAATGATGACACGGCTCGAATAGCCGCTGAGTTCGTAATGAGGCTCTCAGCTGTTCTAAGCTCTCGTCAAAAAACACATTAATTTAAGCCAGTTAGGGGCTTTTCTTGTAGGTCACCCAGTTCATTTCCTAGGCCATAACCATCATATAGCGGTGTGCCCTCGACAGGGGAGGTGCGCCCATGGTCTTTATGCAAGAATTTTAATTTCGTAGAAGAGAATTTTTTCGGATTCTTACCGATGGTTTACGATTTTCTCTTGGTTTTTCGACTAGAAACAAGCTCAGTCTTCCTAAACAAATTCACTCACGATTATTTGCTCGTGCATCCATGCACTCGCGCATTAACACTCTCACCTCTCCGGCATCCTGCCTCTCGAGGTTCGAGAGTTTCGTGAGTAAATTATTTAGTTCGCTGAGCTTTATAGATTCGAAACCAATACTTTTTTAAACATTTCACTTCGAATGCCTCTTTGGCAATGACATGTAAGTTGCCACTTGCACATAATGTAGCTGTCTTTGAGACTTTTGTTTAAGTCAAATGAAATGCACCGCTGTATCTTGAAGCAACTCTTACGAACGAACTATGTAGTGCCACACCTTTGAAATGTAGTTGCATTTGAGATTTTTGTTTAAGTCAAATGAAATTGAAATGCAGCGCTGTATCTTGAAGCAACTCTTACGAACGAACGTCTCGCAGGAGATTAATTTCAAAGTGCGCAGCAATCTGAAATTAATCCCGAGAGTAGTGAGAGAGATGAGTTGCGTAAAGATATAAGCGCAACTAAATACCTAAATGAAAAATCGTAAAGCGTCGGAAGAATCTGAGACGACACTGGGTTAAACCAGAAGGTTGTTGAGGATCCTATCCACACCCCATGGACCGGAGAATTCCTACCATGAAGAGATTGAGAAACTTCGTGGCGGGACTCCAGTCCCGCCGAACCCACCCGATTCCCCCCAGAACCAAGGAGGTGCCCCACATGAGGGCAAAACGACTCATGCAGGGGGGCTTCGACCTCCTGCTCGGCTACTGCGAGCTGTTCCAAGTCATGCTGCTCGTGCTACGCAGCTTCACGCCGCTGATCCACAGGGTCAAGCGTGCGTTCACGCTGCCGTTCGCGTTCTTCGCCATGAGCGAGGTCGCGTTTGCGCAACAGAGCATCGGTCAGGCGCCGGGTAACGACGCCACTTACTGGACCATCTCTGGGCACGTGCTCGCCACGATCATCTTCCTGACTTGGGTCGCCGTCGGCATCTGCATGGCGCTGCTCAAGCTCTGGACGCGTGATCAAGGCGATCTGCGTAAGGGTAAGGTCGGTAACCTGCTGAACTGGATCGGTCTGACCGACTCGTCGATCGAAGCGGTTGCAACGAAGCAGATGCAGACCTACAAGATGGCCAACGAGGAGAGGCGCCGGCAATTCGAGCAGGCGCTGATCGACTATGGCTATCCGGTCGAAGGGTTCGCGCGCTACAAGCGCATCGTCAAGAGCCTCAAGATCGAGCAGGTCGACGCGATCAGTCGCTACCTCGAGCATCTGCTTGCAGGTGAGCTCGAGCTGGCTGAGCAGGTCAGGAGTGAGCACCGTAAGGCCATCGCGCTCTACGAGGAGCACTGCTGTCCGGAAGAGGATTTCGCCCCGAACGAGCGAATCGAGATCGAGATCCAGTTGATCCCGCTGCACAAGCTGATCCAGCGGCTGGAGGTCATGCCGAAGGGCAAGAACTTCAACCTGGCGGAGCTGCCTTGGCAGAAGGAAGCGACTGCGATCAAGAACTACTGGTACGTTTACTCCAACGCTCGCTCCCGTGCGGAGCTGGCGTTGCAGGGTAAGCTTGCCTATCCTGATTCGCGTCCGTTCGATGACGCAACTGACCCGGGGCAGAACTCTTACCCCGGCAAGGTCGTCTGTCAGAATGGCGAGATCATCGAGCTCGGTCGTGAGGAGTACGAGCGCGTCGCGGCGATGATTCAAAGCCACGGCGTGATGCCTTTCGACGAGTTCGTCCGGCATCAGAGCTTCACCGACAAGTACCAGCAGGTCGCTGACGGACATGTGCATCTCCACGAGTCGCTGCTGAGTGGCGCCTACGAGGCGATCATCTTCGCGGTGTTCGAGGTGCGTCTGTACGGTGCGAGTGACCCGAGCAGGCAAGGTCAGCAGTTCACGAGCCGTGAGGATCGTGAACGCTACCAGGTCGAGATGGCACGGAGCATGTTCCGTCCGTTCCTCTTCGAGACCGAGTCGGGTAACTTCGCCACGGACATTCCGGTGCACCGTCTGATCGCTGCGCTGGCGCACCTGGCGGCGCTCAACACTCTCGTCGGCGAGATGCAGCTCACCAGAAAGGAGATGGGGCTTCCCCCGCTCCATGTCTGGGAGATGTGGTTCGACTTGCAGCGCTTCGCGCAGCTGACCCTTAAGTACGCCATCAGGCTCGAGGCCTACTCGGTTCACGAGCTCGAGCACCTGTGGCAGAACATGAGTCAGTTCGCTTGGTGGGTGCAGCCGCTGGACGTGCTGTCGTGGTACCACGGTCCACTGAACTGGCGAAACCTCGCTTCGCCGCAGTACATGGATCTGGGACTCGACCCGCCGGAGGTCGACCGCGTCATTCCCGAGCCCTCTCGGGATCAACGTCCGTTGCGCACGTTCCGTGTGCCGCCTGACTGGCAGGCTGTGGCCACTCCCGAGTTCTGGAACGACAATGGTGGAGAAGACGGTGTCAACTCTACCTTCCAGAGTCGAAGTGGTCCCGATGCCCAGCCGCCTAGGCCGAACAAGCTGATCTCTCCTCGTGAGAGACTGCTGATGATGGCGCGCGGACGCAACGGCTAAGCGGATCCTCGTAAAGCCGTTCCCTCGTGGGGAGCGTGCTGGTTGTGGAACTACGGTTCCGTCGTCTCGGAAGGCCCAGTGGGTGATGTGTGCATTCGTGCGCACCTATCCCCACTGGGCTCTTCCACTCCTTTCAATTATCACCCCCTCTGTCGCTTCGCGACATCTCCCCCGCAAGCGGAGGAGAGTTTTAAGAGAAAGTCTTAGCGTCCTGACCTCCTCCGTTTACGGGGGAGGGGGACCATGCGAAGCATGGTGGAGGGGGTTTTACACAGCAGCTCGAATCAATTTCTCTAAAACTGGATTCATCAGATCGATTAAGGCCTCTTTTGGATCGCCAGCTCCACCATGAAATTTTAAGCGGTGAAGCAGTACAAATGGAGCAATATATTTAAGATCGTCTTCGTTTACATAATCTCGGCCATTAACAATTGCCCAAGCACGCAAGGCCTGTTGCAACATAAGCGCAGCTCTTGTTGATGCTCCAAATTGAAGTAGTGAATTGTTTCTAGTGGCTTGAACTATATCTACAATAGCATTGCGCATAGTTGGACTGATAAAAACATCTTTAACAACTTTGCGTGCTTCAAGTATGTCGTCTCGGGAACAAACTGGATCTAAACTTTGGCTATTCTCTTCGATCTGAGCATGCTGCTCCAAAATAATAGACTCAGTCATTGCATCTACATATGTCATCGGTAGCTTAAAGATAAATCTATCTAATTGCACAATCGGTAGCGGATAAGTTCCAGCAACATCTAACGGATTTTGAGTCCCAAGCACAAAAAACAGTTGGTCAAGTGGATAGGTAGCGTTATCAATCGTAACTTGTTTCTCAGCCATACATTCTAAAAATGCAGCTTGAACTTTTGGACCTGTTCGGTTGATCTCATCTGCTAAAAGAATATGAGCAAAGATTGGACCATGTAGGAATCTAAAACTTGCGGTTTTTGGCTCAAACACGTTCACGCCAAGCACATCCCCTGGTAGCATATCAGGAGTAAATTGGATTCTTCTAAAAGGTAAAATATAGTCAGCGTTACTACTGCCTTTCGAAATCAATCTGCCTAACGCTTTACTGAGGGTTGTTTTACCAGAGCCGGGGTAATCTTCGAGTAATACGTGACCATCAGCTAATAGGGCGGTTGTGACAAGTTTGATCGTATCATCTCTTCCCTTGATGATTGAGTTGAGCCCATCAAAAAGTTTCCGCGCTACATTATGTGCTCTTTGAGCGTTATCATCAGAAAAGCTTGACTGCGTTGATTCCATCTTATCCTTTAACTATTCAGTAAAAACTTTTTCGCTTAGTGCATCAATCGCAGATTCGATGCTATCACCAGCTGCTTCATAATGCACACCCTTTGTGTTTGCTGAAAATTTAAGCGTAAATTTGCCAGAGCTACGATGAAGCTCAATATCATAGGGGCTATTTTTTACAGCCGTAAAATTTCCACCTTGAATCTTAGACTCTTCTGAGCTTGAAAAGTTGTGAAGTATGATCGGAAGTTTGAATCCTTTGTTCCTAATTGAGGCTGGAGCAAGCTCGTAAGCAAGCAGAGCGGTTTTTCTGTAAGTGTCAGATTTTGTTTCAAGCAATGAAAGCTTTAGGAGCAATAGATGCAGCTTTAAGGCTTCGTCGGCTTTTTCTCTAGTAGCATTTATTAGTTTATCAAGCTTTTGTATATCTTCTTTCGAACCTAAGTCGTTTTCGATTAAATATGCCTCATAATAAAGCTTGGCATTCTTTCTTTGATCCGACGACTCTTCTGCATCGATCCTTTGTTCAAGAATGCTTGACGGAATTGATTTTAAAGCCTCCCCAAAAGAGAAATACTCAATCATGCTATCTGTATTTCTAACGTAAAGATCTTCTATGTTGTTTAGTTGATCAGTTAGTATCTGTGTTGCTCTGCGCATCAACCACCAAGCTCTTAGGGCGTTGTAGACTCGTTGTTTGATGCTTGCGACTCTTTCAAGAGGAGAAAGATCTAATTTTGTCCTAAGCTCTTCGTTTTTCGCTCTAAGCGCTTGCGCCATTGAAATGTGACTCGCTACTTGTAGGTCCTCAACGTCAGTACCGATTTTTCCAAACCATTGCTGCCGCTCCATCGCCTCTTCAAGATGCTCTAGTGCTTTATCGATATGACCTGTGTGCAGGGCAATTCTACCTCTGGCAAGGTGAACAAACGCTCTATGTTCCTCTCCGTTTCGAAGTGGAAACTGAACAATGCAGCTTTCAAAATTATCCATAGCCCACTTGGCGCGCTCAAATCGCAATTGCTCATTAAATAAAATCACCAAGTTTAAGCTAGGCAGAACATGTTCGCAGCCATCAGGCATGCTTACTGCCTTGAGCCAGGAGCCTTCTGCTTTGTCTTCTAGAAAAATTTCTCGATAAACTTCACCTGAGTTGTTCAGGGGAGTTGCAGGTTGGCCTGTCGAACCAAGCGCTAATTCATATGAGATAGCTTCATTGAATACTTTTAGAGAGTTTTGTCTCTCGCCCTTCATCGAAAGCAAGATTCCTAAGATATTGAGCGTTCTTCCGGGTTCTGCTCCAGTTAAAATCCCTAAGCGAGCAATACGGATAGCTTCATCCAGTCTACCTAATTTCATTAAGACCCACGCCCTTGAGCCGGGATACCAAAGGCCATAGTAGTACTTGCTATATTCATCAAGTGTATCGAGCGCGCCTTGATAGTTGTCAAGATTTAACCGGGATTCAGAAAGTAGATAGAGAATTCTGGCATGGTCGTTTTTAAGTTTCTCATCACTGTATGGAGGTTGACCATAACGTTGCTCGAATAACTTTTTTGACTGCTTTATGTACTTAATAGAAAGTCTATAGTGTCCAACATGGAATAAATAGTAGCCACCAAGTAACATCTGAGCTTCATAGTTCGCTGGATCTTTTTCTAGGGCTTTTAAAAGTTTGCTACGTGCATCTAGTGGCCGCTCATCCTTAAATAGAATTGAAGCTTCATCAACTAGTTCCTGTGCCGATTTATTATTATCCTGCTCTATTCCAAAAAATGGATTATCAAGGTCGCCATCTGTAGCAAAAGCTAGCCCAGTCATAAACAGAAAGCTTAATATGAATAAGAAGCCTTTTCTCATCTTTGCCTCCTGATGTGAGCAAAAAGAGAGGTCGGATTGCAAAAAGCTATAAATCTCTTAGAGAAAGACAACTCAGAAAGTAAGTTGAGACTATCGCTGCGCAGTTGATCTATCTCAGTGTTTTTAAGCTTAATCTTAGTAGGATTTTGGTATTTTAACTTCTCTACAATTCTTTGTAGCTCGAGAGGATCCGAAGCTAGCGAGCTTGATATTCTAGTTCTATGTTCAGCACGTGTTTCCGCACTTGTGCGCCCAAAACCGAGATCTATTAAGCGGTAGAGAACTGCTCTATATGAATGAAGTGCTCGTGTCTGGGGAGATCTGGTGAAGACCCACGAATATCTAATGTAGGCTTTGATAGCTACTAAAAGTAACAGTGCAAAAAGTACAATGATTAAAATGTCATTGTAGGAAGGAACATAAAGCTCTCCAACATCATAAGTTTCATTTTCCTCTTCAAGATTCTCTTTTGGTAAAATCTCTTCTCCAGGATCTAGCGAGGACATTAGCTCTTCAAGAAGCCCTGAATCTACTTGGGTATCAGCATGGCTTTCGACCTGCTCTGGTTGAGTATCAAAAGGAACCCAGCCTTCTCCTTCCAAGTAAGCTTCTGCCCATGCGTGGCGATCGCTCATTCTAAGTAAGATATGTCCATCTCTTGCTTGACTAAGATCGGTTAGATAGCCAGTTGCAATTCTTGCAGGAATTCCAAGTGCTCGCAGCATGTAGACAGTTGCATGAGCAAAGTGCACGCAGTAACCACGCATATCACCAAATAAAAAAGGTTCAACTGGATCTTTGTCAGGATCGACTTCATGATTTGGAGTTAAGGTATAAATCGCGTTCTTGTTCAAAAAGTTAACGATAGTCATTATCTTTTCAACAGGAGCAGCTGCGTCTTTACTTAAATCCAAAGCTAAATCTCGATAGCGTGAATCGGGGTTTTGTCTTGTGTAGTGTTGCAAAACCTCATTGGTCCATTTTGGGTTGCCAACAGAACTAAATCTTAACTGATTAAGTTTGTAGGTCGGAGCAAGTGAGTAAGCTCTATAACTATTTTTAAACCTTTTTGGATCAGGGTTTTTTAGCTGTCGAATAGTAACTGGATAATCAATCGCAAATGCTTTTTTCTGATCGGCTAAAAGATATACTGAGTGTGTAACTGATACTCGATTCTTTAAGTTTACATTTTCAGCAGTAGAGTAAGTCTGTCCTGGGTTGATATTTGCTACATCAGCATCGTAGTTAGAAGGTGCGACAACAAGCTCGTGTCCGTTAAATTCAGAAAGCGCGGCCTCGCGCATATAAAGCATCGGCGTAAAAGGGTTCTGAGAATAATCCTCCTCAAGCCTAACAAGTGCTGCTGGCTGGTTTGTGCTTCCAAGGGCGGAATGAAATCCAAGCGGACTTGTTCCAGAGCCTTCAGCTTCACCAACGCCGTTGGTTGTTAGCCCTTTTTGAATGTTATAGCTATTATAGACAGCTTTTCCTGTGATAACTGTGAAAAATACGATGGCTGCAAACGCTAATAGTGTTGTTAGTGTATGCTGTTTTTGTCGAGCAACATTTTCCTGAGTCCTGCCTAGATTACGTGTTCTATGCGAAGAGCTGAAATAGGCATATAGCAGCAAGATTAAAAAGATAAATGCACCGCAGGTGATAAACATTGTCTGAGGTTCAAAGCCTAGATGCCACGCGAGAGAGTTTATTATTTGCGGAGAATCTAGATGGTACTCTCTGTGACCTGAGAGCAGGATAATTCCAATCGAACTTAGAAAAAGAATCTCAATAGTTAAGGTATGGTGGTAACGCCAAAAAAGCCAAGTGCTAACAAAACCAACGTAGAAAACCAAAACGGCTAAGGTTAGATGTTGAAAGATTGAATGTATAAAAAGAGCATTAGAGGTAAAGCTTACAGCTATTTCAATTGCAATAAGCTTAGCGAGATATAATGCGGCCAAGCTTATCGCTATAAGGGAAGTGAATGCCGCAAAGCGAAGTTTAAGTTCAGAAAGTCTTGTTGCAGCTACAACCCCCAGCGCGCCTAGGCCTATTAACAGCAAGGGAGATGTTCCAAGCGGAGAGATCTCATTAGCAACAAAGAGAAACACAGCAAGGAAAAGTGTTCTGGTAAATGTTATGAACAAGGTCTTGCTAGAGTCAGTGATATTCATTATTGCATTATAACTTCCCAATCTGCCTCGGCACAATCTTTTAGAAATCTGGGGAAGTGCTCTGGATTGTTCAATTCTGGTGTCGTCTCGTCATATATAAAATGGTGAAATTTAGATCGTGAAGATTTGCTAGGGGATTGCTTCTCCTCTCTTATGATGAAAATAGGCTGGATCTGTTGCAAGTTTAAATAATTGCCAAGTGCTTGTAGCGCCTCGATGCTACCAACCTCTCTGGCGCTCTGCTCTGAGGTGAAAACCAATAGATGGCTGATCGTAGAGCTGTCAGAGCTGTTATTTGTAAAATCAACTAACTCCTGAACGTCTCTAATTAGAGCCTCTTCAGGTTTAAAGTTTGCCTCAAAAGCAGTCTGTAAAGCTTGATTCTCAGCTTGATCTGGGGTTATCGCTATCTGCTGCTCCGATTTTTTTAACCCTAATGAAGCAAAGTATACATCAAGGTCAAGCTCATCTAGAGATTCCATGTATTGTAATGCCATGCTTACGGTATCGTCGTCTCTTCTAGTGGCTGCTGCAAAGATAAGGACTTTTCCTTCAGGAGTCATCGAACGCTCCGGGTGTCTTGAAATCAGTTCGCCACTTTTAGCGTATACTTTCCAAAGAATCTTCCTCATGCCATCGGATGGATGATATTTTTTCAGATCAAAAGGATCTCCGGTCCTTTCTTGATGAGATTGAATTGTGTCACCAACCGTTTGGCTAGAGCTTAGGATAGGCAAAGCTTGAAATAGTTTTCGTTTTGGGAAAATTCTAAAAGCTGCGCTGTGAGTTTGGATTTCCCAGCTTAGCTTACTTAGTCCAAATAGGTCTTCAAACGAAAACAAGATTTTCTCGACTTTCCATTCTCCTCTGTGCGGAAAAACTAAGTTTTCGGTAATAAGCCTTGCCTTATCTGAAGAGCCTTTTAACTGAAATGTTGTTGTCTGAATCGAGTCTTCTGAAAAAATAATCTTGGCACTCAAAGAGTATAGTGGGGGAATGCTAATAGGTGAGAGCTTTAGCACAGAGGTAATGTTTGAATTAGAAAAGATCCTTTCCTCTGGTGCATGAACTGATGCCGTCAAGCTTTTCTTGAGCTGATATCCCTTGAGGATTGTGATTAACTGAAGAAGAAACCATATGCCTAGCGTTGAAGCAGCTAAGGTTGCCGCGACTATGTCTGCGGAACTTTGAGCAGGCCCCCAAAGAAGATACCCAGCGCAAAGAACAACAAGAGTTCCACGAAGGGTTACTGGCAGTTTCACACAGTTACCAAGCCATGTTTAATCGCATACCTAATAAGGTCAGCGTTATTGTTTAGGTTAAGTTTCTTAATTACTCGAGCTCTATGAGTCTCAACTGTTCTAGGGCTAATATAGAGCTGTTTTGCAATGACTCTGTTTGGTAGTCCTTCAACTAAAAGAAAAAACATCTCACGCTCACGAGGGCTTAGGGCATTAAGAGGATCGTTATCTAACTGTTCTGTATTGCTGCTAGCGTTAAGAAGGTGCGTAAATTGGGAGGGTACGAATTTCTCTCCATTAGCAATTTTAGTTAGAGCCCCAAGAAATTCATCAGGCGAGCAGTTCTTTAAAATATAACCATCTGCACCATACTGTATTGCTTGCTGAACCTTAAGCTCGTCATCATACATGCTGAGTACAGCAATTTTAGTTGGAGAGTTGCTCTTCTTTAAATGAAGGATAACATCGTTTCCACTTCTTTGAGGCAAGCCTATATCAAGTACAAGGATATCTGGGTGGAGTTGATCAACTAACTGGACAGACTCATCTGCTGTTGATGCTTCACCAACTACGTTATAAGTGTTTGAGCCAGACAAAATATTTTTTAAAGCGTGACGTACAATATTGTGATCGTCTGCTAGAACAACATTTATAGTCATAGAATTGTCATCTAGCATCTGAGATTGAGACATATCTTTTAGACCTAATTACATTTTTTTGCTTCAGTGTTAATTGTGTATACTAACAATAAGGATCATTACAAGTGATTCCTTTCTCCGTAGATACCTTACGGATATAGTAAACAGATAATATCATACAAAGTTTTGTTATTTGATGAGCGCAGAACGAGAGAGTTTCCTGGAA
Organism: Deltaproteobacteria bacterium; assembly: GCA_020635175.1. Taxonomy (GTDB): domain Bacteria; phylum Bdellovibrionota_C; class UBA2361; order UBA2361; family J135; genus JACKAH01. Next base: position 192,370 of record JACKAH010000001.1, read on the forward strand.
TTCACTGAGATTTTACCCCGCAAATTTATAGAATTGTTTAATCTTCATGGAAAACTTAGAGAATTTTTTTTAAGAGAGTATTACGAACGACCTAAGAACCGGTTTTTTTCTTTATTTTCAAACTCTTATCAGGGCGAGCCCAGGGAGCTACAAAGCTATCTCATCCCATTTATGCTTTCGTCTAGCTCCGAATCTTTTGCGAAATTTTCTGCAGAATTTTTTGATAAGGAGACATTGCTCGTTCAGGCCGGTTTGGAACAAGAGGTGTTGCATATTTTTAAGCACAAGGCAGATCCGTATTGCTTAAACTGCAAAGAAAAATTTCCATTTCAGAACTTAGATCGAGCAGTTGATCATGTTCTTAAATCCAAGACCTCAGGATATCTGCTTTGTTTGTTGCAGTCGCTTGATTCCAATTTGGATAAAAGTACTTATAAAGATATCGCAGAGCAATTCGGTGCCACTCGTTTAGTAGTCGATGGAAGACTGCAACAGCTTGATTCCATCGAGAACCAAGAGCTTGCTGCACCAATGTTTGTTGTAAGGATCCTGACTCTTGCAAGCGCTACCAAGCAAACCCTTCAGGATTTTATATCTTTTGTTCAAGGTTTAAACGATAACTTAACTAATTTTAGATTAGATCTAGCTTATGCTCAGGATAAAGATGCAAAGATTTCAGATCCCATTTCTATTTCAAGCTTCTGCGATGGTTGTCAAAGATCGTTGTGCTCATTTGAGGAATGGCTCTCTGATGAATCTAAAAGAGAGTCTCTTACCTGGATCTTAGACGGACTGCTACTTGAAGATGTTTTAAGAAATTCTGCAGCAGATCTTCTTAAAAAGTTTGCAGAGCTCGGTCTGGAGGATGGCGCATTTGAGGATCTAAGTATGATTTCTCGTTTGCCTCTTAAAGGAATTGCGCTTGGTCGTAGTGTGTCTAGTCTGTCTTCTGGAGAGAGTTTATCACTTAAGCTTATAAAGCTATTTAAAATAGCGCTAAGTGATTCACTCGTTATATTAGATAATTTGCTCTCTGACTTAAGCTCGGCTGAGAAGGAATTATTCTGCTCAATTCTGAAGGATTTTGCGCTTAATTCTGAATGCTCAGTTGTTGCTATCTCTGCAGCGTCTCAAGAAAAATTTAATCCAAAAAAAGTTACTCGCTCGAAAGTCTCTGATAGGGAGGCTGTGATTAAGACAGGAGATCTATTTTGTTGGGAGAGTCTTGAGCTTTCTTTCCCTTATAACAAGATAGTCTGCTTACGTGGCCCCACGGGCAGTGGAAAGACACTTTTCTTAAACCAAATTGTGCCACAGTTTTGTGAGAGTAACTCAATTAAATTTCAACAGATAAAGAAAGAAGCACTTAAGCAAAATGACAGCATCTATTTTAATCTCAAAGTGAATACTGAGTTAGAGAAAGCATTTGCTGCAAGTAAAGTCTCTCGTATGAAAGGATACAGCTCAAAAGACTTTTCTTTAAAAAATAGTGGATATTTATGCAAAGTTTGCAACGGTAAAGGTCTAGTTGCTTTAGAGTTGACTGCTGAGAGCTGTCTTGGTTGTGCTGGAAAGTTTTGGTCAGAAGAGATTGCCAACCTTGAGTTAGATAATTTGTCACTTCACCAATATCTCAATTTAAATATTGATCAGTGGGCATCTGTCAGCTGGGTTTCTCAGAAGAAACATGACGTCCTGTTGGTTTTATCTGAGCTTGGTTTAGGTCAAAAAAAATTGACTGAAACATTTTCAAATTACAGCAGCAATGAGCGTTTAAAGACGCTACTCGCAAAGGTTTTAGCCTCAAGAGTAAGTAAACAACAGGATTTCTTTATAATGTTAGATCAGCAATTCTCGGATCTTTCGAACCGGGAAGTTGCTGAGGTAGGCATCGTATTAAAGCGGTGCGTGGACCAAGGAGCAACGATTTTAATCGCTGATAATTCTCATAGAATCCTTGAATTAGCAGATTTTGTTATCGAATTAGATCTAGAGTATGATGCTCTACGGAGTTCTGCCTTAACCAAAGTTAGTGAAACAGGATACCTATCTTTATGAAATTAGAGTCATCAGTCGTCTGGCATAGAAGAAAGTTTTTAGTGCCAAACGCCGTAACCCTCGGCAATTTATTTTGTGGATTTTTGGCATGTATTTATGCGGGCTCCAACCGTTATGAAAAAGCTGCAGTTGCTATCGGAATAGCAATTTTACTCGATGGCTTAGATGGGCGCTTGGCAAGACGGCTTAATGCTACATCGAAGTTTGGAGTTGAATTCGATTCCTTCTCGGATTTTATCTCTTTTGGTGTAGCTCCTGCGTATCTTTTGTACTGTTGGTGCTTTAGAGAGTTGGCTGATGAGTTTGGAGTCACTGTAACATTTGTTTACTGTCTTGCCTGTGCTGCAAGGTTAGCCCGTTTTAACATCTCTGAAAGTAGTACGAGTAATTTTGAAGGGCTGCCTACTCCTGGGGCTGCATTCGCTATTGCGTCATTTGTGTTCTTCTCGCCTCATGTGCAGCCTAGTTTAGCGCTTGTTGTTTTCTATTCTTTATTTGCACTCGCACTCGCATATCTGATGGTTTCTAAGGTTGAATACTTTAGTGTTAAGCGAGTTAAGTTTGACGATGTTAACAAATTTGTCATGCTGGGGATCGGAGCAACGATAGCACTTACGTGGTATAGTAATAAGGTAGGCTTTATGGCTCTCGCTACTTTTTATTGTTTGAGTGGCCCTGTTGGACAGATTTTGCGCAAAAGAAAAGATAATCGATTGAAAAATGTAGCCTAGGCAGCTTCCTCTGACGGAACTAGGGTGTGCACATTAATAGGCGTAAAATTTAACCAAACTCTTTTTGTTTCTTTTTTATATTTTGCTTCAAGTGTTTCAAAGAACTGACTAACTCGATCTAGTCTTTCTCTACGCTCTTTAATTGAAGCTATCCTGCCAATCTGGCGCAATCCAATGTACTCAAAGAAGGTAATGTGAGTATTTCTATGGCTGCATAGCTCGAGCTTCTTAAAGATATCCTCAACAGCAGATACAGGAAGGTTTGTGAAAGGTATCGCGCAGATAATTACATCAAAGATCTCTTCAGTTGGTAGTTCTTGAACTGGACCTTGAAAGAAGGTGATGTTTTCTTTGTGTCGGTTGAAATTCTCATCTTTGGAGAGCTTCTTTTGTAGAGCTTGCATAAAGGATGGATTAAGTTCGCAAATAGTTAGCTTATCCCCATCGATCATGTCTTCAAGAATTTTTACTGTGACAGGACCTGTTCCAGGACCAACCTCAAGAATATTTTGAGGTCGAGTTGTACGACGTAGTGAGTTCGTCATAGCCTTCGCCGCCCATGGAGAGCTAGGTATAGCCGACCCGGTCGATTTAAACTCGGTTAGAAATTCCCTAAAGAAAACAATATGTTCATTCATCGCAACTACTAAAAGATGGACAGCAAGTTATCGAAAAATATAGACACCTAACCCCTTATCCTTATTATACCACAGATTGATCCAGAAATAGAACAAGGGTAGCTAAGGTAAAAAAATGCTTATCTTTCAATGTTTAGCTGCTCTCGCTACGTATTTTTGTTAGTTAAGATAAAGGTAAATTTATTAAAGGTATCGACCAATGAATTCTTACTCTTCTGAACAGCTTTGGGAAAGGTTTAAAGCGTATTTTTTATACGATAGCAAAACAAAGTTCTCACTCGATGTTAGCCGGATGATGTTTACAGATGACTTTCTGGAGTCTCATCGGCCAGAGATTGAGCAGGCCCTGGTTGCGATGAATGATTTAGAGAAAGGATCTATCGCTAACCCGGATGAAGGTAGAATGGTCGGACACTACTGGTTGCGTGCTCCTGAGCTAGCCCCGGAGGAAGATATACGCAAGGACGTTAAGGAAACAGTTTTTGCAATTAAGAAATTCTCTAAGCAGGTGTTGTGGGCAAAGATTAAACCTGAAACAAAAGAGAGGTTTCGATATATCTTAGTTATTGGAATTGGTGGTTCAGCTTTAGGACCACAGTTTGTCTCTCATGCATTAAGTAACTCAACTGATCAGATCACACCATTTTTTATCGACAACACTGACCCTGATGGCATTAACAGAACGTTAAACTTAATACCTGATCTAGCAGAGACTTTAACAATTGTTATCTCCAAATCTGGTGGGACTAAAGAGACTAGAAACGGAATGCTCTCTACAAAAGCTGCATACGAAGCTAAGGGACTCAATTTTGCAAAGCATGTCGTAGCTATTACAGGAGAGGGCAGTAAATTAGATCAAGTTGCTGAGCAGGAGAGTTGGATTGCTCGATTTCCGATGTGGGATTGGGTCGGTGGTAGAACAAGTGAGCTGAGCGCTGTTGGTCTGTTACCTGCCGCTTTGCAGGGGTTTGATATCGATGCTCTGCTTGATGGCGCAGCCTATATGGACACGCTTACACGCAATGCTGATTACAAAAAGAACCCAGCAGCTTTAATGGCTCAGAGTTGGTTTTATATCGGTAGCGGCCATGGTGATAAGGCGATGGTAGTGCTGCCTTACAAAGACAGATTGGAGCTATTTAGTCGATATCTGCAACAATTAGTGATGGAGAGTTTAGGAAAAGAGAAGGACCTTGATGGTGAAATTGTTAATCAAGGCATAGCTGTTTATGGTAACAAGGGCTCAACTGATCAGCACGCCTTTGTGCAGCAGTTACGTGATGGAAGAAATGATTTCTTTGGCGTTTTTGTTGAGGTCTTACAGGATCTAAGTGCAGACAGTGAGTCTGAGAAGCCTGAGTTATTTGAAGTTGAGCCAGGTATTACTTCTGGTGATTATCTCTCTGGATTTTATCAAGGCACTCGCAAGGCTCTTTTTGAAAACGGCAGAGAGTCTATTACGATTACAATTGAAAAAGTTGATGCGTTTAACGTTGGGATGTTGATTGCGCTATTTGAGCGTGCAGTTGGTCTTTATGCATCACTCGTTAATATAAATGCCTATCATCAACCAGGAGTTGAGGCTGGCAAGAAAGCTGCTGAAAACGTACTGGTTGCTCAAACTAAGATAACTCAGTTTTTGAAAACAAGTAACGATGAGCAATCTTTAGAGCAGATAGCTGCTGCTACTTCTGTTGATATCGAGACAGTCTTTAAGATAGTTCAGCATCTCGTTGCAAATGATCTGCTCTCAGCAACAGAGGCTGAATCTGTATTTGAGAGCAGATATAGTGCTAATTAAGCAGCTAATTTTCTGGCTTCGATTAAATGGTACTGAATCTGACCTTTGCCCTGATCGTGATCATAGGCATTTGGTACAGCCTCGTTTTTTGTGATCTCAAAGCCTTCCTCTTTCATAATTTGAGCTAGCCTGTCTGGATCAATCACAGTTGTTAGAGCATGAAAATCCTTTTCCTGTGGTGGTAAAAAAGCAAGTGAAACTACACCATCAGCTTCAAGTACGTAATGCATCTGGTTTAATGCTTTTCGCATCTGCTCTTCATCAAATTCACCTTTTGTATCTCCACTGTCTGGAAAAGATTGCATCGCTCCATAGGAAACTATTCCCTTAACTGAGTTTGGTGCAATTCCTGCTCCTGCAAGTTGTGTTTCTCCAATTATAGAGTGCTGAATTAGTCGACTGTAGGGTGGGTTGCAACCACGAGCTAGATCGAGCATCATCTCGGAGCAGTCGGTTCCGATAACATCAACGCCCGCTTGTCTAAGAACGTTTGCTCCATCTCCAACTCCGCACCCGATATCAATAACAACCGCACCAGGCTCATTAAGCTCAGGATGGCTGGTTAAAAATTCAGTCTGTAATCTATCGGATGTGACGGTCCAAGCAGTGGTTTTACCCCGCTCGCCTTGAGTGGCAGATAGTTCATCCCAGCGTTCCATCATGGCCGATGTTCTAGCATCTGGAGCCATGTCCATAGCATTTTGTATCTCTGGAATAGAATCGAAAAGTGATGGATCGGTCCCCTCAGTTGGACCTTCCCCTAAATCTTCAAAGCTCATAGTAACTCCACTAAACAACACACATTTTTGAAAGCTGCTCCGAAAGCAACTAATTCTATTATCATTATTTTAGTAAGATTCGTGATTTAAGCAAATAATCTAGATTAGGCCGCCTGCTCAAGTAGATTGCCGATGGCTCTAACTCGGTCGCTTCGTTCTTGGTTTATGCTGATGCATTTTAGTATCGATACGCTTGTAGGTGAAACAAGATCTAATACATTTAAAGCTCTATTTCTTGCGCTTTGAGTTATCTCTGCAACTGATGCGTTGTGTTTATAGAGTAAGAAAGCAGTTACAATTCTTATATGCGTTCTTAAGCTATACTCCTCTCTGTCAGTAAGAGAGGCAAGCATCGCTATTCTTGCATCTTCATCTGGCTCCATTGTGGCTTGAATTAGCGCGTCATTTGCTTGGTGCCAAGCAGGCCCATCGTATTCAGGTAATGTAAGTAAAAGGTCAAGTTCAAGCTGATTTGTTGCAAGTGCAATTTCATTAAATCGCTGATGGATGTCGTCAGTATAGGTACAACGCGTTAACTCAGATGCGATCTCCATAATAGCATCATCTGCATCATCGAATAGAGCACAGATAGTATCAGCAGCTAAACGTCTCTCTGTCGGTTTTGTTCGATTGAGCATCGAGTCTGCTAAGACATCACGTGTTGGTTCGATTATGTAAGCATAATCCTGAAATTCAGTATCAAGCTTAAATGCTTGTCCGAGAAGTTTTATCCCTCTGATTGCACATAGCCTACGAGGTTCGCTCGGACTTAGGCTAGCAATTGAAGCGAGTGAAATTACATGCTCGCGCAGTGCTGCTGGATCCTCCAATTGGCTGATTAAGCGAGCAGCCTCGTCAATTGCCTTTGTTCCTAGCCCTGCTTTATCAAATGTTCCTTCAGGAGCTTGGTTTGCAATTGTTATAAGTGTGTTAATCGTTTCGTTTAGTTCTGCTTGGTCGAGCTTGGCTCGTTCTAACGGAACAGAGATGGTGGAGACTCTATCAGGTTCTCTCCCAAGGTTTGTCCGGATCTGATCAGGAAGCCTTTCTAAAAGTGATTCTATAGGTGTACGCTCTTCTCTAGCGCTAGAGGGGCTTGGTCTCCGGGTTTCATCAAAATCTCCCATAACAACTTGCTCTGCTGACCTACGACTTATCTATCGGAAGATTGCTGGCTAGATTGTAGCAAATTCAGCTACTTACTCAACGTTAGTATGGATATGCGTGTTTAAGTTATTTCAGTGACTTAGCCGATAGATCAACTATGGGGGACTTATCTACTCTACTTAAAATTCACAAGGTTAGTGATAGCGCAGACCAGATCTGCGAGCAGCTGCTCGAGCAGCTTAAGAGTGCTTTGTTTGTTGTGAACAATCGCGGTGAGATTCTTTCGTGCTACGGCGAGATTGATAGATTTTTTGGAATTCAAGCGAGTGAGCTTGTACAAAAAAGATTAGTTGATGTTTTAGATCCCGTCAGCACAGATGTTTCATTTGAAAATTGTTTAGATATCTTTTGCTGTGATTTTCCACTGCAATGTAAAAACAAAGCAAACGAGTTCTCCGTCTCGCGAACGTTCTCTTTTTGGATGAGTTCTCTAAACTGCGAGAGTGATACAGAGGAACTTTACTTAGTAACGCTTCAAGATTTATCTAAGCAACGTGAAATAGAAGACCAACTTGCAAAGACAATTAAGCTAAGCGCGCTTGGCCAACTTGCAGGAGGTGTTGCTCATGATATCAATAATCTGCTTAGTGGAATTTCCGGTAGTGCTCAAGCAATGAAGCGCACCCTAAAAGATGATGAATCTAGTCAGCGCAAATTAAATATCATCACTCAATGTGTGCAACGTGCATCCGGGTTGCTACGTCAAATTGTAGACTATGTACGTGAAGATAATGGTGAGCCGAAGCAGATTAATGTTGGTGAGTTGTTGTACGAATCTATTGCATTACTTGAGCGTACAATTCGCAAAGAGATAGTTATTGAGTGCTCCTTAGGTGAGCAGTTAAGTGCTATTTACGGCGATGCCTCTCAATTGCTTTCTGTTCTGATGAACTTAGGAATAAACGCACGTGACGCAATAAATAGTGAGGGTAAGATTGTATTTAACGCTGAAAATATCGATGTTACGGACCTCGACATTTTGCACTCTATAACAGGAAAGATTGAACCTGGCTCATATGTTTGTATTACAGTTGAGGATAGTGGTTGTGGAGTGTCTCCAGATGAACAAAAGAAGATCTTCAATCCGCTTTACACAACAAAAGCTCGCGGTAAAGGCACAGGTCTAGGTCTATCAATGGTGCGTGATATTTTAATTGCACATAAAGGTTTTATTACTTTGCAATCAGCTCCTGGAAAAACAAAATTCTCTCTTTATCTTCCAAAGCATGACAACGATCTCAGAGATGAAACGATCGAAACACAAAGCGTTGTTGATTACGACGTATTGAAAGGTTTGAAGATCTTGTTGGTTGATGATGAAGAACTTGTGCGTGAAGCAACGCAAGATTTTTTAGAGAACTTTGGAATTAATGTTACCTCTGTAGATGATGGTGATGTTGCTCTTACAACTTTTAAAAATGCAAAAGAAAATTTTGATGTAATTGTTCTTGATGCAAACATGCCGAGACAGAACGGTATGAAAACTTTCTTCTTGCTGAGGGACGTAAATCCAACTGTTCCAGTTATTTTTTGCAGCGGAATTGCAGATGCTGCCGCAGAGAACATGCAAATTAGCGCTCAATCGGTACAGTTCGTTAAAAAGCCATATGAGCCAGATGAGCTTTTGGGTAAGCTAGCCAGCTTTTCTTCAAAATAGCTTTCGCCAATATTGCGTTATAGAGCTAAGCGCCTGAATTGTTTTAGATAAATTTATTGAAAAATCACTCTTGACTACGTTGACAGGGGGTAGCACATCTGTTAACTTCTCCCTCCTCGAGCAGTTCAGCACCTGATACTAGGTATTTAGAGCTTTTTTCGAAAAGCTTGCTAGGTGTTGCGCTCGTTTTGTGCTTAAAAACAACTCTCAGTTATTTTAAGTACATAGACAATTAGGTCAAGGGTAGAAGTTGTCAATTGAGTCGATTTCATTCAGTTGCATGAGCATAAGTTAAGGCGGAACAGCAATGTTCGTTTTACTTGATCGATAGCTCAAAAATTTACTTTCATTGTTGTTGATGTGTATCAACAGCAAAAAGTAGCAGAAATTTTATAAACTGAAGAGTTTGATTCTGGCTCAGAATGAACGCTGGCGGCGTGCCTCAGACATGCAAGTCGAACGAGAAAGTATCTTCGGATACGAGTAGAGTGGCGTACGGGTGAGTAAGACTTAGGTAACGTACCTTTTCGCTGGGGACAACGGGGGGAAACCTCCGCTAATACCGAATACTCCATCGAATCTGCGGATTCGCTGGGAAAGCCTTCGGGCGCGAAAAGAGCGGCCTGAGTACCATTAGCTTGTTGGTGGGGTAAAAGCCTACCAAGGCAACGATGGTTAGCTGGTCTGAGAGGATGATCAGCCACACTGGTACTGGAACACGGACCAGACTCCTACGGGAGGCAGCAGTTAGGAATATTGCACAATGGGGGAAACCCTGATGCAGCAACGCCGCGTGAGGGATGAAGGCCTTCGGGTTGTAAACCTCTTTTAGTAGGGAAGAAACAAATGACGGTACCTACAGAAGAAGCACCGGCTAACTCCGTGCCAGCAGCCGCGGTAATACGGAGGGTGCAAGCGTTATTCGGAATTACTGGGCGTAAAGCGCACGTAGCCTGTTTAATAAGTCTGATGTGAAATCCCGGGGCTCAACCCCGGACGTGCATTGGATACTGTTAAACTAGAGTATGGGAGAGGAGAGTGGAATTCATGGTGTAGAGGTGAAATTCGTAGATATCATGAGGAACATCAGTGGCGAAGGCGGCTCTCTGGACCATTACTGACGGTGAGGTGCGAAAGCGTGGGGAGCGAACGGGATTAGATACCCCGGTAGTCCACGCCGTAAACGATGGATACTAGATGTCGGGGGCCTTACCCCCTCGGTGTCGTAGCTAACGCGTTAAGTATCCCGCCTGGGGAGTACGGTCGCAAGATTAAAACTCAAAGAAATTGACGGGGGCCC
>JACKAH010000001.1:207500-222674 GCA_020635175.1 Deltaproteobacteria bacterium
AACACCATCTGAATCTAATCTTTGGCCATGCGAGTTTATATCGAGCTTTCGAGCAGTGTTGTAGACGTAAGCTCTAGCAGCTTGATACTCGGCATAGCTTTCTCCGATATATTTTTGAATTTGACCAAACTCAGAAAGTTTTGATCCAAATGCCTCTCTCTCGTTCGCATAATTTGTCATGACCTGAAGACATCTACGGGCGATGCCAAGCGACATCGCTGCAAGTGTAAGTCGTTCAACCTCAAGGTTCTTCATCATGTGGAGCATCGAATCACCTTCCGCTCCAATTAGATTTGCGGCAGGAACAATACAATTATCAAAACACAGTTCAGCTGTGTTTGATGCACGCATTCCAGCTTTTTCAGTAATTTTTTGTCCGACGCTAAAACCACTAAAAGCATCTTCGATAATGAAAGTTGAGATCTGAGTTCTTGCAGCAGTATCTTTGCTTGTTCTTGCGTATAGCAACAAGCAGTTACATGGAGTGTTTTGCTCATCAATACACCCATTTGTAATCCACATTTTCCGACCATTTATCTTGAAATTGTCACCATCTTTTTCAGCAACAGTTGACATGCCTAATACGTCGGTACCTGCACCAGGCTCAGACATCGCCATCGCACCAACCCACTCCCCAGTGCAAAGTTTCTCGAGATATTTTTCTTTTTGTTCTTTGCTTGCATTAACTGCAATATTATTAACGCACAGCATTGAGTGTGCCAGGTAAGCTAAGCAGAAACCTGGATCAGAGGAAGCGAGCTCTTCGTGAACAATTACAGCCGCTGTTGCATCCATACCTGAACCACCAAATTCTTCAGGTACGGTTATACCCAACAGCCCAAGATCTCCAAGTTTGCGAAAGAGGGCTAAGTTGAAAGTTTCTTCTTTGTCATGCTTTAAGGCTTGAGGCTCCACCTCTTGTTGAGCGAAGTTTCTTACCGTATCGCGAAGCATTGAATGCTCTTCTAATGGATTGAAGAGATCAGTGCTTTTCCAGTTCATAAGCTATACCCTTGTTCTTAAATTTCTATCCAACCGATAATAACTTAAGAATATGAAATTTCCAGAGTTCTTAGTCTTTTATGACTGCTTATTTTCACTGAGAAGTTCTTTTGAGACACATTCTGTTACCCATTGTTGGATGGTTGTGTCTTCTTCGGCGGTCTTTATTCGAAGTTTTTTGTGTATTTCTACCGGTAGGCGGACGTGGATTAATCTAGAATCTTCCTGATCTTCTTTTTTTCCTTTCTTTGTTTCCAATTTACTACTCACGATAAAAGAACAAAGTTGTAAAATTCAGCATTTGTGCGTGCACACTATATCGTGGAATCACTTACCATTCAAACATTGTAATAGGAAAATACCCTATATTTTTTGAAGAGATATCAAGGGTTTGAATTGAACGTAAAGCTTTGGAAATAAGAGTTTTTTGCCTTTTGCTGAGCGTTTTTCTCAGATATAAATATAGCTCCAGCTGAGAGATATCAAGTAATCTAGGATACTTGTCGATTTTTTACTTAGGTGTTGGCTCTGTAGGGGTAGTATTGGATTGTTATTTATCCAGGTGTGCATTAATTGAAGTCACAAGAGCAGATACTGTTTGAGATTCTGGAGCCACTTCAGCGTTTATTGGAATACGCTAAGGATCCAGTAAGTGAGATATCAAGCTATAAAGCTTTGCTTGATGAGATCTCGACCCTCGTCTCACAAGAATCGGAATTAAAAAATGACTTAGGTTTGTCTAATATTGCTCAAGCACTACGTGATTGGGTTGATCTTCATGGAGATGTTGGAACTAATGTAGGCTCAGAGAAGTTGCAGACACTTCAGCGTGGGTACGAACAGATTCGACTTCAAACTACATTCTCGCTGATGGGGGCTTACAAAAGTCTTAAGTCCGCACAAGGAGAGTATACCGCTCCATTTACAGATGAGGAGGGTGAGCTGCATGGAGTTAGCGCAATAAATGAAGTCTCAGGTGGTGTTGTCTATAGTAGTGTCGGTCGACAAAACGTAATCCTTCTACCGAAATTGGATGACGTTGCCTCTTCTGATCAGGTCAAAGAGATTCTCAATGGATTTTTGCAGATCTTTGAGGCGACTCCTCAAGCATACAATTGGATTATTGATTTCTCTAATGTAAAGCAGGTTCCGCTTCTATTGGTAGGTACTTTAATTGGCTATAAGGAAGAGCTTCGAAAACGTGGTCGTTATTTGCTTTGCTCTTGGTTGCGCAATGATGCCTTGCCGGAAGATACCATGCGGACTGCTATTAGAATGTTTCACCTCAAGCAGACCGCAGGTTATTGGTTTTCAAAGGATACCGCTTAGGTATCAGTCGTAACGCGTTCCACCGTTCGCAACATTTCTACAAACATTTGAACTGCTGGATTGAAATACCGCTATGATGTTAGATCCAAAGCTTGAGCCTGATTTGCTGAAACGAAATGTTGGTCTGCCACCATTAGTCTTCCCAACATAGTTCCCAGTGCCAAGCACGTTTCCATTTTGATTGATAACGTATGCTTTGCTTGAATTAGCACCAAAGTTATCTAGTATTACCAACTTTCCATCACCTTCGCTGATAGGTTTCCAGACTGAGCCGTTCCCCCAACTTGTTGTAGAAGTGCATTGTGTGTTTCCAGCTCCACCGCCTTTTCCGCCAGATACTTTGAAACTTCCTACATTATATTCATCATATACATCATCTACATCAGGCGCAGTTTGTGACGATTTCTGTTTTGAGAACGCATCAAAAACTTCCAAGACAGTGCCATTTTTGGCCGCCAACTGAGCAGGTGCTGTTGTCACTATGTTTTTATGACCGTCAAAGCTTGTTTTTGAAACGTATTTCCCTTGAAGCTCCTGGACCCTAACAGTTGTTTTCTTGTTGGCCCCTTTGCCTTTTTCTCTTATAAAACCAAGAAGATTTGCACCAAGTGGCTTAGGCGTTCCATTTGCCTTTTTGCCAGCATTTGCATTGAAGACTTTATGTTTTGAGAAGAAATCAAAGCAGGTAGTTCGCTTTTTGTTAGTCCCAGGCTTTTTAGCCACACGACAGATCTCATCCTGACCATCGTTGTCGATGTCAGTAACAAAGTTCTGATCCTTTGCCTTCCCGATTTTTTGAGAGAAGCTTACAGTATTTAAATTAGGTCCAAACCCTGTGCGTCTAAATGTAAACAAGCCGCTTTTGTTTCTGATAAGCAGATCATCGTAACCATCTCCGTCAATGTCTGCCCCACCATAAACTGAATCGTTTTTATCACCGAACTGGATAACTACGGTATCTCCATTTTGCGGAATAATTCGCCACTCAAGACCTTCATCAGTAAGTCTAACGAATGCTGGGTCTGTCATGTTTGGGTTTGAGTATCTTCCTGGTACAGGTATATCATTACCTTTGCCGAACTCTTTGATTTTGGTGCTTACGGCTAGAGTTCCAGGGCCGGCTGGAACGTAGTTCCAGGTGAATTTTTTGTTCTTCCCTCCAGCAATACTGATGCCTAAAATATCGTTAAAACCATTTCCATCAATATCAGGGCTATCAGCGCTAGCGCTAAGTGGGAAGGTTAAAAATGTCAGAATTAATGCTTTGAAAATCTTCATCTTTTCCCTCAAATTAAACAAAATATCCTTAAAATGCTATGTTCATTGCTAGATTAGCGCAAGCAAATTCGGGTAAATAATTGAAGCAAATTGATTTCTGTCTACCACTGCAGTTAAGTAGTTTTGAGCAGATTTTTTATAAAATCTCGCAGCTCAATTCCCACTATCGTTATTTCGAAGTTTGGCTTGATTACATAGTAAAGCTAGAAGCTGAAGAGATATATGCTCTTACTGATTTGTATCCTGGAAGGTTGATCTTTTTGTTTAGAAGACAGGGTTTGGAGCCTACTCACTTAGCTTCTGAGATAAAGCAGCAGGTTCTAACTAATCTTGTCGGTCGAGATTGTTATGTAGATTTGGATCTGTATGACCAAGCTTCTGAACTTAGCTTTGTTAAGCGTAATCAACTAAACCTAAAACTGATAGTCTCGTATCATAATTATAAAGAAACCCCTGATTTTAGTGAGCTTAATGCTATTTGTGGCGAAATTGAGAGTTTTAATCCGTATGTTTGCAAGATAGCAACTCAATGTAATCAGATAGGTGATTTGTTTGCGCTAATGCAAATTAACTTGCGACTTTACAGATCTAGTAAACGAATGATTGTTCTCGGGATGGGAGAACTCGGAAAAATTTTAAGAGTAGGGAATAGTCTAAAAGGTAATTTTTTAGCTTTTGCGCCAGAGCAGATAGAGGAGCAAACAGCACAGGGCCAGTATACGAGACAAGAATTTATCGAGTTAACTAAACTGCTCTCTAAACTTTGAAATAAACACGGCTGCTGCCTGTGATACGTTCAGTGAATCAATCTGACCTAAAACTTTCAGGGAAACAATAAAATCAGCTTCCTTGTTTACAATGTTTGATGCTCCTGTTCCTTCAGATCCTAAAATTAGCAGAGTTTTCTCTGGAAACTTAAAGTTATAAAGATCGTGAGACTCAGTAGAGACATCTGCGGAAACAGCCCAAAAACCAATCTCTTTTAACTTTTTAATAGTTTGCTGAAGGTTAGAAACGATACATATAGGTACTAACTCAGATGCACCAGAGCTTGTCTTTGTGACAACAGGCGTAATGCCTGGGCCTTTGTTTTTGGACCAAATAACAGCTGAAACATTAAAACACTCAGAGGTTCTCAACAGAGCCCCAATATTGTGTGGATCTTGAACTCCGTCGAGCATTAAAACAATACTGCTCGGTTGTGCCTCTAGGTCATGAACTAATTCCTGTAGCTCTATTAAATTTTTACGCTTAACTTTTGCAGCTATGCCCTGATGAGAATCTGAGTTTAACAGAGAGGCTAAATTTTGATTTTGAATTCTCTCGACCGGAATATCGCTTTGTTGAGCTAGGTTTAAGGCTTCGACAAGCTTCGGATCATGTTCGGCACTAGTTGACACGAAAATAGAGATGATACTTTGCGGATTAGCATTAATTACCTCACGTACGGTGTTTCTTCCCATTATAAATGAGTCACTCGTTTTTTGGTCATTTTTTCGCTTATGCTTCACGTTTGATATTTAAGCATAATCGAAAGGGAAGAGCTATCTCTAGAGGCTCATAATTCCTTCAATGCCTTTAACTTTCTCATAGATATCAATCACGTCCTGAGCGCATTTCATGGTTCGCTTAAAGCGAATGCTCATATAGTTACCCTTTTTACTCGGGTTAATATCAAGCTTATCTAGTTCTAAGAGAGCCTTGAGTTCGTGGACTTTTTCTGCAGGAACGATGAATTTAAAGGGATATTCAGCTGGCCAGCTGTAATGATTATCTAATAGCGATTTAAAGTTTTTTGTATCCATAAAACCGTATCTTTCAATTATATCAAAAGATACGGTTTTGAGAAATAGATTGCCTTGTTGCTTCTAACCGCTGCTAAGAGCCTATGTTATTCAGTGTACCCGTCAGTAAGAGTATTCAAGAAAGCTACGATGTCTTCCTCCTCTTGGTCGGTGAGTCCTAAGTTTCCAAGCTCTAGAATGTTCATATTCTCTGCGAATTCAGGGGTTCCAATGCTAGAATCAATGTCTCTTGCGTTGTAGAAATGAACCGCTTCTTTTAGAGTTTTCATTAATCCATGATGAAAATATGGAGCAGTGACAGCAACGTTTCTAAGCGTTGGAACTTTGAATCTACCAACGTCGCTTGGTCTACCGGTATTGGCATAAAGTCCCAGATCGGAACTGCTGTTAACTGCTTTGTTTGCAGGAAGCCCAACATTATCATAGGTAAAATCTGTGAACAGAGCTCGCGTAGCTGAGCCATCATCACCTGTTGAGGGGTGACATGCTGCGCAGTTACCTTTGTTTGGAGCGTTAAAAAGTTCCATTCCGCGCCTTTCTTGATCTGTTAACTGCACTTGGCCTGCAGCCCAGGCGTCATATTTTGATGAGAAGGGTTGAAGCTCCTGACTGTTCTCAAAGGCTGCGATTGCTGAAGCAACTGCGATAAGTGTTTGTTCTGCATCAGAGAGCGTAGCTTCTCCAAAGACCGCACTAAACTCACTCGCGTATGATGCGGAGGCAACTTTCTGCCTAAGTGTTTCATGATTAGTGAGATTCATCTCAACATGTCTAAAAAATGGGCGCATGGCTTGCTGTTCAAGATCTAAGGCAGCTCCATCATGAAATTGTCCACCAATATAATCTTCCTCTTCGTCAGAAAATCCGAAAGCAGGTGAGAAAAGCGAATACATAATTGTAGGGGCGTTTCTTGTGCCTTGGGTACCAGAAACAGCGCCAGGGGACACCGCAAGGTGCCGTGGATCAGAAAAAGCTGCCTCTGCTGAATGGCACGTAGCGCAAGCAACCCCGCCTGGATTACTTAAATTTGTGTCAAAGAATATTTTTCTACCTAAAGCTGCAAAGCTTTGTTGAGAAGGGGCGCCGTCACCACCTCCGCTACATGCACAGATACTGAAAGCTAAAAATATTGTTAAGAATGATTTCATTGTCTCTACTCCTAAAGTTTAGCGCAATTGCAATTCGCAATTACCTTTTTCCCTTTTACGATATGAAAAAACATTACAAATGGTATTACCAAGCCTAAGGCCCAGTGTGTTGTGCTGACCATCGCGCGTAAGCTCTCGTTGTTACTGTAGTACAAAACATAGCCGCTAATGATTAGTGCGAATATAAATGTCAGAACTATAATCCCCGAAGTGAGGTTGCAGCGAGCTTTAATTGCTCTAATAATATGAGTTGGAAAGATGCTCCCTAGAACAATCAGAAAGATCTGAACAGCTGCGCCATGAACCTGTAAAGAGATAGCTTCATATTGTGAAGGAATAGTTGCAAAGTCAGTTTCTTGCATGAAAAAGTAGTGCAGCACCAACCAGGCACAGCCTGATAGAAGCAAGAGTCCTAGTGATGTGTAAACAAGTCTTTGCATGACTATGCTTAATTCAAAACCTTTTGGCTTCATCCAAGACCCTCCTCTAGGTGTTTGTTCTGATTGTTAGGGAGCTCGAAATAATCAGCATCGTAGAAATCAAGCAGTCGCTTATGAGTAGCCTTATGACTATGTGCAAGCGCTTTTGTTAAGGCATCTGCTATCATGCAGCGGTCTGCTATTACTGAGATGCTGCAAATAGAGTCAGTGTTTAAGTCAAAGGCTGATGTTGCAACGGAGCAATTTTTAAAAGTTCCAACTTCTATATTGTTCCCATCGAAGTTAGGTGCACGAATTGTAAGAGGGAATGATAGCTCTCCAAAGAATTTAATGTCACCACCAGCGTTAATAATTCCAGAAATACCGCTTGTGATAAGTAAGCTTGCGGCGTGATCTACGGCATATCCTTTTGCAATTCCTCCTAGATCAACTAAGAAAGGGTCTGATTTAATCGCACAGTTTTCAGATAGCACTAATGATGCATTTGGATACTGTTTGCGAGAATGGCACAATATGTCGAATGCTCCTTGAGAGAGTTTGTACATCTGCTCTGCTGCTTTTAAGACAGTAAATGTTTCAGGTGATAGATCAATCTGTTCACCCGGAAGAGACCTGTTTAAAAAAGAGACCTCTGAATTTGAATCAAAAAAGCTCATTAGTGCCTGCACTTTTCTAATGCAAGCAAACGCTTGTTCTGAATAGGAGAGTAAAGTCTCTTTATTAACAAGATCTGAGAATAGTGAGATCTCAACAATTGTTCCTAAAAGAGGTTTGGCTCTTCGTATGTGATGCTTGCTATTGTGTAACATGGATGGTTGCCAACACTCGTTTAATGCCTTCTGTTACATGCCTTGTTGATAACGTTGCTCCGCCGATATTTGTGATATCTTTATTAAGCGTTAAGTTTGATTCTCGTGTCTTGCCAACAAATTGTTGACGCCAGTTTTTAGATCTAATTTCTCCACCATAGCTTTCTCGATACGAAAGAACTTCTACATCGAGAACTTTCTGTTCTGGTGAGATTGCAATTGCATAGTCAATTAGTAGGTGTTTGCCAATGACGTAATCAACAACTATCCAGCCGATGAAATTCTCTTTTGAATCAAAAGCCTTCCAGATCTTTTGAGCTTTTGCTGAGACACGGATGCCACTTAGTTCTTGAATTAATCTCTTTTGATCTGGAGAGAAAAGTACGTGAGCTACCTCAAACCGACTTGCTTTAGGTAGCATTAACTTTTGGGCCTGCTCTACTGTTAGATAATCTGTTGCATAACAAGGAGCTGTTAGTAAACAGACAAGAGCTGCTGGTTGAATCAAGTTAGGATAACGTGACACTAGCAGCTCTCACAATCTTAAAAGAAGAATCCTACTGCACCTAAGAGTGCTTTTTCATCAGCGGTAGTAGGGTCTTCGTCCTCGATAAATTGATAGTCTAGTTTAAGTACTATCTTTGGAGTCGGGAAGATTGCAGCACCTATTGTATGAAACCGTCTATCAAATTCACCGCTAGGAGTGTTTGCATCGCTTCCATTCACACCACCGCTTTGAAGATTTATGTCGCTAAATCTATAGAAGGGCACAATCTCCCATGACTCAACTGCATTTGGGTAGAGTTGCCAGTGGTAAGCTGCTTCCAAAGAATATCCTCTCATATGGCTACCTACGTTATTAGTCGGGTCGCCATCATTGTTCGCACGTAAGTTATCAGTGTCTCCAAAATTTGTTTGAGCGTACTCGGCTCTGAGCTCTAGCCCAGTACTTGGAATACGATAACGCAACTCTGTATCAAAGATTGATAAGTTTGATCGACCAAGAGTTCGAGTTGTGCCATTTAAGTTTGTTCCATACGCACCGCGAGGTGTTATATCGTCCGTGTAGTAAAAGCTTGTGCTACCTGAGAGTCCAGGTATGAACTCAGGGTCATAAGAAAGCCTTACAGCGTAAGCAAGATCTTCTCCTACTTGAGTATGATCGCCAATCGGAGCACGAGCGTGCCTTAGCCCGTCACCTGCAGAGATTCCTGCCTCATAGCTATCGCTTGGAACAGAACCACCTTCTTCTTCTGCTGCGGTTCCAACGTCTTCAAGTCCAGAGCTGATCTGAAATTGATAGTTTAGACCGTCAATAATCTTTCCGTAGAAACCTGTTGATGGAGCAAACCAAGTTGAAGGAATTAATCCGTCATAAATTTCAGGTCGATTAGAGCTGTAATATTGGGTCGGCTCGTGAAAGAGGTTGATGTATCCAACAGGTACAACATCGACGCCAGGAGAACGCCAAGTAAAGTGCTCGTTTGAGCGGAAGTCAATAAATAACTGCTCCACTTCAATGGCTCCATTGAGCTTGTCATCTTCCTCTGCTGCAATTCCACCATGCTCAAATTCAATTTCAGTATTGAAGATGATGTCCTCAGTTACCTGATATGTTCCAAGCAGTACGACTTTGTTTGCATCAAATCCGTTCTTCCATCCATCTCCAGAATCAATTCGTCCAAACATTGATTCGCCATATGCACCAAATCTGAGTGAGTCAACTGCGTATCCGTCACTTCTGTAAGTAATACCAAATTGACCAAGCTCAGCTTTACGTTTTTGAATAGCTTCGGATGCTGATTGAGTATTGATTGTGTTCGGCTTGAAGAGGTCTTCGTCGATATTAGACGAAGTCGTGTTAGGCTTAGTGCTCTTATTAAACGCTACCTTTGAGGAGGAGCTTTGAGCATCGTTTTTACTTTTAAGTTGGGTTTCAAGGTCGTTGATTCTTGCCTCCATCGCTTCAAGCTTTTTTAGCAAGAGATCCATGTCTTGTGCTGAAGCTTGCTCACAAAAAAGAGCTAACACGCTGGTAAGAATCACAAAAATCAATTTTTTCTCTAACATAAGTCCAGTACCAATTAGGGTAGTAAATTTAAAGCTCGGTATACCAAGCAAAAATATGATGGGTCAATAGGCAAGGGCGATCTTTTGAGAAAAGATCGCTCAAGTGTGGATTATTTAGAGAAAAATCTTACTTTCCAGCGGGTTGAACGTTCAAAGTTATGGTGCTTGACCAATTCTGGCCGTATGAGCGATGGATGCCGTCAGCAAATTGCAGCGTTAGAGTATGTTTCCCTGGAGTCAGAGTGACTAGTGCCTCGGTTTGGCCTTTTCCAAAATGAATATGGTGGTCGTCAGCTGGTATAACTTTCCCAGCTTCAACGAAAGTTCCATCTATAATGATATGATGATGTCCGACACCATTTTCTGGTACACCAGCAGGACCAACCTTCATCCCTACGATCGTCATCTCAACTTTTACTGGTGAGATGACAGTTTCGCCATTTTTTAAGTTTAGAAACCCGACTCCGGGAGGCTCAGTTGCATAAAGATTAGTAGAACAGACAAGAATCACTGAGAGAAAAATGTAGCAAAAGAATTTGATATGCTTTGTCATGACGGTGTGTCCTCTTGGGAGATTAAAAAAATCCTTTTTATAGTCATTATCGTATAGAGGATTTATTGAGTCCGCAACTCTGAGCCATCTTTCCTAGCCAGCTGAAATTAATACAATTCTAGCCTTAGGTTAGTTTGCTATATTCGACTATGATGGCTATTGAATCTCAAGCTGAAATGATGCTTTCTAATGATTCTTGAACTTTGTTTAGAGGAATTGTCCAATCGTTGCGTTCTACTTGCCAGAACAGTTTCATTTGTGGGTACCAAACTGAAGTTTTTGAGGCTATCTCCCATCTCCAGTCTGCGCTAAAGGGGAGTAGCGTCCAACATGATTTACCGATAGCCCCGGCAAAGTGAACAGTACTGTTATCGATTGAAATAACAAGATCCATCGCTTCGACTTGGCTTGCAAAGTTATCAAGATCTTCTAGTGGATTAACTGAACTGTCGAGATGGAGTGAATCTTTATAGAGCGCCGCCTCTTCCTCGATATCACCGTATTGTAAACTAACAAAGAAGCAATCTTTGTGGCTTAAAAGAGAATTAAGTTTTTGAAGCGAGATGCTACGTTCAGCTCCTTTTTCCTTATTTCCGCTTTTCCATGAAACCCCAATTATTTTTTTGCCGTTTGCAAGCTTTGAATATCTTTGCCTAAGCAGGTCAGTCTTGTTGGTGTCCGTTATTAGAAAGGGTGTAGCCCCATCAAAGCTTTGCACCGAATTTCTAGTGTATTGACCAAGACTTCCAAGCATAATTTGTAAATCAATCGATTTAGCTAAGATCTCTGAATTTGCTTCAGGCCTCTTTTCATAAAATTCAATGAAGGGAAAAGATCTTTCGAATAGCGGTATTAGGCGAGCATCACATTCAACTGTCACTGAAAGAGCTCCCTGAGCAAAATCCGATAACATGCTAGCAAACATGATCTCATCACCGATGCCTTGTTCAGCTCGTATTAGAACATGCTTATCAGATAGATTTTGACCGTTATAGTAAGGAAAAGGATATTTTGTTCTATTAAAGCGGAACTGTTTACAACGTAGTCGCCATTCATATTCACTCCAGCCCTGCTTGTATTCTCCTATAGATAAAAGAGCGCTCGCTAAATTCTTATGGGACTCAGCATAATGAGGATTGAGTTTAATAGATCTGTTACGTAGCTCGATTGATTTTTCTACCTCTCCTAAGTCTCGGTAGATTGCTCCAAGATTATCAAGGCACTCTGCATGGTTTGGGTCAGTTGCTAGAACTTTTTCAAAGAGTAGTTTTGCCTGCTCAAGTTTGCCTTCTCTGTGAAAGATAACGCCTATGTTCACTTTCGGAGTTATGTAAGATGGATTTAATGCCAGCGCTTTTTGATATGAGACTAAAGCTAATGAGTAATCTTCGAGTTCTTTGTAGGTATTTCCAAGATTGTTGTGTATCTCAGCTATGCCGTCTTCTATTTCAATTGCATTATTAAATATTTCAAGAGCCTGATCATAGAATCCTTGCTCTTGATATATGATTCCTAGATTGTTAAGTGCAGCAGTTGATTTGGGATCCTGCTTTAGCGCACATTTTAGGGATAAGACTGCTTGCTTGATATGTCCTTGATGGTGAAGTGCTGTTGCTAGATCTATAAACGCTGCACTGTTAGTTGGCTCAAGTTTAACAAGCTTAGTAAGCCATTTCGTAGCAGCTTTGTATCTCCTCTGCTCGATCGCTAAGAGAGAGATGGCGTGTAGTGCCCTTGTGTCCTCAACATTTCCAGAGAGGATCTCCTCAAATAACTTTGCAGCTTGGTCTTGACGGCCGCGCTCACGTAGAATAATTGCTTCCTCAAGTTTTGGTATTTGAAGCATCGAACCTTTCTTTTCCATAAAGGTTTAGATGCTCTAACTTCTCAAAAGTCCTAGAGAATATCTTAAACAAATAGAGGGAGTTGTCTGAATCTGGAGAAAAAAGCAAAAAGGCTTTTCCGAAGGCAGGATTTGAGATCAGTAGAGAATCCCATACTCAACAGGGGGGTACCACGGTAGCTACTAGAGCAACTTTTAGGTTTTTCTAACGTCCACTCAAACGGAGGCATGTTATCGAAACCCAGAGGCAGTTCCCATTCTCTTATTGTGGTTCTTACTAATCGAAAATCCAGCTTTTACAGAAAAGCCTAATCCCATGATACCTGAGAAAATGGATCTCTAAAAGTAGTATGCTTTTAAAATTAAAAGAATGGTTATTCTATTATTTTGTAAGTGGATTTTTAACCAGTAGAGAGAAAAGGTAGGTAATTCCAGCGAGTAGAATAATGGTTGAGCCGGTTGGTAAATTCGGTTCGTAGGAGATAGCAATTCCTCCGGTAGTAAAGAGGACACCTAAGAGGGTGGCTAAGATCATCATCTTTCCAATTGAATGAACGAACCTTCCTGCAATAGCCGCAGGCATTGTTAGAAGGGCAATTACTAATACTAAGCCAACTACCTGTATGAGCAGTACGATAGTTATTGCAACCATGCATAAAAGAAGTAGGTAGATAGCGGTGACCTTTACACCACGTAGCTTGGCAAACTCTTCATCAAACGAAATAGCTAAAAATTGTTTGTAAAGCATGAAGGTAAGAGCAATTACGCTTAGATTTAGTAGCAGCATCGCATACAGTTGATCTGGGTTTATCAGCAAGATGTTGCCAAAAAGATATCCCATTAGATCTACATTGTACCCAGGGGTCTTCGCGATAAAGATAACACCAATTGACATGCCGATCGCCCAAAGCGCACCTATAATCGTATCTTCCTGTTGTTTAAACCGCAGGCTGACCCAGCCGATAATCAGTGCTGAGATGATTGACGCAATGATTGCTCCATAGAGGGGATCTCTGCCAAAAAAGTACGCTACTCCCATTCCTCCTAAGATTGCATGAGCGATACCCCCAGCTAAATATCCGATCCTCTTAACGACAACGTATGTGCCAATTACTCCGCAGCCAATGCTTGCTAGTAACCCGCCAGCGAGGGAGAGTTGTAAAAATTGGTGCTGCATAAGTGCGTTAATGAACTCGCTCAATGCTCTTCTCCATGTTTACAGTGAGAGTGATGGATTATATTGATTGGTTGGCCATACAGTTTCTCAATAACCTCTGCATTAAGAGCTTCTGCTTCGTGACAGATAAGAGTTCTCTGCAGACAGGCAACTTTTGTAACATATTGAGAGATGAAGCCAATATCATGGGAAACAACAATAATCGTTATTCTTTGGTTTAGTCTTTTTAGAACTTCAAAGATATCCTCCTCGACTCGCATATCAATATTTGCAGTCGGTTCATCAAGCATTAAAATTTCTGGGCTGCTTGAGATTGCTCTAGCTAATAAGACTCTTTGAATCTCTCCTCCTGATAAGTTTTCTAAGGTTCTATCTGCAAGGTGATCGATTTCGACTTCCTTCATCGACCTATGTGCGATTTCATAATCCTCTTTGCTATAATCGCCAAAAGTTTTAGTTATGCCTAATCTTCCGAGCAAGACGGTCTGTAACACAGAGATCGGAAAGTCGCGTCTAAATGTTGGATACTGAGAAACATACCCGATACGCCTTTGAGCAAGTGTTGGCTTCTGTCCTAAAACTTCAATCTTGCCAGAAGAGGGCTTAATCAAACCAAGCATCAATTTCAATAACGTAGTCTTTCCCCCACCGCTTGGGCCAACTATCCCAATAAATTCTCCCTGCTCAACGGTAAAGCTTACATCCTCAAGGATTCTAAGATCTCCATGTGAGAAGTTTACCTTATCGATTAGAATTGCTGGTACGTTATTCATGACAAAGATTCCTTAATCAACTTTGTAGCAGCTTTTAAGTTTTCTATATAGTCCTCGGATAAGGGATTAATTACTTCGACTTTTGCGCCAATTGCGGAAGCGATGGTTTCGGCTGTAGTGGTGTCAAACTCTCGTTGGATAAAAATGGTTTTGGTTCCTAATTGTTTCGCTTCAGCAACAATATGAGCTAGTTCTTTGGCTGAGGGCTCTTTCCCGTCAATTTCTATCGCATGCTGTATTAGTCCATACTGTTTTGCAAAATGTCCCCAAGAAGGGTGAAATACAAAAAAGTCTCGATTTCTCACATCCTTTAGCTCTCCTGCTAACTCCTTATCAAGTTCCTCTAGTTCTAAAGAGAGTTGCTTGAAGTTACGAGAGAACAGCTCTGCATCACTAGGCAGGTAGTTGGTAAGATTATCGTGAATAGTTTTTGCCAGTTTGATTGCGTTTGTAGGAGTAGTCCATACGTGAGGATCTATTGACGCGTGATGCTCGCGAGCATGTTCTGATAAATCTTTTAGTGGCTCAATTTCAGAGGCGATGTTTATCACCTGAACTTTTGGATAGCTTCTTTTTATTTTGGGGATCCAGCTTTTCTCAAAAGGTACATCGATTGTAAAAAACAGATCTGCATTAGAGATCTCAACCATCTGTTTTGGCGTAGGATCAAATGTAGCTGGGCTCTGCCCCTTGCCCACAAGCGATGTAACACTTACCTTATCTTCTCCAATCCGCTCAACCAAAAACTTCTGAGGCAAAATGCTGACAGCAACATCGAGCTTGCCTTCTGCAAAAGCAGAGCAGAGAGCTAAATGAAGAATAAAAAAGGATAAAAGCAGGTAAGATTTCATTTGATAGTTTTAGTTTAAGCGGCAGCATAAGTCACGGATCTGGCAGTGCCGCATTCCGTAGATTCGTGATTTGCCCGTCTTAACTAGCTGAGATTG
>JACKAH010000010.1 GCA_020635175.1 Deltaproteobacteria bacterium
GCTGCCGGTTCGATAGTACAGGCATTCGTCTTAAAAAATAGAAAAATGGTTCGAAGGATCGTTTTACTTAATAGTACTACCAGACCTCACCCATCTTTAAGAGAGAGGTTTTTAGCTTGGGCTGAAAAAAACCTCCCGCTTGGACTTCCTTTTAGGTTAGGAAGCTTAGCCTTTGATTCAAGATGTTTTTTGCAGCGCATTAGATGTCCTGCACTTGTGTTAGTTACTGGAGATGCTTCCCAATATGTTAGGCAGCAGGCTGAGTATCTTAGTTCGCATCTGCCAACATCTTGGTTCTCGGAGTTATTGCGTGGTTCAACTTTGAGTGAAAAGATTGAGCTGTTTTTGGACGTGCCAGCTAAGTGTCCGCAGAAAAACCGCTAGCTGCTTTGATGAATCTCTTCCTCTTCTTCCTTAAGGACCTTCTTCGCAGATTTAAACTCAATGTGATGCTTGTTACGTAATACAGCCATTGTTTCGTCGTATCCACGTTCAATTAAGGCTCTTGAGTATTCAGGATGAAGCGCTACGTAGCTCATAACTTCATAGGCGAGTTCTTCTCCCAGTTTTTTTCTGATAAATGTAAAAACTGGCCAAGTTGCTCCTAGCGAGCTGATGAAATCTTTGGTCGTCTTACCAACGGCATCTTTAAGCAAAGGCCCTAAAGGCTCTTGATTTCTAAGTTTAAAGATCTCAGGGGGTCTCATGCAGAATGTGTCTGCTGCTGCTGGTACTTCCCAATCCGGTCGGGTGTCTTCAGGCTCACCGTATCTATTAAGCCACCAATATCGCCCAGATATATCAATTACGATTATTCTTTCTGCCCCCATGCGTACACATGGATCTACTGGGATATTTTGAGATATCCCACCATCAACAAAGCGAACATCTCCACCATCAATATCAAGTTGAACTGGGGGTAGGACTGTTGGCAATGCAGCAGAAGCAAAACCGTGCTGAGCAGTCAGTTGGTCGACTTTGTGAATTTGGAATGAAGCTCCAGACATCATGTCAGGGGTAATAGAATAATCACCACTGAAAAACAAAAGTGGCTTACGTTCTGTTCCTTCAATAGTGGTAATTACCGCCATGCCTTTTAGGTTCGGATCTCGATCTGAGGCTCTAAGTCCTCCGTGTTTATCGATTGTTGTAGAGATACGATTCATTAATGGCTCGGGATTAAAGATCGCTTCATCAGAAGCATGTGGCCCGGGATTAAGTGCATACTTTAAAAGTGCAATCTTTACTGAGCGAAGGAAGGTGATGGATGGAGATCCTTTAAAAGAGTTTCTGAAGGTACGCTCAAGCCAAAGAGATTCTAATTCCTCAATAGCGTAGCTTAATCCATTTTTTACAGTGGCTCCAAAAATAAGAGTGTTGATTGCACCGATACTACTTCCAACAGTGTATGAAATTGGGAATTGCTCTTCTTTGATAAAATGAGAGAGCGCTTTTAGTGCACCTACTTGATAGGCAGCTCTTGATCCTCCTCCTGATAGAACTAATCCAACAGGCCTATCGGAAGTAAGCGATAGAGGTCGCTTAATTGATGGTTCTTCTTTTGATCTTCTTCTACTTTTCATGAAAAGTCATTCTAATCGATGCTCTGGAGCAGGGCACGTTGAGTAAAATTGAAATAGAATATTAATATCGGCAACTTAGCTTAAATGCTTGACGGTCTGCAAGCTATATACAGAGAGTCAAATTGTAAACTTTAATAATATTGATAGCTTACAATTATGATGCAGGTCTGACCAGAAAAGAATTGCTGGATCAGGGTAAATAAATCGTTTTATTTAGCAGCAGCGCTAGCTTGGCTTGTAAGTCTGCTAAGTTTACGGCTTGCATTGTTTTGATGGAATACGCCTTTTCTTGCAGCTTTAGCGAGTAGAACTTCAGCGTCCTTAACTAGTTGTTCGGTGTTTGAATCTCCGTTAGCGATGGCAGTGCGTGCTTTCTTGATAGCAGTTCTAACGCTAGTTTTAATTACGCGATTTCTTTCACGACGTTTGGTGTTTTGTCTGTTTCTCTTAATCGCTGATTTATGGTTTGCCATTTTTTATCTTTACAAATCGATTTTTAAAATTTGAGCGGCTAAAGATATCAGCTTGTTATGAGAAAGACAAGTTTTGCCCAAGCTTGCAACCATCTGATTTTACTTGGTTTTTGCGGTTTTCCACAGTTTCTCAAGCTGATTTAAGCTTAGTGCTCCCAAATCATCCCCAGCAGTTTCCTCTACAAAGCGAAATCTCTTCTTAAATTTGCTGCATGCTTTTAAGAGAGCTATCTCTGAATGAAAGCCCATTTTTCGGGCGTATTGGCTAAGCACAAATAATAGATCACCAAACTCTTCCTCCTCCAATTCCGGTTCTGAAGCTTCTAGCAGTTCTTGTAGCTCTTCCTTTATCTTTTCTTTCACAGACGCTGTATCAGGCCAGTCGAAGTTTACTCTTGAAGCCTTCTCTCCAAACTTGTGTGACATCTCAAGTGAGGGTAGTGATTTTGGAATATCATCTAATAAAGATTTCTTCTCTTTTCGTTCTGCCTGCTTTATCTGCTCCCAATTGCTTCTTACTTCGTCAGCATCAGAAACTTGCACATCTCCAAATATATGAGGATGTCGTACAATCATTTTTTCAGTGATTTTCTCAAAGATATCTTCAATCGTAAACGTTCCCATATCTGAGGCTATCTGTGCATGAAGGTAAACTTGCAATAAGACATCTCCAAGCTCTTCACAAATCTTTTCTGGATGATTATCAATTGCATCTATAACTTCATAGCTTTCTTCAATTAGGTATGGCTTTAAGCTTTCATGTGTTTGTTTTAGATCCCATGGGCAGCCATTTTCAGGATCTCTAAGCTGTGCGATGATCTTCTTAAATTTTGTGTGAGGATTCATTCAGTCTCCTATGAGTATTTCTGTCTTTATAGACAGAGACTAATTTTTTCTCAATACTCCACCGAAAACCTCCCCAGCTCTGAGCTCTACTCAGAGTTATTAGAGAAACAGATGCGGCCCCTGCTTGCATTAAGCACATAGCAGCCGAAGTTGCAGTGGCCCCTGTTGTAACTACATCATCAACTAATAGAAGCTTTTTGTTCATCAACCTGTCTGTATTGACATAAAAAGCTGATCTTACGTTCCTGATTCTTTCCTTTTGTGCCAGAGAAGCTTGTGCGACACGTCTACTTGAGGTTTTTAAAAGGGTTCTTTTAATTTGGGTTTTTGTTCGATTTGAGATCTCTTTCGCTAAGATAATGCTCTGATTAAAGCCACGCTTATTAAGCGAAGAGTTGGTGCAAGGCATCGGAAGTATGAAATCGTATTGGTCATCAACTATCTCCTTAGCAAAACTCTCAGCTAAGATTCGAGCTACTTGTCTACAGATGGAAGCACTTGGCTTGTACTTCATTATACGAATTATTTTAACGGCGTCTAAATCGTATTCCCAAAGATATCGAATCTTTTCAAAGGGAGTAGGGACTTTATTGCATAGCTCACATACGCTGTAGCTGTTTAGTGTGGAAGTAGTGCTGAAACATTTAGAGCATCTTGTTATGCCCAGATCGACTTTCGGAATGCAACTGGGACATATAGGTGTTTGTGATCTTGCTTGTTCACAAAGCATGCAGTTAATTGGGAAGCAGGTATGAAGGATCTCGTTGAAAAATCTTAGTCTTTTCACACGAAGTATTCGTTAGATTTTTTGGAATGTTGACACTCAAACTCGAGAAAAGAAGCTTTTTTAGTAGAGTAAGGACGTTCCGGTCATCTCTACAGGTTTTTCTATTCCCATTAGTTCTAATATCGTTGGAGCAACGTCGCAAAGCGCTCCTGATTTTATTTTTGAATCACAGCCAACTAGAATTATAGGTACTGGGTAAGTTGTATGAGCTGTGTGCTTTTCGCCAGTTTCGTAGTTAATCATCTGCTCACAATTGCCATGATCCGCTATGATTAATGCGCTTCCAGATTTTTGAGCTAACTTTTCTAGGATTTGCCCTAAGCAGGCATCGACTGTTTCAACAGCTTTCACTGCAGCTTCTAATACGCCAGTGTGTCCAACCATATCGCAATTTGCAAAGTTAACTACCAGCAGATCGTATTCGTTTGCGTCTAAAGCCTGAAGTACAATTTCCTTAACCTGGTCAGCGCTCATTTCAGGTTTGAGATCGTAAGTCTTCACATCGCGAGGTGATGGAACGAGTTTGCGAGTTTCTCCCTTAAAGGGTTCTTCGACTAAGCTATTGAAGAAGTATGTGACGTGTGGATACTTTTCTGTTTCTGCTGTGCGTAACTGAGTTTTACCTGCATCAGAGATAACCTGTCCCAGATTGCGATCAATCTTAACAACATCAAAAAAATTTGGTATACCAAAACTTGGTTCATACACTGTAAAAGATAGTGTCATCTTAATACTATGGGCTGAAGCTTCTCTCTTAAATCCATCAAAGCTAGCTTGGGTTATCGCGCTTACAATTTGCCTCATCCTATCAGCGCGAAAATTAAAAAAGATAATCCCATCTTCAGCTTTTATCGGCTGTCTGTTGATTATTGCAGGAAGTAAAAATTCATCAGTTGTGCCAGATTCGTAAGATTCTTTTATGTAGCTTCTAGCAGAATCAAAGCTTGGGCCATCTCCGCTAAAGATAGCATTGTATGCAATCTCAGTCCTCTCCCAACGCTTGTCCCGATCCATTGCATAGAAACGTCCGCAGACAGATGCTATTGAAGTTCTAGAGCAATTAGCGAGCTCTTTCTCTAACAGATCTAGGGTTTGCATCGCTCCATAGGGAGAGGAGTCTCTTCCATCTGTAATTAAATGGAGAGCCGTCTTCATTTCTCTACTATCCAATTCTTTGATCAGAGAGATAAGGTGATTGATATGTGAGTGGACACCGCCACTGCTACAGAGTCCAATTAAATGAATTGTGTTGCTGCCGACTTTGGCTACTAAATCATCTAACTTTGAGCAATTCTTTAAAAAATCATTCTTAAAGGCTTTGTCGATTCTATACAGCCACTGCTCAACAACACGTCCAGCTCCAATATTAAGATGTCCTACCTCTGAATTTCCCATGTGTCCATCCGGCAAGCCCACATTATTGCCATGTGTTAGTAGTGTTGCGTTTGGACATTCGCTTAATAGTCTATCTATTGTTGGTTTAACTGCGTTTGCTACTGCATTCGCCGTGGGGTTTGGGTTTAAGCCAAACCCATCAAGGATGCAAAGTAGTGTTGGAGTTCTTCCCATTATGGAGTGCTCAATCTAGCAGGCACCTTGTCTGAGATCTTCTTTTCCAAATGGATGACTTTTCTTTCTAGATGAAAATCTGCGTCGCTAAGCTGTTGCCAGACAGTTGCTGATTTTTCAAAGTCTCCAAGTGCATTAAAGCAGCGACCTTTAAGAATCAATAATTGTTGCGCATCTTCATCACTCGTATCTATCTTTTCATTCTTAAGGTAGTCTTCGAAATCAGAGATTGCGACTTTAGCTTCATCAAGCATATTAAGTTTTATATAGAGTTTGATTAGCTCAAGTTCTGAATGAGTGCGACTCTTTCTGTTTGCATCTGCAGTGCCAGCTTTTGCAGCTGCGACAGCTCTCTGTGGTTCCCCGCGTTTGATCCAGATCTTAGCTGCTTCCATCCAATAACGTGGGTCACCACTATGTTTAGCAGCTTGAGAAAGAAGTTTGGCAGCTTCTTCGATATTGCCAGCTTCGTTTTCCAGTAAGGACAGTCTATATAAGCTAGGAATATAAGCGCTGTTTTTCTTCGTAAATTTGCGGATCTCTTCAAGCAGGGCGTCTTTATCTTCCTTATGAAGCTTTTCAATAACCTTAAGTTTTAAGCGTAGTTCTATATCGTGGTAGCTTTCGTCTTTGAGCCCAAATCTCTCTAGCATGTGGTGGTACTCAAGTGCGTCTTGATATCGCTCCAACTCCTCAGATAGATCTCTAGCTAAGATTGCAGCTTTTTTATTTGGATGATTATAAAGAATCAGCGCTAGGTTATCGATTGCCGCAGTTTTGTTTTCTAATTTTAGATTCAGTTCAGCAGCACGAAACAAAACTTCAGTGTTGGTTGAATCTAATGTTCTTGCAGCATCTAAAACTTTAATTGCCTCTCTAATGTCGCCGGCGCCTTGTAGAGATTTTGAAAGTTCAACGCGTGCAATTATATTCTCAGGATCGCGTGATACGATCGATTCCCACTTATGCTGAGCCTTGCTCCATTCTCCTGCAGCTAAAAGATTTCTAGCCTCGATCATAACTTCTTCAGAGCGTTGACGGGTCTTGACGCGATTTTTAAGTTGTCTTTCACGCCAGTACGCTTTTATTCCAAAGAAAAGAGTAATAAATGCTGTAAATAAAATTCCTAAAGCAAATGTTGCAATTAGAACCAATGCCATAGGTGCTGAAACAGATGCTGTCTTGCTTAGATTAACAGTAACTGTTGAGTGGTTGTGATAGAATACGTAGACAACAGGTATTACAATGATTGCAATCGCTGCCAACATTTTGATGATTCGTTGATTCATGAGCTAATGATTTTAAAATAACACAGTGATATGAAATATTTATAAGCCCTTAGACAGAAAAGAGCAAACAGAAACGAGAAGAATGTGTAGTCAAAAAATAGATAAGAAAAACCAGATAAAAAAACCGCAGAGTGCACAGGGGATCACAGAGTTTTAAAAGATTTCTCTGTGCTTCTCTGTGTTCTCTGCGGTTTTTTACAGAAAACAGAAACTTTTTCTAAGCGGCGTAGAGTTTTTCTACGTCAATTGTGCCAGCACGGCCCCAGAGGTTCTCTAGGTCGTATTGAGCTCTAACTGGTTCGAAGAAGATATGAATTACTACTTCGCCGTAATCAATTAAAATCCAATGGCCAGTTTCAAACCCTTCAATTGACTCTGGATGGACACCTAACTTGCCAAGTTCATACATGATACGATTTCCAATACCCTGTACATGGCGGTCAGATCTCCCGCTCATGACTATGAAATAGTCAGCAACATCTGTTTGGCTGTTTAATTCAAGGGCTATTGGATTGAGCGCTTTGGCCTCATGGCACGCAGCGATGGTTTCTACTACAACACTTAATGGACTTTGGCTGGACTCCAGTTTGTGTAGGTTTTTATTCATGCAGATGTATATCCCTCCTGAATAAGGTTTAAAATTTCTGGTGATACAAGTTCATCAACAGACTGGTTTTTTTCAATTTTTGACCGTATTTGTGTGCTAGAAATATCAATAGGTGAGATTCTAATAATGTTGAGCTCGAGGCCCAAAGAGTTTTTGAAGTTTTCAATCATATAGGGCGAATTTCCTCTCTCCTTATTAGATGTCGGCAGATCTCTAGCTGTTTCTGAAATGTTTTCTTGTATTTCTGGTGATTTAACCGCAGCAGGCCTAGGAAGCCTCCCTTTAGAAGGTGCTGCTGAACTATGTCTAGGCTCGTTTTCGTGTTCTTTCTCCTCATTAAAGAAAAAACCTTCCTTTCTCTCATTATAGCAAAACCCCATTTTTTCAGCAATTAGCTTTATCTTTTCTTCTGTCTGAGGATCATGGCCACGCGTAACGATAAGAAAATTACTTAGTTTGAATAACTCACTATAGTTCCACCACTTTTCAACATTTAACCAGCTATCTGCTCCCATGATAAAGCCAAGATCGCTTGGGGTAAGATTTTTTTCTTTCAATAGCTCTTGTAAGGTTGTGACTGTGTAGGAGGTTTTATCAGAGCGATATTCGATGTCACTAATCTCAAATTTTGGATATTTCTCAATCGAGAGTTCCACCATTTTATAGCGATCCCCAGCACTATAGTTTAATGACTCGCTTTTAAAGGGTGGAAGCTTGGCAGGTACGAAGATGACTTTTTCAAGCTTAAAGATCTGTAAGATTAATTCAGCAATGCCTAAGTGGCCAAGGTGGATTGGGTTAAACGTTCCGCCAAGTACTCCAACTTTCAAGAAACATCCTTTAATTTGCTGACAGTAAGTTCAATTAACTCTTCTAATCCTTCTCCCTTAACGCTAGAGATGAAATAGCAGGGGATGTCTCTCTGTTGAAACTCTTCTGCTAGCACCTTTCTGTCAGTTTCGGAGATAGTGTCAGATTTTGAAATAACTACTATCTGTTCTTTAGCTGCAAGCTCTGAAGAGAAGTTGGCTAATTCGGTGTTTAACAGATTGTAGGAATCAAAGGGAGTTAGTTGCTCTCCATTTTCATCGATGTGAAAAGGATCTAATAAATGAATTAATATTCGAGTTCTCTCGACATGTTTTAGAAATTTAATTCCTAATCCCTTGCCCAGATGCGCATCAGGAATTAGCCCAGGAATATCTGCAACGATAAAAGTATTCTTCCCTTTAGCTTTTACGACACCAAGATTCGGGGTGAGGGTAGTAAATGGGTAATCAGCAATCTTTGGTTTTGCTGCAGAGATGCGGGAGATAAGAGTTGATTTTCCTGCATTTGGGAAGCCAAGTAGTCCTACATCGGCAACAAGTTTGAGAGAGAGTAGGTATGATCCAAGCTCTCCCTCCTCGCCAGGTTGAGTGTGCCGAGGAGCTTGGTTGGTTGCAGATTTAAAAAATGTGTTTCCTTTACCTCCACGACCTCCTTTTGCGAGTACGAATCTTTGACCGTGCTCATTTAAATCAGTTACAAGTTCATTCGTTGTCTGTGTGAAGACCTCGGTTCCTACTGGAACGTTGATGATTAAATCTTGTCCTGCTGAGCCATCCTTTAGATTGCCGTCACCAGGATCGCCATCTTGAGCTTTCCACTGAGGCTTGAACTTGAAATCGAGAAGAGTTTGAGTGTTTTGATCGGCTACTAAAATAACGGAGCCTCCTGCGCCGCCATTTCCCCCGTCAGGACCTCCCATAGCAACGTATTTTTCTCGTCTGAAGTGACAAGATCCAGCTCCACCTTTTCCGGCAGACACTTCAATTTTTGCTTCATCTACAAACTTCATAACAGGTTCGCTGGCAATTAGATATAAAAAGGGCTGTCACCATTTTTCAAAAAATTTGTAAAAAACGGTGACAGCCCTTTGTTAGTATCCTTTCTTAAAAGGATTACGATGCGGCTGTTTCAGTTGGGATAATGTTTACGGTTTTACGTTGGCCTTTTTTAAATTCAACTAGACCATCGATTAATGCGAAAAGAGTGTAGTCTTTTCCGCAACCAACATTTTTCCCTGGGTGAACTGTTGTTCCTCGCTGACGTACAAGAATGTTGCCAGCTTTTACAAACTCACCACCAAATCTTTTTACTCCAAGGCGCTTTCCGGCCGAGTCGCGTCCGTTTTTACTACTTCCCGCTGCTTTCTTATGTGCCATCTCTTCCTCTTAGCTAATCCTTAAGCCTTAATTGCGTCGATTTTAATTCTTGTAAATTCAGTTCTATGGCCAACTGTTTTCTTAAAGCCTTTACGTCTCTTTCTTTTAAAGATACGAAGTCTCTTTTCTTTAGCGTGTGCGACTATTGTTGCTTCAACACTTGCTCCACTAACAGTTGGTGTTCCGACAGTGCTTGTTCCGTTGTTTGATACAAATAGAACTTTATCAAAAACTACCTTTTCACCAGCTTCTGCTGACAGTCTAGGTACTTTAAACTCAGATCCAGCCTCAACTTTAACTTGATTGCCAGCGGTATCAATTATAGCGTATGTGCCTTGTTCCATAATAAATCTCTTTTAAAACCAAGTATTTATCTCTTGTAACTTGGTTTGTGCAAAGTAACAAAAATTGTTGTATAATAGCAACTTAGGTGCTTGGGAACGCAAAATATAATGCGTCTTGGATCTAAAAGCAAGTGCTTGGCCATTTTACACTTCATGGATGAGAAAAAATTGTAACTAGGAAATGTTGGTGATTTCCGGTAGATAGGAAATTGGAACGGTAGAAGTATAACAGTGGTGAGATTTAGGAGCCATACTTAGTGAGCATCGGCGAAGATAGTCAATCAAAACAAATAATTGCAGTCGTTGAAGACGAGCCAAGCGTTCGTTCAGGACTTACTCTCAACCTCGAGTTGGAGGGATTTAGAGTTATATCAGCATGTGATGGAGAAGAAGGGATCGAGGTGATTCAAAAACATCGTCCAGATCTTATCATCCTTGATGTCATGATGCCCCGTAAGGATGGCTTCGAAGTATGTCGAGAGCTTCGCAATGCTGGTGACAGTACTCCTTTGATCCTTCTGACTGCCAAGAGTCAGGAGGTAGATAAAGTTTTGGGCCTAGAACTCGGCGCTGATGACTATTTGGCTAAACCTTTTGGAATGAAGGAGCTCATCGCTCGGGTAAAGGCTATCCTACGTCGTATTCAAAAGACTCAGGAGATTAACTCGGTTAACTTCAGTAATGTTATAATTGATTTTAAAGCATACAAAGCCGAGCGTGATGCTCAACCATTAGAGCTTTCAGCAAGGGAATATCGACTTCTACGCTTTCTAGTCTCTCGAGAGGGCTCTGTTGTTACGAGGGATGAGCTTTTAGACGAGGTTTGGGGATACAATTCTTATCCATCCACCAGAACCGTTGATAATCATATTGCTAAACTACGTCAGAAGATTGAGCCGAACATCAACGAACCGAAGCACATTTTAACTGTGCACGGTGTTGGTTATAAGTTTGTAGCATAAAACCCCGTTTGTTTCAGTCTCTCTTTTCAGAAAGCTTGAAAATGTGGCTTTAGATCTTCATCGCTTT
Source organism: Deltaproteobacteria bacterium (assembly GCA_020635175.1). Classification (GTDB taxonomy): domain Bacteria; phylum Bdellovibrionota_C; class UBA2361; order UBA2361; family J135; genus JACKAH01. The sequence continues at coordinate 10,735 of JACKAH010000010.1, forward strand.
TGATGTCGTTAGAAAACCTAAGAATTTTAGGCTCTTATCCAAATGTAAAAAAATTGTAAAAAAAATGCAAAATTTCTGCAACGAATCTCTATAAGCTGAATCAAAGTTAGAGAGAGAGGGATTAGAGAACATGAAGAACGCAATAGATTATCAAATTGAAATTCTAGAAAAGCAGGAGCTTAACTGCGAGGATGTTGACCAGGCACTCTGTGACTATGCAGATGATGAGCTGATTCCTTCTTTAAAGCTTCGGATAGATGACCACATTACAGAATGTGAATTCTGTAAAGATGAAGTTTCTGATTACATGCGGGTTGTAGAGCTTGCACGCCAGATAACTGAAGCTCCAATGCCAGAAGGAGTTAGTGCTCGTCTTAGAGATTCGCTGAATGAGAAGCTTGGGCTTAATCTTACTGTTCATTAGTAACAGAGGATTTAAATGATAAGATCAAAAAAAATTTTTCTGATTTTGTTTTTGTTATTCTTTATAATGCTTGGCGTAGGATTTGTTTTTGCTGACTCTACCCAGCAATGTCCTGCTTCAATTGATCTTACAAGCTTGATAGATTTTAAAGTCAAAAGTGATGATGATATCTTGCGAAAAATTGCTCAGAAGCTAATTGATCTTTGGCTTGCCGTGGTCAAATTTGTAATTGAAACAGTTTGCAACCTTTTCCAGTCACTTGGATTTCATTGTTAAGCTTGTTTAAAGCTTAAAACACACAGTACAATCCATCCAATTATAAAAGCTAACCCGCCAATCGGGGTTATCGCACCTAGCCATTTAATATTAGTTAAGGCTAGCGCATAAAGTGAGCCTGAGAAAAATAAGATTCCAAATAAAAAGGCAGCGCTTAATTTATTTCCAGAGCTTAATGAAAGAAACTCAGTTCTAGAGAGAAGGCAGATAGCCAAGATAGCTAGACCATGAATCAGCTGATAAAAGACAGCTTTTTCCCATATATCTAACTGATATTCACTTAGTCTATCTTTTAATCCATGTGCCCCAAAGGCACCAAGAGTGATGCCTGAAGCCATAATAAATGAGCCAATTGATATCCATGTTTTCATGTATCGAGCATATTTTTTTGCTTTAGATCTGTAAAGAGCAAGTCGATAGATCAGATGTTAGTTAGCGAGGGACTGCTATGGAAATCAAAGAATTTTCCGCAGCTATGGATAGCTGTGCGGAGTATTCATGTAATAATCTATCATTAGTTGATCTTACTCAGAGACAATATAAGCCAGAAATGGGTAATTTTAAGTCAGACCGCGATGCTTGCGACAGGTGTCTTGTGTCTGCTTTAGCCCAACAAGGCTTGATATCTGATACTCTTTCAAATCATTTTGCTTTTGATCCTGATGAGATTAGCCTCACTTTTCACTATCCTGGAACGCTAAAGCCGGCAAAAAAGATCAACGCTTACTACCTCGGCTATGAACAGTTAAACCAGTTTGATTCAAATCATGCTCCAGGATTTGTGTGGGCAACTGAGCAAGGTGACTATCAGACATTAGTTAAACGAAACAGAAGCTACTTAGATCAACTGCGTTTTTCTGGTACACGTTCTGGGTTAGAGCTTTTTAGCGCAGATAGATTAAAGTTAATTCCGTTTCCAGAAGCTACTTATGTTCATTCTGGGGTATTGATCGCTGCAATTGCCTCTAGGGTAAGTTCGGAGTCTATCGGGTTTTTCTTTTGTGAATCAGAGGATAAGGCGTATTACTTTGTTCTAGTTGACGATGGCTCACTGCCAAGGCTAGAGCAAGCCTTTGTTCGCGAAGAAGAAAAGCTCCTTTTTCTACATAGTCAGTATCCACGACTTAAATATGAAGCAGGTGGAATTTTAAAGAATGAGCTCTTATCATTTCTCACACTTGCAGAAGATGTAGGGCTTAAGGTTAGGCATGATGATGATTTTGCATACGCTTCATACAGTGATGATAGCCCTTATTATGTAAAAGCCCAGTTTAACTATATGGGTAAGATTAAAGGGATAGACGCATCTCTACCGCAGTAGAAAAGGTTTTGAGTCTTTTACTATAGTCCTATTCTCAGGGTAAAATATCACGCTGTTATCTTGTACTACCTTACTGATTCGGTATTAATATGAAGCTGTGTTTATCTTAGCTTGCATATATTTCGTTGCAGTGATTGTTCTGTCTTTGTATGGACTGCAACGCCTGCTCATGGTCTTACGTTTGGTAAGATCTCCTTATATCAAGCCGGAAAAGAAAAGTTTAGCGCAGCTTCCAAAAGTTTGTGTGCAGTTACCAATATATAATGAGGGAAAGGTAATAGAGAGGCTGCTTAAATCTGTTGCCAATCTCGATTATCCGAAAGATCTGTTAGAGATTCAGATCTTAGATGATTCAAATGATTCTTCCTGCGAATATATAGATCTTAAGTCAGCTGAGTTAATGGCTGCGGGATATTATGTTAATCTAATTCGACGTGAGAGGCGTGATGGGTATAAGGCAGGTGCGCTAAGAAATGGATTAGCAAAGACAGAGGCAGATTTTATCGCCATTTTTGATGCAGACTTTGCACCTGACGCAGATTTTCTAAAAGAAGCGATTTGTCATTTCGTCGATGAAAAGGTTGGAATGGTTCAGGCGCGTTGGGGTCATTTGAACCGAAAGCAGAGTCTTTTAACGCGTGCTCAAGCTATTTTAATAGATGGTCATTTTATTACAGAACATGCCGCACGTTATTCAACAGGGGCATTTTTTAATTTTAATGGAACTGCTGGTGTCTGGCGTAAGGATGCAATTGAAGATGCAGGTGGTTGGCAAGGAGATACACTAACTGAAGATTTGGATTTATCATATCGCGCACAGTTGAGAGGTTGGCGTTTTGTTTATCTGAGGGATTTAGTTTGTAAGGCTGAGCTTCCTGAGGATTTGCCAGCATTTAAATCGCAACAGTATCGTTGGATGAAGGGATCCGCTCAAGTTTTTAGGAAGTTAATATTATCTATCTTTAATTCAGAGATTACATTTCGACAAAAGATAGAGGCATTTTTTCATCTAAGCTCGAATACCTGCTATATCTGGATGAGTCTAGTAGTCTTACTTTTTATTCCTGTCTCGGCTTGGCGAAGCGAACAAAATTTTAAACTAGGAACATGGTTTGAGCTCTCTATATTTTTCTCAACGATGTTTTCTATGATTGTCTTTTATGTGTACTCGCAAAAGAAGCAAGGACTAAAAGTTGAGATTCTAGACCTCTTTTCTGCAATTATATTATGTATAGGTATGGGGGTTCATTGTGGTCTGGCTTCCCTTGATGGATTGTTTGGTTCGACAGGTGAATTTGTTCGTACTCCTAAACATGGTAAACAGGGATTAGTTCAAAAAGATCAAGCAAGAGTCTATTTCAGCAAAAGTGTATTTAAAACTCACCTCAAAGAATTTCTGATTGCTAGTTACCTGTTGCTCGGCGTTATCTACATGTTTTTTGTAAGCGACCTAAATATCATGCCTTTTGGGCTATTGCTGTTTCTTGGATATGCATTTGTGATACATTCGGCTCTCACTGAAAAGCAAACTATCTAGAAAGAGTTTATGTCCGAAAAAGTTTATCTGGTTGATGGATCAGGCTACATCTTTAGAGCTTACTATGCAGTAGCGCCGCTTACAACGAGCGATGGTTTTCCAACAAACGCGTTATATGGTTATACCCGCATGTTGATAAAGTTACTCAACGATGCAGAGTCTGAGCATGTTGTGATCGTATTCGATACTGCTGCCAAGAATTTTAGACACGCTCTATACGATCAATATAAAGCAAATCGAGCTGAGTGCCCTGAAGATTTAGCCAAACAGATGCCTTATTTTAGAGATATCTCTAGGGCGCTTGGACTTCAAGTCTTGGAGAAGGAGGGATATGAAGCAGATGATATTATCGGAGCACTTGCGCACAAACTATCAAATGCAGACATAGAAACTATCATTATCTCAGGCGATAAGGACTTAATGCAGCTAGTTACAGAGAAAGTAACAATCTGGGATGCAATGAAAGATAAGCATATCGGTTTTAAGGAGGTTAGAGAGAAGTTTGGAGTAACTCCAGATAAGGTTGTGGAGGTCTTAGCCTTGATGGGAGATAGCTCAGATAACATTCCAGGTGTTGCTGGTATCGGCCCCAAAACGGCACAGCAGTTAATTGAAAAATATAATGATATAGAGAGTGTAATTGCTGCAATCGATGAAATTCGTGATTCAAAGGGGCTTAGGAATAAGAAAAAAATTGCTGATGCGATTGAAGCAGATCCGGAGATTTTACGTCTGAGTAGGAAACTGGTTGAGATTGACATTAATATGCCACTTACAATCAATAGTAACGGTGAAACGCTAATGCTATCAGAGTTGGAAAACTCTAAATTGGCAGATGTGTTGGTGCGCAAAGAACCCAGAGACGATCTGCTTTCAGAATTTGCTGAAAAGTTTGAATTCAGCTCGCTTTTCTCTGAGCTAAACTTAAATAGCCACTCAATCCAAAAAGAAGAAAGGGATTATAAAACTGTACTTGAAGCTGATTTCGATCTGTTTATAGAAAAGCTCAAAGCTCAAGAGCTAATTGCTTTTGATATCGAAAGTACCTCACTTAATGTTTTAGAAGCAGAGATTGTTGGACTTTCTTTCTGCTGGAATTCTAAAGAAGCATTCTATGTTCCGATTGGTCACAATGAACAAGGCCAGGTTGAACGTGCTTATGCTATTCAGGCACTTTCTGAAATTTTAGGTGATAAGAAGATCAAAAAATGTGGCCAGAATCTGAAGTATGATATTAGCGTCTTAAGTAGAATAGGGGTCGAAGTAAGGGGTGTTTACTTCGATACGATGTTGGCTGGTTATCTGATTAACCCTGATAGGCGTAGTAATAATCTAACAGCACTAGCTGGCGATTACCTAAGTATGAACTTGCTCGAATATGATCAAGTTATTGCGGATAAAAAATGTTTCTCTGAGGTCTCAATTGCTGATGCTACTTACTATGCAGCTGAAGATGCTCACGTTGCGTTTCTGCTTATGGAAAGATTAGCTCCGATACTTAAAGAGCGAGATTTAGAGAATGTCTTTTACAATATAGAAATACCTTTAATCTCTGTCTTGTCAAAAATGGAGATGACAGGTGTCGCGCTTGACGTTTCATTTCTAAACCAGCTCTCTGTCGAATATGGTGAGCGTTTAGATAAGATAAGAAAGGAGTTGTTTGAGCTAGCGGGTGAAGAATTCAACATGAATTCCCCAAAGCAGTTATCGGTAATCTTATTTGATAAGCTTGGAATCTCAACTAAAGGTCTTAAAAAGACCAAGACAGGTGCTATCTCTACCAGTCAAGCAGTACTTGAGCAGTTAAGAGATGAGCATCCTTTGCCGGCTAAGATATTAGAGTATAGATCTCTTTTTAAGCTAAAAAACACATACATAGATGTATTGCCTGAACAGGTTTCCAAGATAACACACCGACTCCATACCAAATATAACCAAGCTGTCACGGGAACTGGTCGACTATCAAGCTCAGATCCGAACCTTCAAAATATCCCAATAAGAACTGAAGAGGGTAAAAAGATTAGAAAGGCTTTTATTGCACCAAAAGGTAGAAAGTTAATTGTAGCCGATTATTCACAGATTGAACTAAGAATATTGGCTCACCTGAGTGAAGATCAGAATCTGATACAGGCCTTTCTAGACGGCACTGATATTCATACCAAGACAGCAAGAGAGATATTGCACCTCGGTGATGATGAGCAGGTAACGTCAGACGAACGTAGAATGGGTAAAACAATTAACTTTGGAATTATTTATGGAATGAGTGGTTTTCGCTTAGGTCGAGAACTTGGAATACCAATTGGTGTAGCCAATGAGTATATCGAAAACTATTTCAACCAATACCCTGGGGTTAAAGCCTATTTTGATCAGATAGAAGAAGATGCGAGAACAAAAGGGTTTGTGACCACTCTTTTTGGAAGAAAGCGTAATACAGCTGATATTGATGCGACAGGACGTGATAGAGACTTTGTTATGAGAGCTGCATTAAATGCTCCGATTCAGGGAACAGCGGCTGATCTGATAAAGCTAGCCATGATAGAGGTCTCTGATGCTATTATCGGGAAACCGATTAGCATGACTATGCAGGTCCATGATGAACTTGTATTCGAATGTGATGATGACTATCTAGATAAAGCTCGTGAGCTTGTTGTGGACACGATGGAAGGGGTTGCAGATCTACGAGTACCCCTTAAAGTAGATGTCAATCTAGGCATTAATTGGAATGAGGCACATTAGGAGTTTAGCTGTGCCAGAGGTAATGACAAAGACCACGTGGATGAATTTAAAGGCTAAGATGCTCAATATCGGTGAAGAACCAGAAAAAACATTGGTTGCCAGGGCCACGAATGGTGATCGTGATGCTTTTAGAATATTAGTTGAAAAATACCAAAGTCGTATATATTCAATGGTTTACGGCATCGTGCGCTCAAAAGAGGATGCAGAGGACTTAGTTCAAGAAAGTTTCGTAAAAGCCTATTTTTCTTTGAAGAAATTTCGAGGAGATTCGTCATTTTATACATGGCTTTATAGAATCGCCTACAACATGACCATCGATTTTAAGCGAAAGATGGGACGTAGAGATGGAGTCATAAGCGACGTAGAGGATGATGTAGCCCTAGCAATTCAAAGCTCAGGATTAGAACAGGGCAGCAGTCAGAATCCGCTTGATGTAGTTCAGCGCAAGCAAACAGCTGCGATGATAAATCAGGCACTTAGTACTCTCTCAGAAGAACATCGCGTAGCTGTTACACTGAGAGAGATTGATGGATTGAGTTATTCAGAGATTGCAGATGTTTTAGGTGTTTCGAAAGGTACAGTGATGAGTAGAATTCATTATGCCAAAAAAGGTCTGCAGAAAGCACTAGCTGAAATTGCTCCTGATGATGTAGCACTGAAGGAAGATAGTTAAGATTAAGCAAAGAATACTAATGGCACAAAAGATGCTCAAAGAAAAAGACGAAATCCTCCTAAATGCCTTTATTGATGGGGAGCTCTCCTTTTTTGATAATCTCAAAGCAAAGCGACTTTTAAGTTCAAATAGTGCTGCTCAAAAATATGTTGATGATTTAAAGCAAGTAAGTATTTCATTAAAAGATGTGATCGTTAGTGAGCAAAGTTCGCTCTCCGTGGATCTTTGGGAAAAGATTGATGCACGGATTGATCAGGAGGAAAAAGCAGAGTTTTTTCTTGGTTCGCGTCGAGCTGACTCTTCTAAGGAAGCTATCTCAGTAGCAGATAGGGTTACAAATTTCATCTCCAAGGGAGCTTGGAGTATGGCTGGTGGCTTAGTCGCTGCAAGCATAACTTTTATGCTTATGAATCAATCAAATACTCCAGGAACTTCTCAGAATCTAGCCTCTGGCGCCCCAGTTATTTTGGAGCAAACTCCTAAGCCTGTAGAGCTAGTGTCGATGAACTCAAATTCAAATCGGGGTAGCTCACTTAGTAGATGGCGTCGTAAGCATATTGCTCAACAACAGCAACTTTTAAAGAGAATTAACAATCAAGAGATGCCTTTTGAGGTAGATTGGATGAAAAGCGATGGGCGTGTTACCTTCATTCAAGACCCGCGCAAAAAAGCTACAGTCATCTGGGTTAAAAAACGTAATAACGTTAACCCTGATAGGCCGGTTGTCTTAGAGCGCGAGCCGCAGCTAATGACTCCTTTTAATCAATAGTAGTTATGTTTTTATCCCGATCGTTGTTTCGTATATCGCTGCTTGTCTTTGTAAGCGCTGTTTCTGCCAGTTATTCACTTGCAGATGAGGTGATGGTTGATATTAGAGCGATTCACGCTTCTCGGGGAGATAAGCCTTACTTCTATAATCAGTCAAAGTTAGAAGAGGTTTCAATCTCTGATATGGAATCAAAGCTTCGAAAGTTGCAGTACGACCATTTCCATCTGCTTGCAAGTGAGCATAAAAATGTTGAATTTAATCACAAAGAAGTTCTGCATTTGCCTCAAGGCCACACTCTTTCATTTAAACCAATTGCTAGAAAAGATGATCGAATTCAACTTTGGTTGAACTGGACTAACGATCAAGGTGCAGAATTGTTAGATACTCAATTACATCTAATCTCTGGTGAAAGCATGATTACTGGGACTGAAGAGAGTGATGATCAGGGTCTAATAGTAGAGATCTCGGTTAAGTAGTTAACCTCTTTTAGTGAACAACGATCTGGGATTCTTCTTTATCGTCAAATCTGAGCTCGCAGACCTCGTTTATCAGATCAAAAGCTTTTGCAAGTGTTTCGATATCGTTTGATGTGAGTTCAATTATTTCGCAGATATCTTCTTGAAGTTCGATAGATTCGCTAACTTTTTTCATTCTGACCAACCCGAAAGCTCTTAAAACCGACTACCTATCAGATGCATATAATGCGCCATATATAACATCGACTAAAAATTGGAATTACTTGAATAAAATCATGCAATTATCTGATTTCATTGATAATTAAGTAGGGTTTGAAGTGGCAGAATCGTCAAATTTTCAACATTTATGGGTCAAATTTGCCCTGTTTTGCTATAACAATCTAGACAGGCCTAGCACATCTGCAAAAGGTCAAGCACCCCACCTAGAGGAAATCACACATGTTTTGGCACGTTCTTTGGCTGTTCTTCATCGGTCAGCTGCTGATCGGTGTTCCGCTTACGATCTTTCCGATGATCGCCAAGGCGATCGATCCGAAGACGAGCGATTTGGTGCTGCTGCTCCCTGGAGCGACGGTCTTTTCCGCTATTGCTGCATTGGGCTTACCGGTGATGGCTCTAAGCGGAAAGATCGAGATGCATGCATCCGAGCATCATGGCATCCCGGTCATCTGCGGCATGTTGCTGAGCTTCATTCTGCTCGTGGCAGGCCTTTTTTTCTGGGCTCGCGATGTCAGGTCTGAACCTGTCTGAAGTGAGGAGCAGAGATGATACCGCTGAAAGCTCTGCGGGGGGTCGGCTTCGCGCCGAAGACCCCCGCAGAGCAGAGCCAAATCAGAGCCATTTAAGGTTAATTGCGATGTGCTAAGTCTCCATTTTTTGCTACGCATTTTTTGTAGCGAATTCTTGAAGTTCTCTTCTTAACAATAGTCCGCGCTAAAACTAACATATTGAGTTTAAAGTGATTTTATTTTGGCCTGCTTCTTGCCGATATAAAGAGTAGGAGAAATGTTTCTAATGGGGACGTTTGTGCGCAGAATTTTAATGCTTAAAATAGCGCTTTTTTTGACAGCAATTTTTGTTGCTTCAACTGCCTATGCCGGAAAGGCACCCAAGAAACTAACTATTACAATAGAAAATGAAAGTTCCTTTTATGGTGCAACAGATAGCAATGGAAAAGCTGTTAAGTGTTACGTAGATTCCTCAAGCAAGCGTCACTCAGGAAAAGCAAAAACAAAAAACAGTAAAACTACTTGGAAGAGTCACGCAGGCATTAAAAAATCCAAGAAAAATAAATTCGGGGTATCGAGCAATCAATATAGCAAGGCAAAACAAGCGGCTAAGCTTGGAAAGAAAGCATGCAAGGAAACAGACCCTCCAGTTGAAGATGACGATGATGATAGTGGAGGTGGTGGAGGAGAAGATGAGCCTGAATCAGGTTTGATTTGTGGAAACAGCTTAATTGAAACAGAGATTGGAGAAGAGTGTGATGATGGTAACACCATTAGTGGTGATGGTTGCTCGAGCATATGTAAAAACGAACTTTGTGGAGACGGAACTCGTCAGATAAATCTTGGGGAGGAGTGTGATGATGGGAACACAGAAGATAGCGATGGTTGCTCTTCTACATGTACGGTAGAAGGAACTGTAATTACACCTGGTAGCGGATTTGGAGGAGATACCCCTGATCCAGATCCTGTTGGTAATCCAAGTGATGCTGGTTATAGTGCAGACGTAATTGCTCATTGGAACGTTGCACCATATCAAACATTTACTGATCAATTTAATGTTGGTGTGGTTGCTTTTCATATTAATGGAATCAATCGAGTTGAGTTCTCTGTAAACGGCGGTACCTTTACTCCAATTACAGAAGCAGCGTTTAATCCACGTACAGGGACCGTCGAATATTGGGCAAAAATTCGAGCAACTGATTTCTCTGATGGTGTTATTGAAGTTAGAGCTATTGCTTACCCAAGTGATGCAGGTCAGCCGCGTTTACTTGATTCTCTCTATTTAAACACAAATAGTAATCAAACTCTGCCTACTCTTGATAGATATGTTTCGCTTGGAGGAAGTGATACAACCGGAGATGGCTCGACCTCTGCCCCTTTTAGAACAATCATGAAGGCGGCTAGATCTATTCAGGAAGCTAGTGGAACAAATAATGCTGATGGAGGTTTTATTTATCTCACTGCTGGAAATCATACTTTGGGAAGTTTTAATAGCGCGCTAGAAACAACAACTGCAAATAGGTGGTTAACCATAAGACCTGCGGCTGGTTTGACTAAAGATGATGTGAGAATAAATGCATCAGGAACTGAAGGGATAAAAACAAAGCTAGTGCGTTTTCAAGACTTGGAGATAAAGACCTCTCTACAAACTGACGCTGCATTAGAGGATTATTTTTGGGCAGAGGATAGTAGTTTTATCGGAAATGGAAGAACCCAGAATGTAGATTTTATCCCCTCATCGTGGACTAGGTATTTCGTCACTGATAGTACGATTTCTGATAATAAAAATGGCTTAGCCGGACGCCTACAACGAAATATCACTGTATCCACTATTGGTGCAGAAGCATTCAGTGGAGCAGAACTTGTTGTAAATAGCTCCGTTACTGGTATTGATGCTTCGCAGACATCATTTAATCCCTATGTGATAAATTTTGATGTTTCAGGTGGTACTATTGAAAATAGAATTTACTATGGGGTTTCAGCTGTTAGTGTTGATGCTCAATGCATTTACGTAAATGGAGGTTCGGGAAATCTAAATTCAATTGCCTTTGTTAACTTCCTTTGTGATGAGAGTAGTACCGAGATTATCTTTAGCGAATGGGCGAGCGTGACTTCAAATCATCTCCTTTTTTGGCATATGACTTCAGATCAGGATTTTCTCTGGAGGATCTCAAAGAATGCTTTGAGCAATGTGTCCTGGCGTGCCAATTCTGTATCAGGAATGTCGAATATCGATGACGCAGGGGCTGATGTTATTGATTCTCAGGATGTGGCACATAATCACTATGTAAACACAATTATGGGTTTAAATATTACTCCAGGTACAGATGTCACTACTGGCTCGCCTGGTTATACAGATGAATCAGCGGGGAATTTTCAACCTGCCAGTGGTTCAACGCTGCTAAATAGAGTTACCTCTCTGATAGTGCCAATTGATATCGAAGGAGATAGTCGTACAGCACCAGGAACAGTGGGAGCTTTTGAGTAGCTGTGTGCTAAGTCTAAATTGTCTCTAGCTTAATAATATCATTTTTTGGATCTGCTTTGAGTATCTTAGCAGTGATCTCTTGACCTAAAGATAGCCGATTTTTGCTCATGCATGGGAAGGTCGTGTAAATTTTATCAAAATGCACAAGTGGATGTTTTAGATCTAATCTTATTACCGTACCGGTTAAATTCTGTTGTTCTTGTTTTAGCTTTTCCAGATATTTTAACATCCAAAATCTTTTTGACTCGAATGTAATCGCTCTCGCATTACTTAACGGAACTTCAGTTTCAAAGATCTCTCTTTGAAGCTCGTCTTTAGAATACTTTTCTTCCCCAGTCGTTAGATATGTAGAGATCTGTCTCTGTAGCACTAAATCTAAATAACGCCGAATTGGAGAAGTAACCTGGGTATAGGCTTTCAGACCTAACGTTGAATGGGAGTTTGCTTCTGTTGAGACAACCGACCTTTTCATTTTGGAACGTACTAGATAATCGTATGCTGGACCTTCTGGTATATTCTGAGGATTGTGAAAATAATCTTCATCAGGGTCGGGCTGACTACGATAAATCAGAGGCAAATTATTCTCTGACGCAAATAGAGCAGTGTCATTATTTGCTAAGATCATTAATTCGCCAACTAAGCTTCGAGATGGGCTAGCCTCGTCGAACTCGCTTAGATAGAGTGTCCCATCTTCATTTCTCAATACGGTTACATCTTTTCTCGAGATCTTAACAGCACCTTGGTCAATTCGTCTAAACTCGAAAGATGTTGCGACTTGTCTTAGCAAGTTAAGCTTCGCTCTTTCGTTCATAGGCATGCTTGCAGCATTCCCCTCATTGTTAAGACACTGGTCGACCTGGTTATAGTCGTAGCGATTCTTAATCTGAATGCAAGAAAGTACGATCTCTTTGCTAAGTATTTGAAAGTCTCGGGTTAGCTTATAGAGATACGAGACGGCAGGACGGGGGACGCCTGCTTTTAGACTAAGTATATTTTGTGATAGCTCCTCAGGCAGCATGTTGATAGTTTGTTCGGGACAATAAATTGATGTCGATCTAAGTCGAGCTTCTTGATCTAAAAGTGAGCCGTGAGGAATTAGGGCAGATACATCAGTAATATGAATACCTAATAAATATCCATCATCGATAATTTCTAATGAGAGAGCATCATCCATATCTTGGGTGGTCGCATCATCAATCGTAACGCAATCTAGGTTGGTTAAGTCCCTCCTTTTTTCAGGTGAATAGTGCTGAAGAATTTCAGAGCAAGTTTCATACGATCTTAAATTTGATGCTTCATCAAGGATATCTTTTGGAAATTCAATTCGAGGTCGATGCTTTATGATCGCTAAATTTGTAAATTCATCAAAATGATTTGTCTTTAGTAGGATAGCATAGGCACGTTCTTCAACACGTCCAGCTTCATTTATGCCAAGTCCTTCGCAAAGAAGATGTACTAGCTCTTTTGCCTCTTTAGTTTGATTGCCTTCAGTCGAACCAGCTGCAAGATCCTCTAAAAGTGCAATTTCCGCTCGGAGTTCTTTTGGCCAAGGCGTGTCTTTCTTCGTAATTCTATCCTTGCACGCAGATAAAACCTCAGCTCGTCTTCCCACTTTAGCCAATTCAACTTCGCGTGCTCGTTTTAGCTCCTCAACAACCGCAGGCGTTCTTGAGATATAGGCTTGTTTTTTGCGCTTGAAGTAGATCTTATCAATCGCTAATTTTAACCTTATCGCAAGGTGATGCTCCGTTTTAGTATCACCGAAGTACATCTCACATATTTCAAGATCTTCCACTTCTGTTTCAGATCCCTCAAATGTTTCCCAGATAGTTTCTAGCTGGATCTCTTGATAAAGATTTGAAGCGCCTGCATTTAGTTCGAAAAGGTATTTTGCCTTGTCTGAATTGCTTTCAAGTTCATTGGGGATTTTGCCACTTAAAGGGTGAAGTCGTGCAGGGGCTAGCTCAGTTACACCCCCATTCAAATTTAACACCTTTAACTTCTTCTTTGATGTTCCGATGATTGTCGCTGTAATAGTAACGTCGTTGTTCTCATATGTTGCGATTGCGCCAGGTGAAAGGCTTGTGTCGGGATTTGTGTGCGAAGAGGAGGTAGGGAATAAACTCATACTCTGGATACTACACAGCACTGAGTGCGCTATTAATTTGTGAGTTAAACTCGGCTAGTTTGTCCTCAATCTCATCTATGATCTGATCTTGATCGATATCAAGAGATGAGAAGGATCCGAGCAATCCACGAGAAGTATTAACAATTGCTCCCTGTCCCTTGCTGTCAAAGCCAGCAATTGCGTCTTTAGCTTTGCCGCCCTGTGCTCCAAAGCCAGGTATTAAGAAATAGTTGTTTTGCATAATACTTCGAAGATGGCTAGCTTCTTCAGGGTAGGTTGCACCTACGACAGCAGCTAGTCCTGAATAACCACAAGCTCCTGTTAGCTGTTTGCCGTTATCTGAAATCCAATGTGCAATCTTTTCAGAGATTGTTTTTTCGGTATCTTGGCAGATAATATTCTGAATATCCGCCGATCCAGGATTTGAAGTTTTAACTAAGACAAAAATTCCCTTGTCATACTCGAGGCAGCTTTCTAAAAAAGGCTCTAGGGTATCAAAGCCTAAAAAGGGATTAACGGTCAATGCATCGACTTCAAAGGTTTTCTGGAGTTTGCCGTTGTAATTCGCTTCACCTAAAAACGCATTGCTATACGCTTGAGCAGTTGAGCCAATATCTCCTCTTTTCGCATCTGCTATAACTAGAAAATCAAAGTCTTTTGCAATCAAACATACATCTTGAAAAGCTTTGACCCCAGCAAAACCATATTGTTCAAAGAAAGCAATATTCGGTTTTACTGCAGCAATCTCTTCATGCATTGCTCGAAAAGCAAGTTGGTGAAATTTTACAATCGCCTTGTAAACAGCATCTTCATTTGTGGCGGATTTTGAAGCTTCGTTAAGGATGCAATTTGGAATTAGCGAAAGTCTAGGGTCGAGTCCTGCAACGATTCTACTATCTGTTTCTTTAATTGCATTAAATAATTTGTCTGCAAACATGGGCCCAAGCTAACAACATTATGATTAATTATCAATAAGCTCCTCAAGCAGCTTAAATGGATCGCTTTCTGACTCTGCTTTGAGCTTTTCTCGCAGTGTTTCAATAGCGCTTAGAAACTTAGCGTAATCACCATTATTTTTTATATAGAGTCTTTGAAACAGCTCTAAGGAGGTAAGGTAAAATTTTAGCTGCAATATTTCAGAGTTGTTAATCGTTTTAAGTATTTTAAGCTTTGGGTACTTTGCTTTAATTGGGCTTAGGCTTTTAGCAAAAATGATTTCACGTCGCCTAAGTTTTTCATCTTCGGATATCTCGCTTTTATAGAGTTTGTCGAGATCGGCATATAGTTTCTCTACTGCTCGCCCAAGCTCAAACTCTCGTCGTAAACTTTCCTTTGATTGTTTGATTTTTACCTGATCGTTTTGTGATCTATAGAAATCTATTGTGCCTTGAAATCCAAAAAAGTTTGCAAGACTTTCATTAAATGTAACATGATTAGGAATCCAAACTGTGGAGTGAAGCGATTCGTGCAGGACTGTGTTTACAATCCATGAGTCTTCGTTTTTAAGGGTTGTTGAAAGAATAGGATCATCAAACCAGCCAAGTGTGCTTAGAGCCTCAGCTCCACGGATAAATGTTTCATACCCTCGCCAACTAAGCTTCCAAGCTGCTCTTTCAGCATCCGTCTTTGAGAAGTATCCCTTGTAAGGAACATGTCCAACGATTGGAAACCACCAGGTGTACACATCAAAGGATGTTTGCTTTGATCCAGCTAAAACCCAGACCAGCACGTCCTTGTCTACTTTACTGAACTTAGTAAAAGAGCCCTTGGGAGTTAGCCCAATTGACTCGCCGAAGCTACGAGCATCTAGCACTAGTTGAAGTTTTTGTTTGAGTTCTGCATCGACCTCGTCTTGTTTTACTAAGTCAGAGATCTCTTTGCGCTTTAATAAAATCTTACTTTCTTCTACTGCAGCTTGCATTACGAAAAGAGGTGAGCAAGCAGTAAATGTTGTTACATATATAAAACAAAACAGGGATGGAAGAATTTTCATTCTCTCTGCCTACAGTAAAATTAGGTTAACAATTAATGCACTGAAAATTCCGGCAACGATATCATCAAGCATGATTCCAGCACTTCCAGGAAGCTTTTCAAACAATACTATCGGCCAAATCTTCGTTACATCAAATACTCTAAAGAGTAAAAATGCGATTAGAATTAATTCTGGATTCGTTGAAGGCACATTGATCAAGCTAATTGCCATACCGGCCCATTCATCTATTACAATGTATGATGGATCAATTTTTCCATTTCTTGCTTTGTGTTTGAAAGAGTTGAGGCAAATTTGAGTCGAAACAAATCCAATAGCTATTGTGCTAACTATGACTGCGCACTGATTAAAATTTGAAAAATTTTCTAATAGGAGCCAAACAAAGATAAATGACAATGTGCCCCATGTGCCCGGTGCCTTTGGCAGGTATCCAGAGTAGAAACCGGAAGCGATTAGTTTGCTCAAAGTTTTCATGTAGTTACAACTACACTGAAGGTCTTTTCTGACACAAGTTAAAATTAAGTGATTTTTGTCACTTGCAATATCGGTTTATCTGCTGATAGAGTGATTTTGCTATAAGTAACTTAAAGTAAGAGTTGCTTAAGAGCTTGAATTTTCTAAGAAAACGATTTGCAAACAGGTCCTCTATGACAGATGTAATTGGACATGAAGGCGACTCTCTGCTCGCGACCTCTAGAGGTGGAGTGGTTTCTGCGCGAGGTACAGGAGATGGAGTAGTATTACGCCTTGATGGTCGAATTGATCAGGAAAGCCTAAGATCGGCTCTCGGCGAATTTATGGAGCCACGTAAAACATTTTTAGGTGGCCATGAAGTCTCCATCGAGTGGGTCGGTACCCGTCCTGGTACTACAACAATCAAAGACGTAACAGCTTTTCTCTCTGAAGATTACGGAGTTACGGTTCGCGCCACTCAGGTAAAAAGCACTGGGTTGGCCCATATCGGTCCAGTTGCTGGAGATGACGATGATGATGACCACGAATCTGATGAGGATGGTCAGGGTATCTTGAGTCTGTTTGACGGAATGGATGATATTGACGACTTGCCTGACGACATCGAAAAGGTAGTTACCACCGAGTCAGCAGCATTAACAGATCCTTCACTTTGGGATGATCCGGATGCGAGAATTATTTATAGCACGCTCCGCTCAGGGCAAAAGATTGAAAGTGAGCATTCTTTAATTATCGTAGGTGATATTAATCCCGGGGCAGAGGTTGTTGCTGGTGGGGACGTCATAGTCCTTGGCACCTTGCGAGGGATTGCACACGCTGGTGCATACGATGAGACTGGCGGAGGTAGATCGATTTTCGCGTTAAGTTTGCAGCCGACTCAACTTCGTATCGGTACGACTATTACTCGTGGTTGTGCAGATGGTGGAAAAGTACCGGAAATTGCAAAGGTTGAGGGCAATATAATAGTTGTCGAGCCTTTTATGAAACGTGAGAGTGGCAGATTGTCTCGGAGATAAACGAGAGTGGTTTGAAGTTTTTAACTTACTCTGTTGAGGAATAGAGAGATGAGTTTGATGAATGGAAGTAGTGAGAAGGGAAGCAAGAAGCTAGGCGAGGTGTATGTTGTTACCTCTGGTAAGGGCGGAGTTGGCAAGACGACCGTAACTGCGAGTCTTGGTGCAGCTTTGGCTATGAGAGGGAAACGAACCCTTGTAGTAGATGCTGATATTGGATTGCGAAATCTGGATGTAATCCTTGGATTGGAAAATAGGGTTGTTTTTAATTTGGTTGATGTAGCTAAGCGTGTCTGTAAGCCAACGCAAGCTATCATTAAGTCAAAGAAGTCAAACAATCTATATTTACTACCAGCCTCTCAAACCGATGAGAAGGATGTTGTTAATGAAGATGATTTTAGAAAGGTCATCAATCACTACAAGCGTGAATTTCAATTTATCATAATCGATTCGCCTGCAGGGATTGAGCAAGGCTTTAAAAACGCCTGTGCAGGTGCTGAGAAGGCCTTAATTGTGACTAACCCAGAAGTATCTTCAATTAGAGATGCTGATAGGGTAGTTGGACTATTAGCTTCGATGAATATCGATCCTCGTCTGATAGTTAATAGAATCGATTTCAACATGGTACGCCGTGGAGATATGCTCTCAGTCTCTGATGTTCAGGAGATCTTAGGGGTTCCACTCATAGGAGTTGTTGAGCGTGATGAAGAGGTGATAGTGGCGGCTAATACAGGTGAGCCTGTTTCTTATAATGATAAGTCTATGGCAGGAAAGGCCTTTTCTACGATTGCTCGTAGAATGGCTGGAGAGGAGATCCCAATCGAAAACTTCGACAGTCGAGGAGGTTTTTGGGATAGGCTTTCTCGCCGATTCGGTGTAGCCTAAGATTCAAACTTTGTATTGATGGAGAGATAAGGTGTTTAGTGCTCTCAAAGACAGATTATTTGGCGATAAATCGAACTCAGTAGCAAAAGGTCGGCTACATGTTGTGTTGGTCCAAGACAGATCTGGTCTGAACAATGAAGAGATGGCTGACTTCAGGCAGGATCTTGTGAAAGTTCTTCAGACTTATTTTGTGATTGATGATCAGGGTGTTGAGGTTTCATACGAGAGAGAATCTGACAGTACAACCTTGGTGATTAATACTCCGGTTCTGCGTCGTAAGCCTCAGGTCTTAAACGGCAAAGATAAAACTGATAAAGTTACCGCTCAAGCTAATTAAACTTACTATATTTGCATACTTATCTTTTCTATTGATTAACAAGCTCTGATTGTTAGAATCCCCGCTGTCTGATTGGGGACTAAGGGCATGCGTAATCTTCAGCTGTAGCTAATTCTAGGAGGAACGTATGCAGTTACTTTTGTCTATTCTTAGACCTCTAACTTTCTTGTTGATTGTTTCAACGATCTCATTTGCAGAACAACCAACTGGCGAACTTCAAACTTTTAATTGGGGTTTTGGCCAACCGATTCCAGCAGGTTTTCCTATAAGTGAAATTAACCCCTGGTCTCATTTTATGAAGATCAAAGTTCATAACAATAATCCTAACCATCCTGACAAGGCCATTATTTTTGATTCAGCTAATCCAACACCTGGTGATGAGGATCTACAGACTCCCGGTTATGGGATTAGTAATGATAAGGCATATGAAAACCTGCTTATTATCGCAGAAAATGACCTTGATGCAGATGGTGATGGATTAATCGACAGTCCTGATGATGAGCAAGCAGGAGGAATAATCTCGTTTAAATTTCATGGCCCAGCTGATGTCGCAGAGATAAGACTAGTAGATATTGAGGAGCAGGGAGGAGAGGTTCGATATTATATTGGTCGAGACCTTGTCCAAACTTTACCAATTGTTCCGCTTGGAGATAACTCCGTTCAGACAATCTGGAACTACCAGCAAGCGGTAACAAGAGTTGAAGTTGAGTTTGCCGGATCTGGTGGAATCGCAGAGATGAGAATTTATCCCTGTCTTTCACTTATAAATTTTGATGAAACTACTGTTGGAAAACCTCTGAACCTTATTGCTGGTCAGGAGATAGGGAAGCCGACGAATCCGTTCTCTGATCTAGGCTTTACGATGTATGCAGAAAATAATAATCCTTCGCATCCAGATAAGCTGATTGTATTTGATACACATCATATCACAGGTGGTGATACTGATTTAGTAACACCAGGGTATGGTAAAGGAAATAATACTCGTCAAGGTAAGGTAGTGATTATTGCTGAGAACGACTTCGATCAGAATAGTGATGGTATAGTAGATGATCCTGACGATGAGCAGGCAGGTGGTGTGATTACCGCTGAATGGTATACCTCAAGTGTTGAATTTAGATATGCCTCTGTGCTTGATAATGAAAGTGATGATTCTTACTTTAAGATTTACCTTCACTCAGGTGGCGAAGTCATAATTCCTCTCAAAGATAAAGGGGACAATAGCTTTCAACGTGTGCGTGAAAGAGTTGGTCCTGCTAGAAAGATTGAGCTTCATTTAGCAGAATCGGGGGCATTAGCAGAGCTGGCTGTTTGTCCAGTTCCTTAACTTATCTGATGAATAAAGCACAGGGCTAGCCCCTGTGCTTATTAGCTTTTCGAAATTCTTGTCCTGCCACCCATGTATGACTGTAGCGGCTCAGGAATATTTACGCTGCCATCTTCGTTCTGATTAAGCTCTAAGAGTGAGATCAGAATGCGAGGTGATGCTATGCAGGTATTGTTTAATGTATGGCAGATATGAAGATTACCATCAGTGTCTCGATATCTAAGATTTAAGCGTCTAGCTTGGAAATCATGAAAGGTTGAGCAGCTATGTGTTTCACCGTAAGAATCTCTAGATGGCATCCAGGATTCAATGTCGTTTTTGTAGACCTGGCCCATTCCGATATCACCGCCACAGACATCAACTACTCTGTAAGGAATATTGAGGCTTTGAATCAAATCCTCAGCATTCTTTAAGATTTCAGCGTGATGTTTCGCGCTTTCAGCAGGGTCGTTTTTGCAGATGACAACCTGTTCAACTTTATAGAACTGGTGAATCCTATAAAGACCAGCAGTGTCTTTTCCATAGGTGCCAGCTTCACGCCTATAGCAGGGAGAGTACCCAATATATTTTTTTGGAAGCTCAGAAGCATCTAGAATCTCGTCCATGTGATAAGAAGTCAGCGACACTTCAGATGTACCAATTAAATACTTGTTGTCTCTTTCATCAAGTTTATACGCTTGCTCTTCTCCGCCAGGAAAGTAACTTGTCCCCTCCATCGCTTCGTAATTCACAATGTGTGGCGGATCAAGCAGGGTAAAGCCACGCTCGATTAGAAAATCTCGAGTATAGTTAAGTACGGCATGTTGAAGCAGGGCTCCATCTCCCTTTAAGAAATAGTTTCTAGAACCAGCTATTTTAACGCCACGTTCAATGTCAACAATATCTAAGTCGTTACCAAGCTCGATATGGCTTTTGGGTGTAAAAGAAAAGCTAGGAATTTCTCCCCACTTCCTGATCTCTACATTTTCAGAGTCATCCTTGCCTTCGGGAACAGCATCAAGTGGAATTGATGGAATGAATAACCTTAAGCGCTTCCATTCCTCCTCCGAGACAACGAGCTTATCTGATGAAGCTTTTAGCTTATCAGCAACCTGTTTCATCTCGGCAATTTTTGCTTGCTTCTCGTCTCCCTGCAGCTTTGGAATCTCCTTGCTAGCAGCATTCTGGGCAGCTCTTAAAGTTTCAGTTTCATTCTTAAGTAGTCTGACCTCCTCATCTAACTTAAGGAAGGCATCTATATCGAAGTTAACTCTCTTTTTAGCAACTGCAGCTTTATAACGATCAGGGTTTTCTCTGAGGTCTTTAAGATCGATCATATTTTACTTCAGAACCTCATCAATTGGTGTGTAATCGATGTTCACAGCACCACTAACAGCCTTGTTAGTGAGTTTTCCATTACAAGTATTCAGCGCATCTTTCAAAGACTGATTTTCTTGCATGGCCTTAACAATCCCTTTGTCAGCAAGTTGGATTACATACGGTAGTGTAACTAACGATAAAGCCATAGTTGAAGTTCTTGGAACCTGAGCAGGCATGTTGCAAACACCATAATGAAGCACACCTTCTTCAAGGTAGGCTGGGTTATCCAGGTTTGTCGGTCGAATTGTTTCTGCGCATCCACCCTGGTCAATACTGATGTCAACAAAGACAGAATTTGGCTTCATTCTGCTCATCGTTTCTCGTGTGATTAAGCGTGGAGCATGAGCGCCAGGTATAAGCACCGCGCCGATTAGAAGGTCTGCTTTAGCAGCTTCAATTGCTATGCTTTGTGGGGTTGAAAATACAGTTCTAGGTGCATTTCCAAAACGCACCTTAATATTATGTAGCTTATCTACGTTATTATCTAAGAGAGTAACACGAGCTCCCATCCCTAGCGCAGCTTCGCAAGCGGCTTGTCCTGCAACTCCAGCACCAATGATTGTAACTCTTCTAGCTGGAATTGTGCTTGTTCCTGCAAGTAGTACTCCTCTTCCGTTATTTTGGCTTAAGAGTAGGTTTGCACCGTTAAGAACGGAGAGCTTTCCAGCAACTTCGCTCATCGGATCGAGCAGTGGATATCTTCCATCTGAAGATCTTACCAGCTCAAAAGCTATCCCTGTAATTTTTGTTTCAACTAGCTTTGCTGCTAGTTCAGGCATGCTTGCTAGATGTAGATAATCAAAGATTGCTAATCCAGGTCTAAAGAATTGATATTCAGACTCATGTGGCTCTTTAACTTTTACTACCAGTTCAGATCTAGTCCACACATCCTCTAATGTATCTACCATTTGGCATCCGGCACTTTCATAGAGATCGTTTCCAAATCCCGAACCGATACCTGCATCTTTCTCAATTAATACTGTGTGACCGCGTGATGTCAGCTCTTTTGCTCCATCTGGGGTAAGAGCAACTCGTTTCTCTAATGTTTTACGCTCTCTGGGAGTTCCTATGATCATAAATTTCCTCGTCTCAATTAGTTTACTTCTATGCTCTACAGCACTATATTCAATCCACAAGACTATTGAAGTGGAGGCTAGACTGTCAGATTGTGAGCTCAAATGCAACGATACTAGATGGTAAGTTACTGGCAAGATTGCTAGAAACGGATCTAAAACAGCGTGTTGAAAAAGACGCTGCTCAATATGGACGAAAACCTGGCCTGGCTGTAATCCTAGTCGGAAACAATCCAGCATCCCAATATTACGTTCGTACTAAAGAAAAAGTTGCCAAACGTGCCGGCTTAAAGAGTTTTGATACCCGCCTGCCAGAGGATGCTAGCTTTGAGCAAGTTGCTGAGGCAATTAAATCATATAATCAAAACCCTGAAGTTGACGGCATTTTACTTCAACTCCCTGTTCCAAGACACCTGAACTCAGACAAGCTTTTAGACCTTATTGATCCAGCAAAGGATGCAGATGGTTTGCACCCGCACAATCAAGGCTTGTTAATGACCGGTAAAAAGGGTGTTAGGCCGTGTACTCCACTTGGAACGGTTAAACTTTTAGATTTAGCATTGAGTGGTGTAGATATCTCTCAGAAAGGTGTTGAGGTTTCTAAAATACCGGAAGCTGATCTTAGTGGTAAAAGCGCTGTTGTTGTTGGTCGTTCAATTTTAGTCGGTAAGCCAGTTTCTCTGCTTCTACTTGATCGTAATGCTACTGTAACCCTAGCTCATTCTAGAACTGACGATCTCGCAGCTGTTTGTAAGAAAGCAGATATCGTGGTTGCAGCTGTTGGAGTCCCTGGTTTAGTTAAAGGTGACTGGATTAAACCTGGTGCGATAGTATTGGACGTTGGTATTAATCGCTTGCCTGATGGATCACTTACCGGTGATGTCGAATTTGATGAGGCAGCAAAAAGAGCAGCGGCAATTACTCCTGTTCCAGGTGGCGTAGGTCCTATGACTGTAATGATGTTAATCTACAACACCTATCTGAACTATAATAATGCAATGGGAAAATCATGAGTGAAGATCTAAAACGAACCCCCCTATACGAAAACCATCTTGCATTAAAAGGTAAGATGGTTCCATTTGCCGGTTGGGAGATGCCGGTTCAGTACAGTGGTCTGCTTGCTGAGCATGAGGCGGTTAGAACCAAGGCTGGACTATTTGATGTGAGCCATATGGGAGAGGTTTGGGTTGAAGGTAAAGAGGCTGAAAAAATGCTAAATTACCTAACGTGCAATGATGTTTCAAAATTAGTTGATGGCAAAGCTCAATATACGGCTATTACTAAAAGTGATGGCACGCTAATCGATGATATAATCATATATCGAATGAATTCAGAAAAGTTTTTGGTTTGCGTGAATGCTTCTAATGCGGATAAGGATTTCGATTGGTTCTGCAAACATAATAAGTTCGATGCAACCTGCAGAAACGAAAGCGATCAATATGGGCAGATAGCAATACAAGGACCTGCTGCCATCTCTATTTTAGAAAAGTATACCGGCGAGGAATTCGCTGAGTCTCTACAGTTTTTTCACCACCGCTATGTTAGTTTGGCTGGCACAGATGTCCTTGTTGCTCGCACTGGATATACCGGTGAGGATGGTGCAGAGTTGTTTATCCCAAAAAATTCTGTCGCTACTATCTGGGACGAACTTCTCGTTGCTGGCGCTTCGCAGGGGTTGGTTCCTTGTGGATTAGGGGCACGTGATACCTTGAGACTTGAAGCTTGTCTTCCGCTATACGGACATGAGCTCTCTGAAGAGGTCTCTGCGATTGAGTCTGGAATCAGCCCATTTGTGAAAGTTGATAAAGAGAGCGATTTTTTAGGAAAAGAGATCTTAACCAAGCATAAAAACGAGGGTGCCCCACGGGCTTTGGTCGGCTTTTATGTTGATAGTCCCGGTATTGTGCGCGAAGGTTGCAATGTCTTTAGCGAAGCAGGCCAACGAATAGGCTTTACAACGAGTGGTACAAAATCGCCAACTTTAGGAAAAGCCCTGGGTCTAGCAGTTATCGATAGTGACTATAAAAAACCTAATACAAAACTTTTAATTGAGGTGCGTGGTCGTCAGCTTGAGTGTCATGTTGTAAAGCGTCCATTTTACCGTCGAGCAAAATAAAACTTTTATCTTATGGAGAAGAGATATGGAATTTCCAAGTGATTTGAAATACACCAAAGAGCATGAGTGGGTAAGAGTTTCAGGTAGCTCAGCAACAGTTGGTATTACTGAGTTTGCTCAAGGCGAATTGGGCGAGATTGTCTTTGTTGAGTTGCCGTCTTCAGGTAAGACCTTTAATCAAGCCGACTCTATCTGTGTAGTAGAATCAACTAAGGCTGCATCAGATGTATATACACCTATCTCCGGAACGGTTTCTGAAGGTAACAGCGCTTTAGAGTCTAGTCCTGAACTTGTAAACAGTGATCCATATGGTGATGGATGGTTGATTAAATTATCAGATATAACAGAATCAGACCTTGAGAAGCTGATGGATGCAACTGAGTATGAGAAATATATTGGAGAGCAGGGGTAATTGATATGACGAATGCTGCTTATGCGATAGAAAACAGAGAAAGAGAGAACATGCCATTTACTAGAAGACACATTGGGCCATCACAGAGTGAGATTTCAACTATGTTGAAATCGATGGGTTTTTCCTCTCTTGATGAGCTTGTTTCAAAGACTGTGCCCTCTCAAATCAGAGCAAAGCAGCCATTAGAGCTACCGGAAGGACTAAGCGAAACTGAAGCATTGGTAGTAATTAGAAAGATAGCTGACAAAAATGAAGTTAGACGCTCTCTTATTGGGATGGGGTATAGTGGAACTATTACGCCAACAGTCATCTTACGTAACATTTTGGAGAATCCTGGTTGGTATACTCAATATACGCCGTATCAAGCAGAGATTGCACAGGGTAGGTTAGAAGCGCTCTTGAATTTTCAGACGATGATTTGTGATTTCACAGGGTTTGAGATCTCAAACGCTTCATTACTTGATGAAGCAACTGCTGCTGCTGAAGCTATGACTATGTGTCACCGTGCTACAGGTAGCGAAGCGAAAAACACTTTCTTTATCTCTAAGAATGCACACCCTCAGACTATTGCAGTTGTAAAAACTAGAGCGTTACCGCTAGGTATTGATGTTGAGGTAGGAGATGAGCTGAATTTTAGTGCAGACCAGAAATATTTTGGAGTTTATCTTCAGTATCCTGATACTTTCGGTGAAATTAGAGATTATTCTCAGTTATGTAACGATGTACATTCAGTCGGTGCTCTGGTTGTAGTAGGCACAGATTTAGCTGCACTAGCTTTATTAACTCCTCCTGCTGAGTTTGGTGCTGATATTGCTGTTGGAAATTCTCAGAGATTCGGTGTGCCATTTGGGTTTGGTGGACCTCATGCTGGCTTTATCTCCTGCAGTGAGAAATACAAGCGAACTATGCCAGGTAGACTAGTTGGCGTATCGAAAGATAGTTCAGGAAAGCCGGCACTAAGACTGGCCATGCAAACTCGCGAGCAACATATTCGTCGCGAGAAAGCCACGAGTAATATCTGCACGGCTCAGGTGCTTCTAGCGATAATGGCAAGCATGTACTGTGTTTATCACGGACCTTCGGGTATTCGTCGAATATCAAATAGAATTTTTAGATATACTGCGCTCTTGGCTGAGGTGTTGAAGGCTGCTGGGCTTGTTGTTGAAAATTCAAATTGGTTTGACACCTTAACTGTTGCTGTCGATAAAAAAACTCGAAGCGATATTTTAGTTAGAGCTGAAAAGGCAGGATTTAACCTTAGACAGGATATCTCTGATTCACTTGGAGTTAGTCTTGATGAGACGGTGACTGAGGATGAATTAAAAGCAATAATTGAAATTTTTACTGCTCAAAAGATAGTGACGATATCAACTGAAGAAAAATCTCTTCCTTCAGAGTTCTCGCGAAAGAGTGAGTTTTTAACGCATGCTGTTTTTAACAAGTATCACTCAGAAACTGAGTTTTTACGATATGTAACAAGACTTCAGAGCAGAGATCTTTCATTGGCAAACTCGATGATACCTCTTGGTTCATGTACGATGAAGCTTAATGCTACTAGTGAGATGATTCCTGTTACTTGGCCTGAATTTGCAAACATTCATCCGTTTGCTCCCTTACCTCAAGCGAAGGGGTATACTGAACTAATAACTGGACTCGAGCAGATGCTCTGTAAGGTAACAGGCTTTGATGCCGTAAGTCTTCAGCCAAACGCTGGCTCACAAGGTGAGTATGCTGGATTGTTAGCTATTAGGGGTTTTCACCAAGCTAATAATGAAACTGAACGTGATATCTGTTTAATTCCACTTTCTGCTCATGGGACTAATCCTGCAAGTGCAATCATGGCAGGTATGAAAGTTGTTGGAGTTAAATGTGATCAAAATGGAAATATTGATTTAGCTGATCTTAAAGAAAAAGCCGAAGCAAATAAGGCAAAGCTTGCTGCATTAATGATCACCTATCCATCAACTCACGGAGTTTTTGAAGAAAGTATTAAAGATATCTGCCAAGTCATTCATGACAATGGAGGGCAGGTCTATTTAGATGGAGCAAATATGAATGCTCTAGTTGGGATAAGCTACCCAGCTAAGTTTGGCGCAGATGTATGCCATCTGAATTTACATAAGACTTTTTGTATTCCACATGGTGGAGGTGGTCCTGGTGTAGGTCCAATCGGTGTTAAGAAACATCTAGCTCCTTATATGCCTGGACATTTTCATGGTTTGTCAGATCTTAAAGGTGGAGCAGTATCAGCAGCACCTTGGGGTTCTGCTGCAATTTTGCCTATCCCTTGGATGTATATCCAGATGATGGGAGGTCAGGGTCTGCAGGAAGCAACAGAGATTGCAATTTTGAATGCTAACTACATAGCTAAGCGATTAGAGCCGCATTACCCAGTTCTTTATACTGGTGCAAATGGCTTAGTTGCTCATGAGTGCATCTTAGATCTTAGAAGCTTTAAGCAGGCAGGTATTGAGGTTGAAGATGTAGCGAAGCGCTTGATGGACTACGGTTTTCATGCGCCTACGATTTCATGGCCTGTAGCTGGAACCATGATGATTGAACCAACTGAAAGCGAGTCTCTTTATGAGTTAGATCGTTTTTGTGAAGCGATGATTGCAATCAGACAGGAAATAGCTGCAGTAGAAGGTGGCACGGCTGATAAAGAAAATAACGTCTTAAAGAACGCTCCTCACACTGCGGAAGTAGTTATCTCTGATTCTTGGGAAAGACCTTATTCTAGAGAGCTGGCTGCTTATCCGGTTTCATCTCTACGTGATTATAAATTCTGGCCCGCGGTAGGCCGTATTGATAATGCGTATGGTGACAGAAACCTGATCTGTACTTGCGGTTCAGTTGAAGAATTTGAGTAGGCTTTACTCGGTAAAGCTTACTTGTTAATTGAATTGATTATCTCTTCGTTTTTAACGAAGCTTTGTTGCTCTTCTTCGTAAACTTTGCGGGCTTCGTCCGGCGTATAGATTTTTTCGTCAGCTATGATGCCGGTAAAATGATCTAGTGGCACTACATCGTGAGAGTAAACAGTCTTTTGGTACTTAACGCCCATAGCAGATTTTGATCTGACTTCGCTATAAGCAGTTTCTGTCTGTTCTCTCCAGTAGCTAAATTTTGATCTGCTTAAAATTGAATAGATCTCAATGCCTGCCTTCTTAAGTTGTGCAATCAATCCACCTGAACCAGGGCCCAAAATTATCTCTTCGTTGTTGTTTAGAGTAAGCGCTCCAAAGATTGCCAAATCTAAATTTTCTATCACATGTACAATTGAGTATTCAGACAGTACGTGGAAGACGAATTGTCCTTTATGCAGATCCTTGATTATCTTTTCAGTTTTATCGGTGTCCTGTGCGGCAACATACACAACTGGTTTTTTATCAGCATGCTCTAAGTACGCTAGAAGTCTTTGAATAGTATTGCTGTGTGAATGAATCAAAATCTCTTTTTGTTCTTTAAATAGAGGGAGAGCGTTTTTTAATGTGTCCTCAAGCTCTTTCTCGTTTTTCTTTTGAAGTTCAATAATATAGTTCTTCAATTGATTAGAATCAGCATCTGGACGATTAACAAGATAGATCATTAAGTCTTGAATGTCGTGAATTGCATGTGCCATTCGTGGTCTGCAGGCAAGAAGCAGGTTGTGAAGATCTAGTAACTGTTTAAGTAGAGATTTACTATCTTTCTCGCCAGCAAATTGATCTATAGTTGTAATCATTGCTGAGAGCATATCGTTGCCAAGGGCCCTTGCTCCATTCTTTTCGTCAAGCTGAACTAGAAGTCTATTTAGTACTGGTAATGCGCCTGTTTCCATATTTAACTTTATTTTCCTTCTAATTCTTTGATTACATGCTCATGCTCAAGAAACTCGTTTTGTCGTCGATCGTACTCAGCACGAGTTTCATCAGGTGTGTAGATTTTTTCATCCGCGATAATGCCAGTTATCAAATTGAGAGAGACAACATCATGTGAGAAAACCATTTTCTCATAATCAATACCGCTTAGAGATTTCTGTCTAACTTCTTTGTAGGCAGATTCTGTTTGCTCACGCCAATAGCTAAATTTATTGCGAGTTAGAATTGCATATACCTCGACATTATATTGTTGAAGTAGCGAAATGAGTCCTCCAGAACCTGGGCTTAAGATGACCTCTTCGTTGTTGTTTAGAGTAAGCGCTCCAAAGATTGCTAAATCGAGCTTATCTAAGATGTGCACAATCGAGTACTCAGACACAACATGATGCTCTATTCCAGCTCTATCAAGATCTACGATTATCTTGTCAGTTTTGTGGGTTTTTTGAGCAGCGACATAGACTATCGGTCTAACTTTAGCTGTAGCAAGTTTATCAATTAAGGTTCGAATTGTGCGACTATGTGAATGAAGCAGGAGATGTTTAGGTTCTGTAAATAGAGCCAGAGCATTATCAATCGTCTCGTTTAGTTGCTCTTCGCTTTCCTTGTACAGGATATCTATAAAGTGCTTTACCTCTTCTGCGCCAGCTTCTTTATGCGCAATAAGGTAGATAATCAATGCTTGTAAATCATGGATTACATGAGCCATGCGCGGTCTACATGCAAGCATCAAATTATGCAGTGAATAGAGCTGATGCAATAAAGCCTTACAGTCTTTTTCGCCACTGAATTCATCAATGGTTGTTTTAAGCGCCGATAGCATATCTTTGCCCAGCGCTCGTGATCCATTCTTTTCTTCAAGCTCTACTAAGAGCCTATTTAGTACCGGTAATGCACCTGTTTCCATTGACACTCTCTAGTAGTAGTAAAGCACTGCAATATATAGCGAAGAGATAATGATACTTGCCAAAGTGATCGGCAAAGCTTCCTTTATAAACTCCTTAAAGCCGATATCAATCCCTTTTGATTTAGCAATTGCACAGGACACAACGTTGGCAGAAGCACCGATCATGGAGCCGTTACCACCAAAACATGCACCTAAGGCAAGCGCCCACCAAACAAGGCCAGTCTTTGGATTGTCCGCAAATTGAGGGCTGTTAATTAGATCTTTTAAGATTGGGATCATTACAGCCACAAAAGGAATGTTATCAACCACAGCTGATAAGATTGCAGATGACCAGATAATTATCATTAACATGATAAAAAAGTTATCTGTAACTCCCACAAGCTCATGGGCAATTACATCAAGTACTCCAACGTGTTCCATCGCCCCAACTACTACGAATAGTCCACTAAAGAAAACAAGAGTTGGCCATTCAATCTTTGGAATTAAGTGATGCGGATCTAGTTCTTTATGGAAAACTAACATCATTAAAGTTGCACCTGATATAGCAACTACTGCAGGTGGTAAATGAGTAACTGAGTGTAAGAAGAATCCAATGATAACTAGCAAAAAGATTGCCATACTTTTAACAAAGACAGCTTTTGGTATGTGCAGCTCATCTAACTCACGCTTCATCTGCTCAAGCATCAAGCTACTCATAAATAGCCAGTCGAAGTTAGAGTTTCTGGGTTTAATTACATCGCGCTTAGCGCGCTTGATCATTACCAAGACAGCTATTGCTGATACGATTACTGGAAAGCTTAGGTATTGTAAGAAGCTTGCAAATGTTAGGCTTTTTACCTGTGAACCAATTAGGATGTTTGGTGGGTCACCAATTAGAGTTGCTGCTCCACCGATGTTAGATAAAAATATTACGCTAAATAGAAATGGTTTTACCGGTAGACCAATTCCTCTTGTAAGCTGAATGATTAGAGGAGCAATAATTAAAACGGTTGTTACGTTATCAAGAAATGCACTGAGTGTTGCAGTAGCTATACTGAACATTAAGAATATCAAAACCGGGTTCCCGCGTGACATGATTCCTAACTTTAAGGCTACCCAGTCAAAGATCTGGAGGTCTCGCAGCGAGTCTACA
The DNA here is from genome assembly GCA_020635175.1 of Deltaproteobacteria bacterium. Lineage (GTDB taxonomy): Bacteria > Bdellovibrionota_C > UBA2361 > UBA2361 > J135 > JACKAH01. The sequence goes on from JACKAH010000010.1 coordinate 41,167, forward strand.
AGTAACATCATCCCTAGGAGTAGGATGACGGTATCAAAGTCTATTGAGTGCATCGCCTCTTCAAAATGAAGATAGCCGCAGCCGACTATTATTGAGGCACCGATAAGTACTAGGATTGTTTTATCGAGTTTTTCGGAAATAATTCCCGCGAATATTGCAGCGAATATCAGGGAGACGACAGTAATATCACTCATAGTGTAAACTCTAAAGATAATTCAATTTATTTGAACAAGGCGCTTTATGAGGTTTGAAACAGCTATTTACTCAAGCTATCTTTTCTCACATGCTAAACAGGTACGGCTAGTTTGGCTAAGCATTTAAACTAGTTCATAATATAAGTGCTAAGCCCCTGCGTACAGGGTATATCCACATGGAGTTTAAGATTTTGAGTCGATATTTTACTACTTTGTCCCTTACTCTGTGCCTTGCCTTTGTAATTCGACCAGCTCTGCTTGAAGCTCAAGAGAAGAGTTCGGATTTTCGAGAAAAGAACTTTGCAAAATCCCATTTTATAGAGGCAAACCCTAGAGGTGGCTCAAAGTATTCTAAGGTGCTGAAATTTAAAGACGAATTTCGAAAAAAAAGGGATGATTCATTAGAAAAACCGGATGAGAAAAAGCCTCAAACGAAGGAGGAAGGAGTTGAGAGTGCTCAGAGACAGACCTTAGCCAAAGCAGAAACAGCTCCTGTTGCTAATAATTCCCCAGATCACGCAATCTCGCTATCAGATCTTAAGGAGCTAAGAGTAAGAGCTCTTATATCAGGAGATCCCCTAACTCATGTTGTTGATGAGCTAGGAAGGGTTTATGAGCTTTCAAAACATAAAAAGGTAGTTATCGATTCAATTACATTAGTTGGACTCGCTGTCGCTCCTAACCATCCAGATTTAGTTAAGGTTTATCAAAAATTTGGGGATAAGATACCACAAATCAATTTTGAGATGACTTATAAAGCACCTTATCAATATTCTCCGGTATGGATCTTAAATGATGGCAAGCGAGAGTTTGTCTTTGAGGGAGGTTTTGAGACCAAAGATATAATTCAGGATGATGAAGAGTAGTATTTCCTCAAGTATTCTTAAGTAATTAAGTCTTAAAATTCACAGCACATCACGACTAAATACGGCAATAACTGTATAGAGGGAGATCTCCTAGGCTTTAGGAGAGCTGTTTTTTATCGGTGTTTTACGTGGTTAGGAGCCTTAGGCTTTGAAGGCAGACAGGTTTATAATATCTCTTCTATTTATCTTCGCTTTGTCACCAGCGTTGCTGGCTGCAGAAGGCGTCAATTCATTTTTCGAAAATAATTCAGCACGATCAGTTTTTAACAAAGATATCAAAGAAAATAGCTCAGATGGATTTGGCTATTTTCGTAAAAGAAAAGAGCGTGCCGCTGCATCAAACATCGAACAACAAGCAGTCTCATATACACCACCTCAGACTAACCTGACTCGTGACGAGTTAATTCAGAAGTTTGGAAAACCAACAGACCCTGTTCCACTATTAGGTAGAGATGATGCTCCTAAGCCATTTAAAGCTATGATGCATGCCTTTGAGGCGGGAGAGACAGACCTAGCTCAAGAATATGCAAAACAGTTCAGTGATTATTTGATGAAGGTAGAAGAGCGCAATAGTCAAATAATGGGTGTTGTACGTGACACAATTGCTGAAAAGAAAATGACAGAAGAGCAGAAACTAAAACAAGCAGCTCAGGAAAAAGAGCTTGCGATGAGAGAGCAGGTAAGAAAGGCGCTTTCGTACAAAATAACTCCTGATCCAAAAGGAGAAGTTGATATCTATTTCGTGTTCAAAACTGATGATGAAGTCTCAATGCTAATGGTGCCAGAGGTTACTGAAGTTTTTAGAGATATAGTTGAGAGTGATGATCCACGAGTCAACTTTATTGGACTTTCATTGGATAAAGTCGCTGACGAAACAGCTCGTTCTCAATTGATGCAGGAAAAGAAGATTTCATTTCCTGTAATGGGGGGCGATGTTTTAGCACGTGAATTGTCTGTGCAGCGAACACCTGCCTTTATTGTTGTTCCACGCAATGTGCCGAATCGAAAACTTGTTGAGAGTGGTTACCGAAGGTTCTTTTATCTTGATGAGGTTGTAAAAGCGGCCAGGGGAGTTAAATGAAAGTTGTTTTAGCAATTACATTTTCTTTATTGATGGTTGCAAACGCTTGTGCAGATAGTAATGCCTTTGAGGATAATCGCAGAACAGCTGTTCAACGAGAGTTTAAAGCCTTATCACCCAAGGATGATGAGACTCCCTTTTCGGTAGATGATTTTAGATACCTCGAATCTTCGCTAAGTATAGAAGATGGAGCAATCTGTGATCCAGGCGACCCATATAACTGTGACGATAACGTTCCGGGAGAGAGACAGCTTCCGGTTGAAGCTTTCCTGCCCCCAACTATGAGAACTCATAGTGACTTACTAAATAGTAGGCATATGAGTAATCTTATACAAAATAATTTAAACTCCGAGGGGGTTGTTCAGAATGTTACCTTGTTCTTAACAGAAAGTGCAGTAGCTCAGGGCGTTTCTAATACACAGGCTAATGCTTTCAGTCACCAAACCAACATGCTTTTAACAGATATGCGTGCAGTGCAGGTAGGTGCGCTTTATCCATCACTGCCTGTTACAACAACTTATTTTGCATGCTTGCAGAAGAAATTTGAAGAGAAATTTAGTTACGGCGACGCTCAATCTTTTTGCTTGGGTGATAACAATACAACCCCTGGGGGCTTAACTAATGGCTCTAGTGGAGCGCTTGGAAAACCAGGTTTGGATTTTGGTATGAACCCTGCTGATGTTGATGGATCCGATGAGATTAGATTAAGTGACCTGATATTTAACCCTGAGGGTGGTGCTTCATCAGGAACGATGCAGGATCTAAGAGACTCTTTTGTGCAGCATTTTGGAAATGTAATTTTTAAAATCGATAATACTGATGGTGTGATGAAGGGTAGCACAAGGGTAGTTAAGCCCGCAGTTAAATCCAAAGAGCGCTATGATCAGTTAGTAGTTACAGCTTTTAATAAACTGAAAAGCTTAGTTAAGGAATATTGTGACTATCAGCAAAATACCAGTGATGTAGCTGACCCTGATAAGTTTGGTGAGCTTTTTGTAGAAGAGAAAGTGACGGATGATGACTTTCAGGAACTTTCATTTCCTGGCTTTGTCTTTAATGCTGAAGTTTGGTCGATAATTGAAGTAGGCGTTGATGAACGCTTTAAGGTTACTTCTGCTTCTAATGATTCAGTTTGGAACTGTGGGGCTTTAACCGGAACTTCCTTTAGCACTCCTCAGGAGATTGAGGATTTCTTGGATCATCCAGAAACTGGTTCAACAGAAAAGAGAGGCTCGTTTGAAGTTTATCGCGATCTACATATGTTTGCTCGTGCGATTGGTCTTGGTCAGTTCTTATACGAAGCGCTTGATGCTGAAAACCAACTCGCAAAATTAACTGCAAATATTGATGATCATAATCAGTGGAGTGTGCTTAGTAAGGGATTCAATCTAATTTACGCTGCTGCGGGTACAAATAACATTTCTCATTCACTTGGTTTGGTAATCTCTAGACTAAGTGAAAACATAACAACTTCTATTTTGAAACGTGATGAGGACAGATCTAAGGCTGCAAGACAAGGTCAGCAGCTTACTGAAGGTAAATAAAGGATAGGATGTACGGTTTTTTTGATTTTGTTTTTACTTTAGGTGCTCAGGCAGGAACGTGCGAGGGTTGCGCAGGTAGCGCTTTGCATCCAATCGCTGCTGCTCTTGGAACGCTTGGTTATTACGCGCAAGCAGGCTGGCTTGAGCAGATTCTGTACTTTGGATTCGGAAACTGGGCTATCTTAGCCTATGTTCTGGCTGGAGTTGGGCTTTTAATTTCTGTTGCCATGGGACAACCACCAAAGATGTATCTTTGGTTTGTAATTGGACCACCACTTTTCTATTGGCTGGTTGAAAATAGAACTCCATCTACTGGTGTTGAATGGCGAGTCGGTAAGCAGCATCGCGATATGAGTGAAGTTTGGAAGTTATCTGAGGTAGGTCTCTATAATACCCCGTATATCATCCGTCACGGTTTTGAAGTTTATTCCGATGCTCCACCTGATGGTAGTGACTCTAGTGGTCCTGATGGTGAATTTAGTGATTGTTACGATTATGCCTGTGTTTCAGACTTCTTTGCTTGGTTTGATCAACTGATTAGCGATACCGTACATGAGCTGATCGGAATCATCGGTTTAAACATAGTTAAAGAAAGGGTCGCTCCTGATGATGAAACTAATATCAGTTCAGGTGGCGATTTAGAGGCAGACTTTGATTCTCAATTTCAAGATATTACCTCTCAATATCGGTGGCAGTTTTTTGCAAGTATCGCAGACGCCCGTCTGAGTAACACAGATTTCCGACAGCTTTTTTCTACTTTCATGGCCAATGAATGTGGCGATGCGCTACTAAACAGTATTGATAAGCGCATCTTTAGCGCTATGAAAAATAAACAACCCGATGATAATGATCTTTTTGAGTATGTGATCAAGATGAACAGCTCTGGTAAGCTTAAGCTGTGGGAGAATTTGCGTAACGCAGGGGCTGTACCAATGCCACGTTCGTTAGAAAAGATTTTAGATGCGCACGCTTCAGATGCAGAGTCGTTTGCGGTTCAGTCAAACATTAAAGCGATAGTTGATGCTACTAATAAGAAAAACAAGATTACCTGCAGAACTCTAATGCAAGTAATCATTCATGGGTTTAGATGGGAGGCAGCAAATATCTCTTATCAATTGATAAACAGCGGGCCAAGCGGTGTAGATCCAACTCAGTTTGTAGCGCACATGGTTTATGGATGGGCTGTTAAAGAGTATGAGGTAGATCTAGGCTTTCAGGGAGATCAGCTTACAAATGAACAGATTTTAAAATTTTTAGAGAGTTATATTTTAGTTCATCTCTTTAAAAACGAATTAAGAATTGCCCCACAAAATCCAGCAGAAAAGCCAGTCTTGGCCAGTGAAAGAATGGTCCAGTCTACAGAAGATTTTCAGGCGGTTAATGGACAGAAATCAAAATTTGGGGAACTTCATGTCTGGTCACGTATGGTCCCATACTTTCAGGGACAACTTCTATATTTCCTAGCTCTAGCGTACCCGTTTGCATGTATGCTGATTGTTGTGCCTGGAATGCATACTATGTTTTTTCAATGGATGCAGTTTTGGATCTGGGTCAAGCTTTGGGATTTAGGTTTTGCTCTAGCGATGATGATTGAGCGAACTATTTGGGCGATGACTGTAAACAAGTTTGCAAACCAAGAGGCAAATAATACTCTA
>JACKAH010000011.1 GCA_020635175.1 Deltaproteobacteria bacterium
AGCTTAGCCATTCTACCAAGCATGCTTCGACCATACTCAACGCGCTCAACAAATGGGATTCTAGAATATCTATCTTCAAAAGATTCAAATACATTCTGAAGATCGTCGCTGTAAACAAACTGGATTTGAAATGAAACAGGTAGAGGGTTCACATTTCCAAGCCCTTCTAACAATAAAGCATCAGGGCCGAGCTCCTTCTTAAAAGACTCCAGAGCTTCTTCCTTTGATATGAGTTGCACACTTTGAACGCTCTTCTCTTTAGAGATCGCTGCTTGAAGCTCTTCAATTTGAAGTTCATTAGCGCTATCTGAAAGATACACATTCATTGAGAGATCAGATTGACCGATCGTAATTGCGCTCTTAATGTTCTGAAAAAGAAAGATGATAAGCGCTAACAGGAAAAACGAAACTGTGGTGGTGAGCACTGAAGCGATAAAGGTAAATGGTGATTGCACTACACTTCGAAAAACATGGTAGAAATGATAGCCTAGAATTCCTTTTTCAGATCTTGGCGGCAGAGCTACAAGCTTTGCCCATACTAGCGATAAGGAATCACTAGCTTGAGGCTCAAGCCTCTGTTTTGCTACTTTTACAGGTTCCATTAGGCAACTCCTGCAGGTCCATCAAAATCACCAATGACCTTACCTCGATCCAACACAAGTGTCCTTAGATTCAAATCTTCAATTAAAGGTAAGTTATGCGTAGCCACTATCACCGTAGTGCCGCATTTATGAGCTTCAAGCAACAAACCTAAGACTACGCGACTCATGGCAGGATCGAGGTTTCCAGTTGGCTCATCGGCTAAAAGAAGTTTGGGTCGCGTAATTAGAGCGCGCGCAATAGCAACTCTCTGCTGCTCACCACCTGATAGTGTAAGTGGCATTGCATTAACTCTATCTCCAAGACCAACAGCATCGAGTATCGAAGTCGCAAGCTCTTTACGCTTAGATGTATGAACCCCACGTATCTCTAGAGGGAAAGCAACATTATCAAGAACAGTTCGTCGAGTCAGGAGCTTATAATCTTGAAAAACGATTCCTATCTCACGTCTAAAGTAAGCTAACTTTTGGTTTGTAATTTTTGAGAGATTTCTACCGCCAACAATCACCTCACCATCAGTAGACTTCTGGGCACCAAATAAGAGCTTCAAGAGCGTCGACTTACCTGCTCCACTAGCTCCTACTAAAAAGAGGAAATCCCCCTCTTTGACCCGAAGATCGACTTTATGAAGAGCTGTTTGACTAGGTGGATATGTCTTACGTACTCCTCTAAGATGAATCATATTCCCTTTTGCCAATGTTAAGAACTTGTTATACTCCCCGCATATGAATTAGCACTAATTGCGGGGACCTCGGGACATTATCAATGCCCACCGGTAACTCCATTCATAAAAATTTGGATGCCAGGTTGATGCACGCAAAGCCATTAAAAAGCAACTACTCTAAAGATAGAAATCGATTCTTAGAATTGGTGCTTAAGATCTGCGCCATCATCTTATCCGCCTGCATAATATCATGTTCTAGTTTAGGATCTACTACAAGTATTGAATTTCCTCGTAACAAAATTGAACAGTTAGAACCTAAAAATCTAAAAAAAATCAGCAAAGACCCAAGCATTTACTCCTTTACCCCAGACGAAGACACCAAACAGCCAGCCTATTTTACAGCTGTTAAAGACTGTTCTTTTACAGCTGAAAGCTCAAAGCTTACAACAACTAGGCAATTGTTTGTTGGTTTTGACCAGTTAAAACTTTTAAGACATCAGGAAGTCTTACAACAGAATATCTTACTTTCGATTGCACAAGTTAAGCTTGATCAAACCTACTTTGGCGTTGCTACCTATTCTTTAAAAGAAGGAAGCTGTGTGACTGATTTTATTTTTTGGATGCAATGCCCCCCTGAAATTGTAGATCAGGAACATCTACCTAATTTGGAGAAGCACCTGCCTGCTTTTGAGCGAATCGTATCGCTAGGCATTGATTACTTAGAAGACAAATTACAACGAGCTTAGTCCATGTCTCTTTATGCTGCCGCACACTCTACTGGAAAATATGGTTACCTGATAAAGGAAGTAGCGAGAGATATCTGGAAGAAAGGTATTAATATCGAGGATGTGACGAAACAGATAGTCTACATCGGAAATCACTCTCTATTTATAGTTTTTATTACAAACATTTTCACTGGCATGGTCTTAGCTCTTCAAACTGCTCATGGACTGGAGCGCTTTGGAGCTAAGCTTTATGTAGGTAATATCGTATCGTTGGCTTTAGTTCGAGAACTTGCACCAGCGTTAACCGCTATCATGTTATGTGGTAGAGTTGGCGCTGGTATCGCCGCTGAAATTGCATCTATGGTTGTTACTGAGCAAGTAGATGCTATTAAAGCGCTCGGAGCGAACCCAATCAGAAAGCTTGTTTCGCCTCGAATCATTGCAGCGATTATCGTTTTACCCACTATGACTGTCTTTGCTGACTTCATTGGAGTCATTGGAGGTGGTCTCGTTGCAGTACTCGAACTTGGCATCTCAAGCCACATTTACTATCGCTCTGTCGAGAACTTCGTAATGATTCGAGACGTCGTTGAAGGGCTAATTAAAGCGACCTGTTTTGTTTCCTTTTGTTCCTATGGCTTGTTACAAGGGTTTAAACGCCAGAGGAGGAACTGAGGGCGTCGGACTTGCGACGACCGAAGCTGTAGTTCTACGGATCTATTGCACTTTTAGTTAGTGATTTTTTATTACTAAAGTTTTGATTCTGCTTTAAAGATGAGAGATTTTTTACCAATAGAACTCAAGAATGTCTCTGATGCAATTTGGGAACAACACGGTTCACAGAGACATAACTTTGGCATAGCTCAGGCGAAGTCGTTACTCTAATTGGACCAAGTGAACTGGCAAACAGTTTTATTGAAGCTAATGATAGGACTTCTTTCCAACAAGCGGTACGGTCTCAGTATTTGGAATAGATATGAATGCTGATGAGGAACAGCTTATTAGAGATTGTAGCTCAATATCGGCATGCTGTTTCAAGGTGCAGCTCTTTTGATTCTTTTTAACTGTTCACGAAAACATTGCATATCCACTACGAGCAGCTAAAAGATTTAGGCGAAGCTGAGATTAAAGATATCGTTAAACACAACCTAGAGCTAATTAACTGCCCAACATTGGGGAAAAGTATCCACCCGAGATCCCTGTGGTCAAAAAGCGTGTGGGCTAGCTCGAGTTCTCTAGCAATTTCAATTGAAAGTGGTTCTTTTGATGAACCAACTACTGGTCTCGATCCAACTTCAGTTCGAATGATTGATGAGGAAATTCTTGTTAAGAGATGAGTTCGGCATCACCTCAGTTGTTGTTACTCATGATATCGAAAGTGCAAAGCGTATCTCTGATAGATGGATACTTCTAAACAACGGTCAGTCTGCGGATGGTCCCAGCAGAGGTGCAAATAACAAAGAAGTTCATTCGTTTATTTCGGGACAGTGAGAATGAAAAGAGTAGAAGCTAATGTAGTCAGAGCCGGTGTCTTTATCATGTCAGGTATCATATTCTTTGCACTAGGAGTTACGATCGTTATGTGATAGAGGCCCATTTACTAGAGAAGAGGGTTATTTTGCCTCCTTTAAAATGTAAGTGGATTCTTCTGAAGGTGCACCGTCGCGTCTTGGTGTATTATCGTTGGACGCGTAGCAGACATCGGCTACGGGGAAGATTCAAACAACACACAGGTCCAAGTAGTACTTGATTAATCTGACTTTACTGAACGAGTCCGTGAAGATTCGGTCGTATCAATCGAAACATGGACTTTTAGGCGATAAGTTTATCGCTGTCAGCGCAGGAAATCCGACACTTCCTGCAGCAGTCCCAGGCTCGATCTAAAAAGTCGAGAGCCCGCTGATTGGCTAACGTTTTAAGTAAGACATAGACAATTATCGACAATGCTTCTAACATCTCCTCATCCCTTTCAGATGCTCTAGTAAAACTTGATGATAAACTTTTGAAAACATATCAGCTGATGCGCGCGGCTTTGCAACTTTGGCAAAAGCTGTCGATGATGGAGATGGTTTATTTCACAGATTAATGTACTAAAAACAGACGCTGATAGAATTTTAGGCAGCGTAACAGACACTGTAAAGTCGCTTGAAGAAGTAGCAAATGAGATCAAACATGCAAAAGGCTTTCTACACTCATTATTCACGAAGAAACAAGTCAGGTCTTTTACAAATTTATCGAAAACAGCTGTGCTACTAGCCGAAACAGCTGATCTGGTCTCTGACATCTTAAAAGAAGTACAGACAGGAAAAGGACTAGCTCATCAGCTAGTTTATGACGAAAGCGTAGATCTTTCGGCAAGATAAATGAAGTTATGTCTAACCTTGATCAAGCTTCAGCAATTGCTGCGTTGCTCAGCACTTGCAAATGGTGATGGCACAATTGAGCACTACTCGTTGATTCACAGCTTTAAGGATAATTTAGTTGAGGTCACTGATGGTGCGTTTAAGCTTTCTTTGAGGCAAGCAATTAGAAGCTCAATGAAAGACAAGCTAAATAACTGTCTTTATGCTGGCGTTATAGCCTTATACCTTAAGTAGTGGTCCATTATAACTAATGCTGCCATTGCATTCACTATCGGGACAGCCCTGGCAAGACACATGGATCGTGACGTCCTGAAGCTTCAAGTTTTGTTTCTGACCAGCGCTTGTAACTGTTGATTGAGATTAGAGATTGTAGAAACTGGTTTAAACGCTACCCCCAAAGTAAATCTGCTCACCGTTAGAGATCCCACCTTGAATTCCACCGGAATTATTAGTCCTAGTTCTTATCCTGTCTTGCTCCATGTAAAATTCATCATTGTGCTGGCTTCCAAGTAGCTTTGTTCCTTCAAACCAGAGCCTATCTCAAAGCTCTTTAACTGAGCCGATGCTTAGCATCGCTTTTGCCAAGTCTGCTCTAGCTTATCAAACACAGGTTCGCTTAGACCGACAGGGACATTCTTAATCAGGCCTAGCACTTACTCCACCAACTGGAATTCACCCTGTTGCTTTAATTCCAGGATAAGATCTTCCATCTGAGCCGATGCTTTCGGATCCGCGCAACGAACGGGACTTGCTTCAATTTGGCTTCTGGTTAAAACATCATAATTAATCTCAGCAGAGATCTCTCCTACCCTTTCCACGGAACTTAAGAATTCAATGCCAGCAATTTTAGCAAGAAAAGCTTGGGCTATCGCTCCAGCCGCCACTCTTCCTATTGATTCTCGAACGGAAGACCTACCTCCACCTCGATGATCTCTATGACCATACTTTGCCTGATATGTGTAATCCGCATGAGATGGACGATAAGTATCTTTAAGCAGATCATAATCCTCGGACTTTGCATCAGCGTTTTTAACCAGCAGCGCAAGTGGAGAGCCTGTTGTCATGCCCTGATATATACCGGATAAAACTTCTACCTGATCAGCCTCAACTCTGTCAGTCGTCAATTGACTTTGACCTGGTCTACGTCTGGAAAGTTCGGCTTGAATCTGCTCAGGAGCAATCTCTATCCCTGGCGGGCAACCATCAATTACAACACCAATTGCAGCACCGTGCGATTCTCCGAAAGTTGTAATCTTAAAAATTTGACCAAATGAATTTCCTGGCACTAGCTTCGTACTCCTAATTTTTCTAACAATGCCTGGCGCATAACTTCAATAGGCGCATCATGTCCAGTATAAATTTGAAACTGCTCAACACCCTGATAAAGCAACATTTCATAACCATATACTATCTCAGCTCCGCTTAGCTTAGCATTTCGCAACAAAGAAGTCTCAGCAGGACTGTAGACTATATCAACGACCAACTGCTTGGAGTGAAGCCAATCAGGGCTGATTAGATTTTGATCAGTGCTTAATCCTAAAGCACTAGCATTTATAATCAGATCAAAGTCATATAGTGAACTTAGCTGACCGAAGGTGCCATACTCAAACTCGAATTCAAGGGCTAGTTCTTGTGCTCTTACATCTGTTCGGTTAAAGATTTTTACCGTCAGATCATGTTTTGCAAGGGCATAACAGATAGCCCTAGCGGCCCCTCCTGCACCGAGCAGTGCCACGTGTTTACCATTAAGATCTACTTTTTGTTTTAGTGCTCTAGCAAACCCTACCCAGTCGGTATTAAAACCGTGCAAGGTGTCATCTCTGAAGAATATCGTATTAACTGCCCCTATCTTTGCTGCATCATCACTTAAGAAATCCATAAACTGCATTACTGACTGTTTATGAGGAATAGTAACTGAAACACCTCGATACTCACCAGTTTTAAGTAACTGAATAAAATTCGGTAAGTCAGTTGGTGTAACTAATCTTGCGTCAAAGCAGTACTGACTATCTATCCCAAGCTCTCTGTATGCAGCATTGTGCATCGCTGGAGAGAGACTATGTGAAATCGGATCTCCGATTACTATATTCTTAATCACCTTTAACTCTATCACTTATAACTGCAGCTACTTCTGAGATCCTTAAAGAATCAACTTGTATTTCGAAAGAAGCTAGATTTTTGTAAATCGGTTGACGTTCCATAAAGAGCTCCTTCGCCTTTTCCTTATCTCGCCATAGCGGACGCGTGGTATCATCGGTTAATCGCTCTGAGATCGTATCAAATCCTGCATTTAACCAAATAATCTTTGACTTACTGCCTTGTAGCAAGTCTAGGTTCTTTGGATCAGAAACAACTCCTCCACCACAAGCTATCACAAGCGAGTTTTCCTTCAGAATCTCAGCTAAGACCTCAGTCTCTGCCTGCCTGAAACCCTCTTCTCCTACAAGATCAAAGACCTCAGCCACGCTTTGCAGTTCAAGACTATTTACAATCTCTTGATCACAATCAATGAATGGTAATTTAAGATCTCGTGCCAGCTCTTTACCAACACTGGTCTTACCAGCTCCCATGAAGCCTATTAAGATAATTTTCATTTTATTCCTAACCCTTCCATTACCTCCCAGAATTTTGGGAATGATTTATCCACAACATGTTTCGATTCAATCTGCATACCTGGCACTCTAGGCAAAGCTGTAGCAAATGCCATCGCTATTCGATGATCAGCTTTTGGATCAATCTTAGCCTCTCGATGGACTCCACCAGTAATTGTAATAGAATCTTTACCTGTTTTCACCTCTATCCCAAGCGACTCAAATCCGGCTTGCAAAGCAGCAATTCTGTCTGACTCCTTATCTCTCAGTGTGCTAAGTCCTGTTAAATGTGAAGTTCCATTAGCAAAAGAGGCTAATACAGCTAAACTAGGTGCAGAATCAGGCATGTCTGTCATATCAATATCAATTGCACGCAAACTATGAGGTCCTAAAACCGATACCCCATCTGTATTTTGCTCAACATGACAGCCCATACGTTTTAATGCTGCAAGAAATCCTATATCGGCCTGAAGAGATGAAAGTTTTAAGCCTCTTACAGTTAACTCTTTCTGGGTTAATGCAGCGACAGAAAATATGTATGTGGCTGAAGAGGCATCACTTTCTACAACGAATTCAGAAGCTCGGTATTTTGCCTTTGGTACAACTAGACGCTCCTGCTGAAAATCTACTTCAACACCAAATGAATTCATAACCTGCATGGTCATCTCTAGGTATGGAAGAGACACAATCTCTCCCATCAGCGTCATCTGTAAACCGTCAGAAAAATATGGGGCAGAAAGAAGTAAGCCTGAAGCAAACTGGCTACTAACTCCTGCATCGATAGATATATTATTGCCGGATCTAAGCTCAGTTCCCTTTACCTCTAGTGGAATTGCATCTTCCTGCTCCAGGCATCTAATCTCTGCTCCTAACTTTCTCAAAGCAGTTACAAGCGGCTCTATAGGTCTTTGCTTCATCCTTTCAGATCCATTCAATTCAGCCTCAACTCCAGAGGCAATAGAGCAAAGAGGCAATAAAAAGCGAAGTGCAGTGCCTGCAAGTCCAATATTAATCTTCGCTTGTAATGGATTGAAATTACCACCTAGCCCAAAAATTTCTAAGCAGGAGCTACCAACCTCTATCTCTACCCCTAGTTTTCTTAAGGCCGAAATTAAAAGCAGTGTGTCGTGGCTATCAGATGGATTTATGATTTTACTCCTGCCATTAGCCAAAGCAGAAGCTATCAGAGCTCTATTTGTGTAGCTCTTGGAACCTGGGACATTAACAATTGTTGATAAAATAGACATCTATCTGATCTAAAGGTATTTTTTCTCTATCAGTGCTTGTTGTATCATATTAATGTATTCAAAATAAATCTCACATTGGAGGTCAAATGACAGAGCTTTGCGATCTTTCTTGCGTTCCCTGCAAAGGGGGAGTTCCTGCCCTTACTCCCGAACAAACAGCCCCACTCCTAGAGAAACTTAGTGGTTGGGAGATTGAAGATAACCATCATTTAATCAAGAACTTTAAGTTCCCTAATTTTGTGACAGCCCTTGAATTTGTAAATAAAGTTGGTGAAATAGCTGAGCAACAGGGTCATCACCCAGATATCGCTTTTACCTGGGGCAAAGTGCAGATTAAGATCTTCACTCACAAAATCGATGGCCTAGTTGAAAGTGATTTTGTCCTGGCCGCAAAAATAGATAAGGTAAAATAAACAAAGCCCTTGCTTGTTGATACAACTCACAAGCAAGGGCTTTTAAAGAGACGCTATAAGGAGGATCTAAAAAATTATTCTGCCTGCTTCCTTAAGAAAGTTGGTATCTCATACTTATCATCATCGTCAGTACTAGAGAGCACAGAAAGCTTCTTAAGCTTTATTACCTCTCCAGATGATTCTTTACCCTGACGAGCAAAGGCAGGAACTTCTAACTTACTATCTGTAGGCACTACAGGAGTAGAGCGTGTAACATGAGTCATTGAAAGAGTTGTCTCATCACTTGCAGAGTCGCCAAAGCCAGTAGCAATAACTGTAACTCTGACCTTATCTTCAAGATTATCATCAATGACCATTCCCCAGATGATGTTAGCATCATCATGAGCTTCACTATGAATCAATTCAGCAGCTTCGTTTACCTCTTGTAGGGTAACATCAGGTGAAGCAGTAACGTTGATTAAAACGCCACGAGCACCACTGATAGAGATATCTTCAAGCAACGGGCTAGAGATTGCTTTCTCAGCAGCTTCTAAGGCTCTATTATCACCAGAAGATTCACCGGTACCCATCATCGCCATGCCCATCTCAGACATAACCGTACGTACGTCAGCGAAGTCTACGTTTACAAGACCTTCTAGTATGATTAGATCACTGATTCCCTTAACTGCTTGATAAAGGATATCGTCCGCTCTTCTAAAAGTTTCAAGTAACGAGGTATTTCTACCCGCAATTGAAAGTAATCTTTGGTTTGGAATCGTAATAAGGGTATCAACTTGCCTACGCAGAGCATCTATTCCTGCTTCTGCATTTCTCATACGGCGCTTTCCTTCAAAAAGGAAAGGTTTTGTGACTACACCAACTGTTAGAGCGCCCATATCTTTAGCAACACGAGCAACTACCTCAGCTCCACCTGTTCCTGTACCACCACCCATTCCGGCAGTTACAAAAACCATGTCAGCGCCATCAATATTTTGACGAATCTTTTCTACACTCTCTTCAGCTGCTGCTCGACCGATTTCAGGGTCAGCACCAGCTCCAAGACCTTTGGTAATCTCATCACCAAGCTTAATTTTAGATGGTGCTGGACTAGCTGCCAAAGCCTGCGCATCAGTGTTTCCAGCGATAAACTCAACGCCTTCCAAACCAACACGAATCATGTTGTTTACAGCGTTGCTTCCGCCACCACCAATTCCGAAAACTTTTATGCGTGCTTTACTAGCCTCTAACTTTAGATCGCCTTGTCGACTTTGGTTATCAGCGTGTGTGTTAGGTTTTTGCGTCTCGCTCATATAAAACTGCCCCTAAAAAATACTACATATGGTTCAGTGAATTAGCATCACCTGCAATGTTCACCTATAACATAGGTCCAGAGATAAATTCTAATACTCTCTTAACAGAAAAATCTGCAACTTGAGAATTACTTTAGGTAACTTAAACTAACGAGGAACTAATGTAAAGAGAAAATGAGCTCAAACTCACTACATTCCATCTGAAAACCACTCATTAACTCGTCTGAGGAAGTTTTTGAAAAAAGAACCACTGTTTCCACTGTACTTAGTGATTGGATTTTCTTTAGAAGCGATGCGAACCAGTCCTAAGGCTGTGGATAAATCAGGTAAATTATCAGTATCACTTAGGCCTTTAAAATTCCGAGGAAGCCCTACCCTGATCGGCAAATGAAAAACATCTTGAGCAATCGACTCTATTCCCTCTAAATTTGCCGATCCTCCAGTTAGAACGATTCCACTTGTTAAATACTCATCAGCACCCGTTCGTAAAAGCTCTCGATGAACTAAATGAAAAATCTCCTCAACGCGAGGCTGAATTATCTCTGTTAAGACCTGCTTTGAAAGTACACGCGGAGGTCTACCACCTGTTGATGGCACTTCGATTATCTCATCATCATGCGCTTTTCTAAGTGACGCTGTGGCATGTCTTTGTTTAATATCTTCAGCTGCCGCAATAGGAGTTCTAAGACCAGCAGCGATATCATTTGTAAGATGATTTCCACCAACTGGCAGAACAGCTACATGCCTAACCGAACCGGAATGATAAACAACGATATCCGTTGTACCGCCTCCAACATCAACTAAGCAGACACCTAACTCTTTCTCCTCGGGCGAAAGAACAGCTTCTCCACTTGCAAGCGAAGAGACAACAATATCTCTAACAGTTAGACTGCATCGGTTAGCGCACTTCACAACATTTTGTGCGCTAGTGATTGAACCTGTAACGATATGAACTTTTGCTTCTAGCCGTACACCTGATATTCCAAGTGGTTGGCGAATGCCATCTTGTGAGTCAATAACAAACTCTTGCGGCAATACATGAAGCACTTCTCGGTCAGATGGAATTGCTACTGCTTTTGCTGCTTCAATCACACGTTCTATATCGTGCTTACTAACTTCTTTGTTCTTAATCGGGACAACGCCATTACTGTTAAAGCCCTTAACATGAGCACCGCCAATAGAAGCGTAAACAGTAGAGATCTCAACGTTAGCGCTACGCTCAGCTTGACCTACAGCTTTCGAGATCGCCTCAACCGTGCCTTCGATATTAATGACAACACCTTTCCGTAGACCACTTGATGGGGTTTTGCCAACACCAAGGATCTTAACAGAATCTTCAAGGACTTCAGCAACAACGACTGTTGTCGAACTAGTACCGATATCCAAGCCTACAATAATGTTTGATTTACTACTCATATAGTTTTATCTATCCGATCTCTTACCAAGAATAAAGAAGGAATTTATAACTTAGAATCATTTTGGGTAGAGTCATCTTTTTTGCGCACTACTGCCATTTTTCTAAAAGCAAGATCAATTGTTTCAATATCTTCCTTATCTGGCATGTCATTTAAAAGTGTCTTTAGTCTCAGCGATTCAGATTTAAGCCTACCCTGGTCCTCTTCACTGAAGCTAAAAACCACAGTGAAATCCCAATCTGAAAATTTAATTGCTATTTCCCCATTTTCCTTAAGTTCAGCGTACTGAATCATATAGCTCGTATACTGCTCTACGCTATCCATAACCCGCTTAGCATAAGCCAATCTCATACTAATTAGATCAGAGGAATTTTTTAATCGGGAAAGACCTTTAATTAACCGCAATCTCCCAAATTTATTCACCAGAGCATCATTTTCCAAATCAGTATCACTAACAGGCATGATGAAGTCACCCTGACTCCCAACCAGCCAATTTTGATCTTCATAAGTTGTGATAAATTGTGGCTTAGTTTCAACTATTGATAACACAAAACATCTTGGATCAAGAATCGCAAATCTTTCGCACGAGTTAATCTTTACATCAGAGATATATTTATGTGAGGCCAAACGTTGCCGAATTTCAGATCTATTTCTTTGCCACCACCAGACACTTTCGTTTTGTGGCAATAACGCTTGCACTTCTGATTCTGTTGTTAGCTTTAAACCTTTTAGGTGAACTTCTTTTTTTGAACTATATTCTGTGTAATCGTGATAAGCATCACTAGCGCTCTGAATCGCGAACTCACGCGTTGAGGGAACAACTGCTAACGCAGCTAGTACTAACACTGGTATTAACAACTGTTTCATTTAAGGAAGTATAGGAGATTCGCAGCTTAGCGCAAAGGGAGATTTTAGCCCCAATAAATTAGCTCTGTTTCTAGCCTGACTCCTCTTTCCGTCAAAGCCCTATCTTGACACAGGCGCACTAGCTCAAGAACTTCATTAGCTGTTGCTAGTCTATCTTTATTGACAATCCAATTTGCATGATGCTCCGAAATCTGAGCACCACCGACACTGACACCTTTTAGCCCTAATGATTCTATTATTCTACCTGCGGAACCTCGCTCTTTAGGGTTTTTAAAAACCGAACCTGAAGAAGGTAACGTTATCGGCTGATTTTTCTTACGCTCGCTTAGATAATAAGCCCTGGTTTGTAAAATCTGATCAGAGCTTCCAGGGATTAATTCTATCTCCGCTGACACGACCATTGAAGATTTGGGTAGATTAGACTTTCTGTAAGTAAAATTAAGCTCTGCTTGTGGAAGCTCTAATAGCTCACCATCAACCGTCACAACTGTGATGCTCTTTACCAGATCAACTATCTCGCCACCATGCGCACCAGCGTTCATATAGATAGCACCACCAAAAGAAGCTGGTATCCCACCTGCAAATTCAAGCCCGGAGTATCCAGCAGCACTTAATTGATGTGAAAGTACTATCAGCGGCATAGCTCCCATTACCCTAAAACTACCTCCTCTCAACTTTTCAACCTGTCGAAAACCCTTGCCTAACTTGATAACCCATTGATCAAGTCCAGCATCAGGCAATAACAGATTGCTACCTGCTCCGAGGATTCTAAAATTTTCGCCTGTTTCTGTAATAAATCTCACTAAGCTAAGCAATTCATCAGTTGAATTAACCTCAACAAGCTTAGCTAGCATTCCACCAATTGAATAAGTTGTGAGCTTTGAACCCTCTTTTGGGGTAACAACTAGACCCGTTGCTGCAGTGAGCTCGTTAATTGCTTCTGCAGTCTCCATGCATTAACCCATTTGATCGAGGATTAGATTTGGAAGCTTACCGATAGAACCTGCGCCAAAGCAGATCACAAGATCCCCAGGCTTAGCGCTCGCTGCTACTTGTGATGCAATCGAACCAAAATCTGAATTAAAAGCTTTTGACTCATGAGTAATTGCCTTACAAAGCTCTTCACCAGAGATTCCTTCAATTGGTTTTTCACTTGCAGCATGAATATCAGTAACAATCAAACTATCACATGCTTCAAATGAGTTTAAAAAATCTGCGAAACAATCTTTGGTACGCGTATAGCGATGTGGTTGAAAAATTACATGTATATCACCTTCACCATAGCTACTGGCTTGTAGCGCAGAGAGTGTAGCTTTTATCTCTGTTGGATGATGACCGTAATCACTCATAACTGTTGTGCCATTTTTCTGACCAATAATCTCAAGGCGACGCTTGATACCAGGAAAACTCTGAAGTGCTTTTGAAATTGATTTGATAGAGAGACCTAGCTCTAACGCCACGGCAATGGCTGCCAGTGCATTTTGCGCCATATGCTTTCCAAGCATAGGTAAATCGATCGTTGCTTGATGCTGATCATGCAAGACTACATCAAAACAGATACTAGTTCCATTTGATTGGTAGTTTTCAATTCTCAATTCAGCATCTGGAGAAAATCCATAAGTTATTTTTCTGCGAGAATAAAATTCTGCAATTTTTCTAACCCTAGCATCATCAACACATAAAACCGCCAAACCATAGAAAGGTACAGAATGAAGAAATTGTTCAAAACACTGCTCAAGATCACTCATTGAGCTATAAGCCTCTAGATGTTCAGAATCAATATTTGTAACTATCGCTATTGAAGGCTTCAGCAATAAAAAGCTACGGTCACTCTCATCAGATTCAGCAACTAGAAATTCTCCCTTTCCTAATCGTCCACCACTTTTATCTTTAGTCTTAACCTGACCACCAATTATTACAGTTGGATCAAGATCATTTTCCTCTAAGATGTGAGCTATCATACTAGTTGTGCTGGTCTTGCCATGCGAGCCAGCAACAGCTATTCCAAATTTAAGTCTCATAAGCTCAGCTAACACCTCAGCTCGAGGAACAACAGGAATTCCCCTCTCCCTGGCTGCCACAAGTTCAGGATTGTCCTGAGGCACAGCAGATGAGTAAACCAAAAGCGAGGCCTCGACTGGAAGATTTTCAAAAGAATGTCCCTGCGAGATTACCGCCCCAAGCTGCTCTAAACGAGCACAAGCATCGTTTGCAACTAGATCTGAACCCGAAACCTGAAATCCCTGGTGTAGAAGCACCTCAGCGATGCCTGACATACCGACACCACCAATGCCGGTAAAATGAAAGTGTAGATTAGGGTTATACATTCTTTGACTGATTACCTATGATTATGAGAACTTAGGCTGCAAACTATAACAGAACTCGTTTTCTATTTAAACATGTTGATGCCAAAATCAGCTCTTGAAAAATATCAATTTAAACCGTTCATTGGCTCGAGCCACCATTGGGCCCTGCAGCATATCGAAAAGATTGACCCTTCAACCAATGTGCTCGATATAGGCTGCGGTAGCTCTGCTATCGGCAGCATCCTCAAAGAAAGGAATTTTAGTTCTCTACATGCCGTAGAAATTGACGAAAAAGCGTACCAAAACGCCCAAGGCATCTACCATCGCGTAGCGAAAGAGTTGGATGAGGTAAGTGACAGGAAATATGGATTGATTCTTTTGCTTGATGTAATCGAGCATATGCAGAATCCTGAAGAATATCTAGTTGAAGTTGTCAAACTTCTAAATCCAGGTGGAATGTTATTTATCTCTGTTCCAAACGTCGCTCACTGGAGTGTTAGAATTCCGTTGCTCTTTGGTTACTTCAATTACACCGATCGAGCGATTCTAGATCGAACTCATCTACAGTTTTTTACTAAGAGTAGATTTAAGAAACTTTTAAGTGAACAGAAGGATACTCGAATATTCGAAATGAGTGCCAGTATTGAACCAGCCGAATTCGTGCTTCCAAAGGTTATTTGGGACAATCTAGTATTTCAGGAAGTTTCAAAGTTAAGAGTTAAATTTGCTAGCCTTTTCCCTGGATTGATGGCCTACCAACATCTTGCTGTCGTAAAAAAGATCTAAGCCTCAGCTCTTGATTTAATCTCTTCGTCTAAAAGTTCTCTACCACCAAGCTTAAATACCCTATCTTCGTAATTCTGAAGTCTTGGATAACATAGGATGTTCATAACTAAAGAGAACAAGATAAACGGCAATATAGCTGAAAAATCTTGTCTTAATTGCGCATAGATAAATCCAAGTAATGTGACAGCAACGCTAATCAAAAGCCCCGTCACAAATTGCTTAAACGTGAGCGAAGCAACTTTCAGTATTAAGAATTCTTTCTTACTAAGCTGCTTAACCTTTGCTAAATCAACCGGATCAACTCTTCCAGTCTGTTTATGCCTAGCGAGCTTTTCAGGAAAAACATCTTCATTTAAAAAATCAAGCAATGCATTATTAGAGAAAAGATGCGCCTGTACCTTGAAGTATACAGCTATTAGGACAAAGGCTATCAAGTAAAAGACCCAACCAGTTGATACTTTTATTGGATCATCCCAGTATGCCGAAGCAATATGCACAGAATAAAGCATTACAAAAACTGCTAAGGTTAAAATAAACCAAAGCAACCTATAAGTGCCCTCAAGTGGTGCTAGCAAGGATTTTAGATTTTTGGTGAGTTCTCCTCTCATAGCGTCAAAAGATACTCGATTTCTTAGACGCTGACCACTCCAAAGAGAGGCAAAGCTTACATTACAGCTATTTTTTGCTGAGTCTGAGCAGGAATCTCTAATGTTCCAGGGAACATCAATTTATTATGCTTGCGATGATTGTAGAACCGAAATGTTGTCTCAATACAATGTAGAGCATATGGAATCCCATTTACATGACAGATCTCATCTCCATAGTAGGTTGGAATTGGCCTCTCAACTATTCTCATATCCCTTTCGGCTAAAGCTAAGATAATCTCTGTATCGAAATGCCATGTATCAGTGAAGTTGGTAAACGGAACCTGACGCAAAGCATCCATTGAGTAAAGTCTATACCCAGAATGATACTCACTCAGATTCATTCCACTTAACCTATTCTGAATTGTAGTGAGCACCCTGTTTCCAAAATACTTATAGAGAGGCATTCCACCCCTTAGCGCCTCACCTTTTCGGCACATCCTAGAACCGAAAACCATGTCAGCTTCACCATTTACTAGCGGTTCAAGTAAATCAGGTAATTTTTCGGGAGCGTATTGACCATCACCGTGCACAAGCGCAACAACATCTAAGCCACGATCCATTGCATATAGATAACCGACTTTCTGATTTCCACCATATCCGTGATTAACCTGATTGCGATGAACGGTTAGCTTATCAATTTTATGTTCATGCTTGTAACCAAGTGCAGCATAGTAGGTATTATCCTGGCTACAATCATCAATGACAAAAATCTCCTCGACTTGGTCGTACGTTTCCTTGGGAATTCTCGATATTGTTTCAATCAGATGATCAACAGCATTGTATGCTATAATGAATATTCCAACTTTTTTCTTTTTCATCTTTTTATTATCTTCTTCAAAGTACCGACCATATCGTAACCGGCAATCTCAGTTACCTCAACCTCTCCCAGAGCTCCAACTGTAACACCCTGACATTGTTCAGCGATGTCGTTGATTATAATCTCACCATCAATCTCTGGAGCTTGGAAACGTGTACGCGCTGAGAGAAGTAGATCTGTATCCTGGTGTGTTCCTTCAATTAAGACCTCTAAACTACTACCAAGATACTGTTGTAAATGTTCTGTAACTACCTGCTGCTGTGCGAGCATTATCCTAGAATATCTCGCTTCCTTCTCCTCTTCACTTACCTGACCAGGTAAATTAAAAGCTTCAGTGCCAGGCTCTGGAGAATACTTAAATACTCCCAAATTAGTGAAGTACCCTTGTTTAACAAAGTCTTCTAGATCCTGAATGTCTTTTTCTGTTTCACCTGGAAACCCAACTATAAACGTGGTTCGAATGTGAATGTCTGGCGATGTAGATTTGATCAAATTAACAATCTTACGCGCAGAAAACTTTCCAATCGGTCTCTTCATAGCCTTAAGCACAGATTCACTCGAATGCTGTAATGGAATATCATAATACTCAGTTATCGATGGAAGCTCTGAAATTGTTCTAATAAGTTCTTCGTCTGTTCCTACTGGATATGCATACAGCAGCCTTACCCAAGGCATTGCAGAACTAGCATCAATCGCTCTAAGCAGCTCTGCTAAACGTGGTCCTTTTCTGTCTAGACCATAAGAGGTTAAATCTTGCGCAATCAGGTTAACCTCTTTTACCCCACTCTTTGCAAGATCCTCGATCTCCTTTACAACAGATGAGATTTCTCTGCTGCGCATCGCGCCACGAAGCTTTGGAATAATACAAAAAGTACATGGACGGTTGCAGCCCTCAGAGATCTTTACATAGGCTGTATGTTGTTTTGTTGATAAGTATCTGGGCAATGTGTCGTCATATAAAAAATATGGACGAGCAGCTCTCTCAATGATGCTTTCAAACGAACTTGATGCAGCATCACCAACATGTGAAATATCATCAATCGAGATAAATTTATCTACTTCAGGCAGTGACTCTTTTAGCTCTTCTTTATATCTTTCAACTAAACAGCCTGCGACAAAAATCTGCCTACACCTTCCCTTCTCTTTTAGTTCAGCAACTTCAAGGATAGCGTCAACGCTTTCTTTAACTGAGCTCTCAAGAAAGCTGCAGGTATTCACAATTACAATTTCAGCTTCAGAAGGATCCGTTACGATTTCAAATCCTTTACGCACTAAACTTCCAAGCATAACTTCAGAATCAACACGATTCTTAGCACAACCAAGTGTAATAACTGCTGCTCTTCCTAAAAACTTATCAGGAACTATTGAGCTTGGCTCAATATTAATCATCCTGCTATTAGGAGCACAGCTAGATTCGCCAGATTCAGATGTAATTTTAAGTAGTGAACTCATAGCGGGTTATTATACTCAAAATTGGTACTAAAGCTAACTAGTTATACTCCCCCTGGGCTCGAGCCCCTCTGTATGCTTAAATTTAGTCCTAGATAACGGTACACAAGGACAGGTAATGAGCATAGCGATGATCCCAGGCTACATTTTAATGATAGTTGTAGCTGTCATATCTACGTATTTCTCTCAATTAATTGAAGTTGGTGGGAAGCATCCTTTAGAAGCGGCAGTAATCGCAATTATTATTGGCGTTGTTCTTAGAAACGTTAAACTGCTGCCTGAAACATGTGAGGCAGGAATCAAATCATTTGAAAAGTTGCTGGTGCTTGGAATCGTCTTAATGGGAGCATCTTTAAACTTTTCTACTATCCTCTCCCAAGGACCAAAAATGCTTATCATAGTTTTAGCAACTATGATTGTTGGATTTATCTCTATCTACCTCCTCTCTCGTATGCTAAAACTCTCAGAAAAACTTTCGATGCTATTAGCAATTGGAACGACAATCTGTGGAGGTACTGCAATCGCAGTCACTGCACCTTTGATTAAAGCAAAAGAGGAGGAAACCAGCTATGCCATCGGGACTATAGCTTTGTGGGGTTTAGTCGCTATCATTCTCTATCCAAAAGTCGCTCAGATGCTTGGTGTTTCAGACTTTGCTTTTGGTGTTTTTGCTGGAACTGCCGTTCATTCTACCCCTCAAGTAGTTGGTGCTGGATTTATATTTTCAGAACTTGCTGGAAAGACCGCAACCGCTGTTAAGCTTGTCAGAAACTGCTTTCTCGCTCCGATGGCCTTTTTAATTACTATCTGGTTTGCAAAAACCTCCAAGACGGAGACCTCTAATATTGATTTTAAAAAGGCTTTTCCCTGGTTCCTGTTCGGCTACTTCGTAATGGCTTGGTTTCACACAAAGGGCTTTTTTACGCCCGAAGGCGTGACCGCTTTTACAAAAGCCGGAAAATTCTTAGTCCTTGTAGGTATGGTAGGTGTAGGACTTAATACTAGATTAGATGCCTTTAAATCTGTTGGACTAAAGCCTTTGGTTGCTGGTCTGGTTGGTTCAGTGCTTGTTGCAGCTTGCAGTATCGCCTGTATCAATCTGCTATTTTAAGGATTTGAACTTTCACTTCTTCTATCAATAACGTCCGTTCCTTTCGGAAACGTCGGAGAGAAGTTAGCTGAGGCCAGCTCTACATTTGGCTTCATCTCATTAAACAAGAAGGAGTTCTTATTTCCAGCTACATCAGTAATCTCTGCACCAATTGGCAGAAAAGAATCACTCGATACCATTAATGTAAAAAATGAAAGCTCATCAGTTTTCACTCTATCCTTTGGCAAAAAAGAAAGAAGTGTTCCGTCTTGATTAGAGCAACCCTGCTTTAAGCTAAAATTCTTTCTGAGATCTCCTATCCCCATCAAAAAAGAAACTGGCAGATCTGACTGAAAAGCGGTCTTGAAGGAATCAATTAAAACTTGATTATCAGTTGGTTGGTAAAACCAAAGGCTCTTTCCATCAGCGGTAAACTCCTGAGCTTCAGGCTCTTCGTAAACCCAGCGCATCTTACCAGGCTTCTCAAAAGACATTATGCCTGAACTAAGCTCTGAGGTTTCAAGTGCAGCTAAAAATGAATACTGGATAAAGCGTGCCTGAAACGATTTAAGCCCAGAGTATTTTGTTTGCACTTCAGATAATATCTGATCAGCTTTATCAACACTTAATGCCTTTTTGCACTCAAATGCTTTTAGGTCGGCTCTGGCATTAACTGCCAAAAGAAAAGATAGAATTAAATATTTCATATACTTGTAGACGATTATTCAATCATTTTATTCTTGCATTTAATACAATATTTGAGAAATCAGCTCAATTCATGTTAGAGAATCAGACTATACAAAGTATCGTTTCTGTCATGTTCATAGGGGTAATCATTCTGTCACACCTACGTTAAGTAGCTGCTTTTATAGTTGCTATTGATAGGTAGGTGCCACACACCTAAAAAGGACTTCCTCACCCCCTCAGGAGACGTACCTCCTGAAAAACCCCAAGCTGTACTGACTGGAGATTGCCATGAGCGACACGCAGGTCGAATTCACTCCGATCGAGTGGAGCACCTCACCTGACTACACGGGCTACACGCTCGTTCACGCCGGTGGTCAGGTGAGCCTCGAGCTTCTGTCGAGACCTGACACGATCAAGATCCAGGTCTTCCGTCTGCACCCCGCGAGTGGCGAGGGCGAGCATCGCCTGCTGCTGAGGGTGCGCGGCGCGGCGGCGATCATCACGCAGGAACACACCAACGGCAAGGGCTTCCTGGTCCAGGAGGGCGAGAGCTTCCGGATGGTCGAGACCCTTAGCCCTGGGGACTCACCCTCACCAGAGGCTCTGAGTCGGCGAACGCGCAAAACATAAGGTTAGTTAGGTGTGTGGTACTTTCTGTTTATTCCCACTCAATTGTTCCTGGAGGCTTACTTGTTAGATCCAAAGCAAGTCCTGAGATGCCATCAAGTGCTAAGACTGATTCTTTAAGCTCACTCAACAACTCTAAAGGCAGCTCGGTAGCAACAGCGCTCATACCACGAGCAGATCTAATTGGACGGATGATACAGAGCTCTTTTCCAACACCATCAATCTCTAACGGAACTAAGACAGTCGGACATTGCCAAATTTTTTCGTGTAAATTGTGGCGAGTTAAACCATCCATCACCAAGTGATCAGCTTCACGTAAAAGATCAAGCCTCTCTTTAGTCATCGTTGCAGGTAAGAGCTTAAAGTTCGTAGGTAGATTTGCACCTAAATTCCAAATAGCTCTATTTATACCCTCTATGCTTTTAAAGATAAGACCTGAAACCTCCTGAAGCTCCTCCCAGTTAGCGTCACCATGCAACATGACTGGATGCTCGTAAGTTCTAAGATCTGCTTTTACACCGACTGATTTAATCGGCAAAGTTACTGCTTTTAAATTATACTTATCGGCAAATTCAATTGCAGCAGCCGTGAATTTATTCAACTCTTCTTGAGAGATATTTACCTCTCCATTTGAGCACAGAAGCCTGACGCCCAAACCTGGTCCAGGAAATGGATGACGCCAAATCATATCATGTGGAATCTCAAGTTTCTCACCTAGCTCACGCACTTCAACTTTGTAAAGATCAGCTAGTGGCTCAACAACCTTACCCGCAGCTATCATCTCCTCAATAACTGGAACTCGATTATGGTGAGTTTTGATTGTATCAGCACGCTTAGTACCACCTGTTTCAACTGTGTCAGGATAAATAGTTCCCTGTCCTAACAGATGATTCTCAAGCCCTAATCTTTTAGCTTCACGTTCAAAAACTTCGACGAAGCAATTACCAATAGCTTTCCTTTTATCTTCTGGTTCAACTAATCCCTCTAAGGCAGACAAGAAATCATCACTTGCATCGACGAAGTGTAAATTATTACCTAAGCCCATCTCTTTGAATGCTTCTAGGACGCGCTGACTTTCATCTTTACGCATCAGTCCGTTATCTACATGCAGCAAGCTGAGTCTATCTGAACCTAATGCCTCTCCTAGGACTTTTGCAGCAACTGTTGAATCAACACCACCTGAGGCTAGTAAAAATACAGATCTATCTCCGACCTGCTTGTGGACTTTGTTAATCTCATCTTTGATATATGCGTCCATATCCCAAGTTGGTTTACAGCCACAAATTTCAATTGCGAAATTTCTAAGCATTATATGACCGTTGATCGAGTCATCGACCTCTGGATGATACTGAAATCCGTAGCGTCTAAGTTTATCTGAGCCGATCGCTGCAAAATGATGTGGCTCTCCATTTTTCCCTAACTTACTATAGCCAAGCTCTTCGAACTCCTCTCCTATCTCTGAAACCGTATCATTGTGGCTCATCCAAACCTGTTGAATTGAGTCGAGTCCTTTGAATAGTGGGTGGTCCTTTAGGATATGTAGATCAGCTCTACCCCATTCCTTTTTGCCATTGATAACTTTACCACCATAATGTTTTGCAACCTCTTGATGACCAAAGCAGAAGCCTAAAATTGGAATATCTAGATCAAAGATCTCTTTATTATAAAGCGAATCTTCATTAAACGCTGAGAGCGAAGGGCTTCCAGAAAAAATGATACCCTTATATTTTTTAAAACTTTCAACTGAATCTTCGGGTTGAAGTATCTCCGCAAGCACCCCCTCTCTTCTAACTTTAGAGGCGATCAGGTGAGCGTACTGTCCACCAAAGTCTACTACAGCGATAGCATCATGATTCATAGAGACCTACATGAGAATTGATAAGTAAGTTGGCGTGATTTTACAGACTTTTACTAAGTATTCAAGTCAGTGATAGATCCTATTCCTGCTGGCCTGAGAGTAGAACTTCACGGGGTTTAGAGCCATCAGGCGGCCCAACAATACCCTCACGCTCCATAGTATCGATAATCCTAGCAGCACGGTTATAACCAATTCTTAATGCTCGTTGAACCATGCTTGTCGAAGCTTTTCCTTTTTCGATTACAACTCTAACTGCATCATCATAAAGACTATCATACTCATCATCACCTTCTAGATCAGAGCCTGACTTTTCATCACTCATCGCTTTTTTACAAAGCTCCATAATGTGAGCATCATAAATAGGCTTACAATCTTTCTTAAGTGCAGCAACTACGCGCTTAACTTCTCCATCTGATACAAAAGCACCATGCACACGTTTTAAGCCACCAACACCTGGAGGCATAAATAACATATCCCCTTTTCCAAGTAATTTTTCAGCACCCATCTGATCGATAATTGTTCTTGAGTCGACTCGACTAGAAACCTGAAAGGAAAGTCGTGCAGGAAAGTTGGCTTTGATGAGACCAGTAATAACATCTACCGATGGTCTTTGAGTTGCTACAATTAGATGTATGCCAGCAGCACGAGCTTTTTGTGCCAAGCGTGTAATCAGGTCTTCGATATCACGACCTACTGTAAGCATCAGATCAGCAAGCTCATCGATAACAATTACAATCTTAGGCAACGCTACTAATTGTTCAGAAAGCGTGACCTCTCGTTCATCATCATCGTGCCCTTCTTCTTCATCTTCGTACTCTAGATCATCTTCCTGATCTTCATCTGAATCTTCATCTTCGTATTCCTCGTCATCCTCATATTCCTCGTCTTCTTCGCTCTCAGAATCCTCATCTTCATACTCGTCGTCTTCGTACTCATCCTCGTATTCGTCATCATATTCTTCCTCCTCTTCTTCAGAATATGATTCAATTTCGAGTTGTTCAGATAATAAATAAGCCTGATCGTCAGGATCCTCCTCGCCGTTAACAACTCGGTTATATGCATCAATACTTCTGACACCAAGTTGTTGCATCATCCGATAGCGCTTGTTCATTTCATCAACAGCCCACTCGAGCACTGCTTTCGCTTGACGAGGGATAGTTACAACTGGGACTCTTAGATGTGGAATTCCATCATAAACACTTAACTCAAGGATCTTCGGATCAATTAAGATTAGACCAAGCTCAGCAGGTGTTGCTCTATAAAGGAGACTTAGTAAGACACCATTAATACAGACTGACTTACCAGTACCGGTAGCTCCAGCGATGAGTAAGTGAGGCATCTTTGATATATCAGCAACAACAGGATCACCATAAGTGTCCTTCCCTACCCCTACCATCAAAGTAGACTCGGATCTTACATATTCAGGGCTTTCTAAAACATCTCGTAACTTAACAGTTTCTCGGTCTTCATTTGGAACCTCAATTCCAACGGTCCCCTTTCCAGGAATTGGAGCAATAATTCTGACAGAGACTGCTCTAAGCGACATTGCAATATCATCAGCTAGAGACGTAATTCGTCCGACCTTTACTCCCGGCGCAGGCTCAAACTCAAAAAGTGTAATAACTGGTCCGGGGTGCACCTCTGTGATGCAACCATTAATATTAAAGTCTTTCAACTTCGCTTCAATCTGTCTCGACTTCTCAACAAGCACAGTATCATTCTCGGAATGATCCTTATGCTCGCCGCGTGCAAGCAAGTTTATAGCAGGGGCCCGATACTTCCCTTTAAAATATTCAATTGGACCTGTCTCAATCTCTTTCTTCTGAGCAGATTCTAATTCACGCTTAGAGACACGCTCGGTTTCATGCCGACGCCTAACATAAATTTCTCGCTCTATCTCTGGTTCTGGTTCAGGCTCTTCTTCTTTAATTGTATTTTTTCTAACCTGAGGCTTTGGAAGTGGAATATCATCCTCATCGTCTTCATATTCGTATTGCCAAAAGAATATGGTCTCATGTGCACGTTGCATAAGTTCTTCAGAAAAGATGCCCTCCATCACAAGCATCACAAAATCCCAGACTTTTTGCAGACCCATTGTAACGTATCTAAAAATCAACAACGGAACAGTTACAAAGACAAGCACGAACAGGTCGCTAACGAAATCCCAAACACCAGCGAAGATCTCTCCTACAGATCGCCCCGAGACAAAGCTTAGGAAAAGTAAAAATCCAGCAGCTGAGATTAGACAAGCTCCAGCCGTGTTCACTAATGATTCAAGAGGCGTTGCTATTAGATACCCAACAGAACCACCACCTAGCTTACCTAGGAAAATAGATGCAAGGGTACAGAGTGATATAAGCACCCCAATACCACCAAGAACTAAGATCCAGTTAGATTGAACCCTATCTCGACCTAGCAGCTCTCCCCTCCAAGACAGTAATGAAAGATAACCAAGCCAACCAACAAGTGCTAATGAACACCAGCCAAAAATCCCGGAGAGCATAACACCAACAAATTTTCCAACAGGACCTAGTAGATGTGAGAATCCCCTACCGGACGGTTGCGGTATGCCAGAGAACTCAGGTCTCTGTGAAATAATGCTTAAGAACACAAAGACAGAAAGAGCAGCGAAGATGATTGATAGGGTCTGTGGTCCCCACTCATAATCATCATTGCTTGTCGTCTTCGGTTTCTTGGCCTTCGTAGTTCTTGTTCTAGAAGTAGCGCGTCTCTTCTTTGCAGATCTTGCCAATAACAAACTCCGTATATATCAGTACACCTAGTCTATAATGACCGACCAATCGGTGTTTGAAAATATAGAAATATAGCTAACTAGCCCAACCAGTTAAGTCTTTTATTGTGCTATCAAAAAAGATGAGGTGCGCTGTTTTTCGAACTCCTTAGCAGCAAGTCGCAAGCCATACTTCATTAAATCACCAGCAGATGCCCAGCCCGGCCCAGTGTGAACTCTATCTTTTATGTGAAGTAAATTCTCTGAAAGTGGAATATCCTTAAGCGCATAAGTACCGGCCCAGACCTCTTCGGCATTTAATGTAGTAAAGAGGTGGACAACGAAGCTTAAATGCGCAGGCTTATCTACTCCTGCTCGCGATCCAACTCTTTCTTGACAGCTATGAACTTTGATAAACATTACGCCATCGGTCTTAAATTTTGAGGCTAAAGAAAGAGCCATCTCTTTTGTGATTGTCTGAGCGTTCCAGTCAGTTCCTAAGGCCTCTAATACCTCATCGTCTGATTTCAACTTGATACCAACTTCAGACTGGAAGGCCTCTGTTACAAAATCGTATTGCCGAACTTGATCGGCGCACACAGTACTAACGGTAGAGGTAGCAACTGGCAGCAATAAAATAGAATGAAGCTTTGCTATCTTGTCACGCTCCACTAGATCGCTTTTGAAAGGCTGAGATAGGAGCTGTGATTTTTGTTTTGGCTGCTTTGAACTACAGCCGACTGCAGCGATCACTACAATTAGAGAAAACGTTATAAATTTCAAAATGTTATATTTCATAAAAATCCCCATAATTGATAGCGTCAGAGCTACTTAATATCTATACATTAAAAGCGCTAGAGAAAGAAATTCCCCTTGATTTTCCATGAAAATCGGTTTTAATACCCCGTAACGACCTAGCAATGCATAATAAATAGCTGATTAAGTCATTTTTAGTCGTTACAAACACAAGAAATTATCATACTTTTTTGTTAAGAATTTAACTTTAGCTATTTATTTTTTTGTCGATAGGACCTTGAAAGGAGCTGATTAAATATGGCTAAAACTGCAGGCGATAAAATTAGTAATGGTTTAGCACAGCTTCTAGCTGGCTTTGCAGAGCTTGAAGAGATGCTAGAGGAAGATTACGGTTCAGATCCTGAAGATGAGGAGCTAGCTGCTGCAATTGTTAGTGAACTAACAGCTGCAATCGATACCGTAATTGACGGTGAAGATTACACCCCTGCCTTCATAGCCCAAGTCATATCTACATTAGGAGATGCTCTCGAGGAGATGGATCCTTCTATCTTTGAAGATAGCGAAGAGGAAGAAGAGAGCGAAGAGCTAGACGAAGAAGATTTAATCGACGATGATTTCGACTACGAAGATGATGATGATTTTTACAATTAGAAATCTTGAATAATCAGCTAATTTTCTAAAGACCAATCTCTATTACTCTGGAATTAATCTAAACTCAGACCAATTATCAAAGGGATACTGTTCTTGAGCTGATTTAATATCTGTCAGGCTAATCGCCTTAACTTTCTCAATCTCCTCTTCTAGATTATGGATTCTTTCTCGGATTAACCATTCATGCCCAAGTGCACGCATTCTACCCATGGAAAGCTCACCACCAAGGACCATACGAGTTAGAATCTTCGTTTTAGCGCGATCAAGTTCTTCCTGCGTGATGTCTGTACTCTCTCTTAAAACTCGTTTTAATATCTCAGTTACCTGATCAAGCCTTTCAGGCTCAGTGCAGGCATAAGCAAGAACACATCCAGTGCCGTCCTTACCGTCACAATCAGCATCGGCAGACTCTGCTAACCCGCTATCAACAAGCTCCCAATAAATTCTTGATCCTGTTGAATCTCCAACGATGTTAGCATAAATCCCCAGAGGATATCTCAGATCATCTTGATCCGATGGGCCAGGTGCGACAAGTAAAACATGTGATTGATTAATATCTTTCTTCGTATATGTCTTTTTAATCTGCACACCTTGATAAGGATCGGTATTACGCGAGGTCTCAAATCTTTGCCAATGACCACATAATTTTTCGGCATCACTAACAAAGACATCCCAATTAAAATTACCGGCTGCGACAAGCACCATATTAGACGGCGAATATCTTCTATCAAAGTAATTTTTCATCTCGTCACGAGTTATCGCCGAAACGGAAGCCGTACTTCCTAGCACATTATTTCCCGCTGGGTGAGAGCCAAAGTATTCGTCAAATGCTTGCATAAAGAGATATATATGAGGCCTATCTTCATATAGTGCTATCTCTTCGAGTATTACTTTTTTTTCTAAATCAAATTCTTTGCTATCAAGCGCAGGTCTAAGCATGTCAGAAAGAAGGCTTTGCAATTCTGCAAAATACTCTGGCAATACGGCACCATAATATACAGTAGCTTCCTCTGAAGTATAGGCATTTGATTTTGCCCCAAGGCTACCAAGTTCAAATGCTATGTCCAAAGCAGAGCGAGAAGCCGTTCCTTTAAACATCATATGCTCTAAAAAGTGAGATATCCCTGCTTCTTTGGCTGTTTCATCTCGTGAACCCGTCTTAACAAAGTACCCGATTGAAGCACTTTTTGCAGAAGGTATACATTCACCAATAAGTTTTAATCCATTTGGAAGCGTGTGTTGATAAACCTTTTTCACTATCAAGCTCCTTTAAACTCTAATGATTTTGAGCCAAGCGTAACGATCATGGGCATCCCAACAGGAAAATCTTCAAGGTATTTATCGATATCATTTGTTGTCACAGATTCAATTGCTCCCTGAATCTCATCAAGTGTGCGAATTCGTTTTAACCACCACCAATCAATCGAATTTGAGACAGCCCTTGATCCAGAAGACTCTTCAGACATAACCAATGATGATTTGATGTTAGCTTTTGAGCGCGCAAGCTCTTCATCCGAAACCGTGCCCTTTAGCCGACCTAATTCATCAAAGATGACATCTAAGGTTTCTTGAGCTCTTTCAGTTGTCGTACCAGCATAAACGACATTGGCACCGCTTAATCCAGATGCTGAATGACTTAAGTAAACTGAATAACAGAGCCCTCTCTTTTCTCTGACTTCAATAAACAAACGTCCAAACATACCACCAGAAAACAATCCAGCTGTTACACGAGCCACATAGTACTGATCTTCACCAAATTTCACGCTTGGATAAGCAACGGCAATCTGTAACTGAGAAGAATCTGTGCCGATATGATGCATCTTACGCTCAGGCCACTTGCCAAAGGCAGGAATCTCAATCCTCTCCCCTTTCCAGCTACCAAACAAGTTTTCAGCACTTGCTAAAACCGCTTTGGCATTGATATTCCCAGCGATTGAAAGAATCGCACCGTTTGGTGAATATCTTGTATCAAAGATCTGTTTTAAATCGGATAACTTTGTATTCTTAATTCCATCAACCTCCCCTAAAGAAGATCTTCCGAAAGGATCTGGATAGTAAAGTTTGCCTAATTCAGTCATTACTCGTCGAGAAGGATTATCGTACATTGACTGAATGTCCTGAAGCATCAGACTTCTAACATTATCAATTTCAGCTTCAGGTAATTTAGGCCTCTGAACCATATCTGCAACAAGCGCTAAAGCTTCAGTGATATTTTCAGATAATAAGGACCCTCTATAAGTTGTATAGTATTGACCAGCCCCTTCAGAGTGTCTCACTCCCAGATCATCAAAGGCGTTACTCAGAGCTTTTGTGTCTCGATTGCCCGCTCCCCTACTTGTAAGTTCCGTAAGTAGGATGCTAGCGCCTATCTTATCATTGCCATCATAAATATAGCCTGTCGGAATCATCAAACTATAGGCCACAGATTTAAGATCCGACATCTCTTCTAGGATAATCGTTAACCCATTATCCAAGGTTTTGGTTGTAATAGAATTACTCATAACATCTTACTTACCTAAAGCTTGAGCTTGTTACAAGATAATTACCGTTGCTAAACCCCTTAAAAACGCTACTGTTTGAACTCACAGGTAGTATAGGTATACTCAAGCTATGGCACATTATTGTTATCATTGTGGAACTGAGCTTATACTCTCAGATACTGTTGGTAGAAAAGAGGAATGCCAAGCTTGTGGCTACGATCTGCACTGTTGTTATAACTGTAAATTCTACGACAAAACAGCTTATAATGAATGTAAAGAGCCTCAAGCAGAGAGAACCCTTGATAAAGACAAAGCAAACTTCTGCGATTACTTTACAATGAGTCAGGGTAAAGCTGGAACTAAGGGGGATGATAAGTCAGCTGCCAAAAAGGCACTTGATGACCTTTTTAAATGAGTATGAATAAGACAATGCAAATTACGGTAAATGGAGAGACTAAAGAGGTTAATCCTGGAATTACATTTACAGATCTCTTAACATCACTTGCAATCACCTCTACAGATTTTGGTTTTGCTACTCTTTTAAATGGCGAGCTAATAGAGAAAAGTTCTTGGGATGCTCAACTGATTAAACCAAATGATAGAATCGATCTATTAAGAGCATTTCAAGGAGGATAGTGATCAACTTTCGGCATTACATTATAACTCCTGGATTAAACGATCCAGTTAAGCTGATAAATATACTTTTCCCTCTTTTAAAAGCTGGGCTTCCATGTCTGCAGATCCGAGAACCGGAGATAACTGCTGATCACTTACTAGTCCTACTTGAGCATCTAAATAACTGCTGTATCAACAACAATCTAAGCTGCAAGTTTGTGGTAAATCATTACCACAACTTTGTGCGCGACTATAATCGTGAGTTTGAGGGGAAATACCCTGCTCTGGGTTTACACCTAAAAGAGGAAAGCATTAGCCCAGAAGAAGCTCGAGAAATGCTAGGCCAAGAAGCATTGATTGGCATTTCAACACACAAATATACTGAAAAAGAAAAGAACGATGATCCGTATTTAAGCTACCGCTCAGTTAGTCCTATTTTCTCTACAATCAGTAAGGACCTAAACAAAGCGCCGGTAGGCGTAGGGCTTATCAAGCAGATATCTGAGCAATCGATTGTGCCTATATTTGCTCTCGGTGGGATTACTGCGGAGAATGCGAATCTATGTATTCAGAATGGAGCTTACGGGGTAGCTACCTTAGGAGCTGTGTTTGGTTCTCGTAAGCCAGTAGAGAGCTATAGGCACTTCGCAGAAAGAGCTAGCTTTGGCGCATTACAGCATCTTCATTAGGTTTTTTCTAAAACTGAAGTGTTTGTAGGATGCTCACTAGATCTTAGTTCTCTCGCTTCAAGAAAAATCAGCTCAGCGATCTGTTTGAAATCAAAGTAAATTATGCGGCCTCAATCAACCTATCCCAATCCTTGTACATAGGCTGATAACCTTTAGCTCTAATCGCACTAGCAACTTCTTCGGGAGACCTAATGTCTTCAAGTGCAAACTGTTCAGTTGATTCAGATGGACCAGAATATCCGCCAACATCTGTTCTAGACCCCGCAGACATTGCAGTTACACCAAGGGGAATAAGTTCATCCCTAAAAACCTGCTCCTCTCTAGTTGAGATATTAATCCCAACATCTGGCGAAAAAATCCTAAATGCACAGATAATCTGAACAAACTCTTTATCCGAAACATTATGCTCAGGCGGTAGATAAAACGCTGCTTCTCGAATACGGGGGAATGAAACTGAAAGCGCTGAGGTATAAGCCCGTTTTTCTAAATACTTTAAATGCATTCCAAGTGCTGCAAGTTCAAAACGCCAAGGACTAAGCCCAAGCAACGCACCAATCGCTATTTTACGAATACCAGCTTCGGAGATTCTATCTGGCGTATCCAAACGGTAATCAAAATCCTTTTTGAAACCCGCTACATGCACCTGATCGTAGACGGCCCTATTATATGTTTCCTGATAAACAGTGACTCCTTCAATTCCTGCTGCTAAGAAGTTGTGATATTCATTAACCTCAACTGGATAGATCTCCATCTGCACTGAGTCAAAAATTGGTCTCATAGCTTTTACACAATCAATCAGGTAAGGGATTGGGTTCTTTTTGGGATGCTCGCCAGTTAAAAGTAAAACATTTCGTATTCCACTAGCTCGCAATGCTTCAGCATCTTTTCTTACTTGGTCTACCGTCAAGGTACGTCGTTTAATTTGATTTGGTCGAGAATATCCACAATAAGTACAGGTGTTGATACATTCATTTGAGACATACAGAGGAGCATAAAGTGAAATGTTTTTCCCAAAGCGTCTCAAGCTTATCTCATGTGAGCGTTGCGCCAATTGCTCTAAATATTTCTCCGCTGCAGGTGAAAGCAACGCTATAAAATCATCGAAATCTAGCTTCTCCTTAGCTAAGATTGAAGGAATATCAACGTGTGAAGATTGAAGCTTTGAATTAATACTATCTGCAATAGCCGGTTGGAAAAGCTCTGAGAACTTTTTAAACTCTTGCATTTCCATTCTCTAAGAAACTGGTTAGTGGACTAGAGGCGATAGCTTCTCCTTT
The DNA here is from genome assembly GCA_020635175.1 of Deltaproteobacteria bacterium. Classification (GTDB taxonomy): domain Bacteria; phylum Bdellovibrionota_C; class UBA2361; order UBA2361; family J135; genus JACKAH01. Next base: position 31,641 of record JACKAH010000011.1, read on the forward strand.
AGTAGGTGCAGCAATCCCTGCCAAATAAGCAGATCTTCCTGCTTCAACTCCCTGCTTAAATGCTCTTGCCATTAATACTGGATCATTCGCAACCGCAATCGCCGTATTGACCAAGACACAGTCTGCCCCCATCTCCAAACATTCAGCCGCATGGGCTGGCGAACCGAGCCCCGCGTCTACCACAACAGGAATCGAAGATTGCTCTATGATTATCGCTATCATCTCTTTGACGGTTAAACCTTTATTCGATCCGATCGGTGCTGCTAAAGGCATAACGGCTGCACATCCAACATCTTCTAAACGGCGTGCTAGTACAGGATCTCCGTTTATATAAGGTAATACAGTAAAGCCATCTTTAACTAACTGAGTGCATGCTTCCAAAGTCTCAATTGGATCAGGGAGAAGGTACCTAGGCTCAGGATGAATTTCTACTTTTATCCAATCTGAACCAGTTGCAGCACGACAAGCTTTTGCAATCCTGATTGCCTCAGCTGCATCACGCGCACCTGATGTGTTTGGCATAAAAGTAAATTTATCAACATTCAGATATTTTAAAAAATCATCTTTTGGATCGCTCAAATCGACTCGACGCATTGCAATGGTCACAATTTCACAACCAGATGCTTCGAGAGCATTAGCCATTAGCTCAGGAGTAGCAAATTTCCCAGTTCCGAGCATTAAGCGCGAGGCAAAATCTCTGCCTCCAATTTTTAGTTGATCATTCATCTTTACTTCTCATTTTGAGTGAATACATAGCATAGCTACTCACTCCCTAAGTCTCAAGGCTACACTGCTTAGAGATTAGACAGTCTTGACCTGAAAAAAGACAGCTCAACAAGCAAAATATCGAGTATTTTAAGGATATTAGCTCTGGCATATGGCTTGCTTTATTAGTTCTTCACAAGTTTTTGGAGAACTCATATGAAAGAAGAAAGATACATCATTACAGAGCTTCCAAGTGGTAGAAAACTCGAGGTTTTAAAAAATATCTTGGGGGAAAAGCGTTGCAGTCAACTAATAGATTCTCTTATCTATGGAGAGAGGGCTGAGCAAGATAGAGCCATAAACCACCTTAGACAAATTGCAAGCTGGTACCAACTATAATTTGAAATCTACCGGGGAGAAGAGTACCCTCATTCGATATGGGGATAGAATTTGGGGGAAAGCATGAGCCTCCGCGAATATTAACAACACTTGGTGTTCCACTATTGGCACTAACACTTTTTGGGTGTAGCTCTTCTGATACTCCCACTCCTGATCAACCAACTAGACCTGGTCTAGAACTCGTTCAAAATCCTTCTAAAATTAATTTTGCAAGCTATGATTTTAGTCCTGTAATCATTCTCCCACCTGATTATGAGGTTTACGATTTTACTGCTGGATACGACGAAAACAGAGAACGTCATTCTGACTTTGGAATTGGCCGTTTTAATGAGAAACGTCCAGGTATGTACATAACAGATCAATTTGGTGGAATCCGAGATATCCATATGGGACTTGATATTGGTGCCCCAGTAGGAACTCCGGTTCATGCTTTTTTCGATGGCGAAATCTATACTTTTGGATACAACCCAGACGAGGGTGATTATGGAAATGTTATCATAACTAAACATCGACTTGATGGTGTAGATCTATATGCCCTACATGGACATTTAAGCGCCGATTCAATCACTGGCTTACAGGTGGGTCAATTTTTCAGTGCCGGAAGTGTTATTGGTTTTGTTGGAGACAGACACGAAAATGGGAACTGGAACCCTCACGTTCATTTTCAGTTAAGTCTTGAGAGACCAATTACACATGATATGCCTGGTGTAGTGAGTGATGAAAATCGTGCGGATGCACTACAAAAATACCTAGATCCAAGACTTGTACTTGGTCCTATATATTAGTCACTTGATTTAGAAACTGAAACCTTCTGTTTTCCAACGCCACTGATGCTCGCTCTAAACTGGCATTTTTTGTTGCTGTGGCATTTCTTTGCGGTAATTGTCATAGATGCTTCACCATCATCAGACACATCGCTATCTTCTGCTGATACTTTTTTCCAATACTTAGTACCTGTCGACTGTCTTTTCCGCTTTTGATAAAACTTCGTTACGCTTGAAGTGCTCTGTGTAGTCATAGCTTTAATAGTCAGTGTAGAGCTCTTTGAGGTAAACTCTTTCTCCTTTGAGATTACGGAAAATGAGGAAGCCTTACCTGTTGATACAGTTTTTGTGATCGAAAGCGCTGAAACTGTTCCGCTACTAGCAGCAAGCGTATTAAACGAACTTAGATCTAAATTTCCTGAATCGGATACATCTATTGCGCTATCACTAAAGACAACGTTTACATCAAGCAAAGCTCCATCTCCTGTATCAAACACAGCTAAAGATGCCTGATCATCTCCATCATATACTGCTAATTCAGAAGCGCTGATTGTTTCACCAGCAAGCCCACTTAAGTGATCAATTAATGTGTTTGGAATAAACATCCTAAAAAATGCAGTATCATCTTGTGGTCCTGAGAGTTGGAAACCGAACTTTGGATTATCTGAAGTAGGTGGAATTAATTGCCACTCAAGTACATTGGTTCCCATAAACATTCCACGCGCAGCTTGAGGCGGACCAAGTTCTCCAGGTCCAGCCGCACCTTCTAAACCAATCAGAAACAGACTATTATAAGAAAAATCTTCATTTTTCTGATCATCTGAAAGTTTTAGCGCAGCATAATCAAATATAACTCTCAGTTTACTATCCATCGGATTGAAAGATACAGAAACAGGACGTGCACCTACTGTTACAACAGTCGCTGGAAATTCACTAACATCAAACAGAGCCGTATAGCGCTCCCCTAGATTTCCACTTCCTCTAAAAGCGTACATTACAACTCCTGCAGGAGCAGGAGGATGCTTTGCCAAAAATTCATTTGTAACATCAATCGCTGTAGGATTTATCGTATCAAGAGTCGCGGTAAGATCAGCAAGAACTACACCTGGTAAAAGTGTCAGAATAATCGTTGATAGGATAATACTTCTCATAGATTTTACCTGTTATCTACTTACAGTATTAGTATCGACGTATGTTTGTGGTTTCTATGTGCCTTAACTCACATTTTAGAAAGTATTACCCTAGTAATATCAGCTAGTTATGAAATGATCGTAACCTTTATTCTCAAAAAATACGGTTTCCTGACCCCTAAGAAGTAAAACGCTCGGCTCAGCCGTAATCTCGCCAATTTTTACCCCAATTGCCTTTGACTCTAAATCTTTGCTTATCGTATAGAGCAGCTGAAAATCCTCTCCTCCGCTATAGGCATAGTCATATGCGTTTGCGCCAAAGATATCAGCAACAGCATGAATTCCAACAGGCAAAGGAACTTGTGACTCATCAATAACTGCACCAACTTTACTCATTCTACAGATGTGGTGAACTTCACTTGATAACCCATCGCTTATATCAATCATTGCGTTCGCATAGCCTGAGATCTTACCAACAAGATCAAACCTACACTGTGGTTCTAAATGATATCGCTCAATTTTACCATGACCAGCTATCTTTTTTCGTAGAAGCAATAATCCCGCTAATGAGCCACCAAGCGGCCCAGTTATATAAACACTATCCCCTACTTTAGCGTCTGATCTTCTACAGATATCATGTTCTGATTCAATTTCACCAATCGCAGTAACAGAAATCACCATCTGTTTACCATGTGTAGTATCACCACCAAGGACATGACAGCCTAACCGCTTGCAGGCCTGATAGATTCCATCATAGATCTGATCGAGAACTTCAACTTCTATCTGTTTGTCTAAACACAAACTGAGATAAATGTGCTTTGGACGTCCACCCATTGCAATAATATCTGAAACCGATCCCTCGATAGCTTTGCTACCAACCTGATACGGAGTAAAATAATCAAAGCTAAAATGATCATTTTCAACAAATGTATCCGTGCTCACAGTTAGTAGTGAATCACCTACTCTTACTACTGAGCCATCATCTCCATTGTCGACGAGCACGTCACTATTTTCTGAAGTCCTTCTAATTCTCTCTAAAAATGAGAACTCCCCACCTATGTCCTTTAATCGCACAGCCAAATATAACTCAATGATTTCTTAAATTTAAAATGCCCTACTATCTCAATTGACTTTAGTATATAGGATTGAAATGATAATGAAAAACTTGGGAAGCTTTAGAGGAAGATATGCTCGATAAAAGAAAATCAATGGACTTACCACTCGGTGGTCATAACCCATCTTCAAACAATAGTGGAACCAATCCTGGATCCTTTGCTAACAAGCCACAGTTAGGAAAGTCTTTGTCTTTCTCCTCACCCGATACTCCTGGCATGCCTGAACCATCAACTATTACTGCTTTAAATTGGGAGAATGAATCTGGCAGAGAACCAGTCACTCAACTTGAACTTGCACGTGCCGGTGTCATATCTCCAGAGATGAAAAGAGTTGCTGAACGTGAACCTCACTTAAGTGCTGAACAGATAATGACTGAGGTTGCAACTGGTAGGATGATCATTCCTGCCAATAAAGTACATTTAGGTTACAGATTAGATCCGATGTGTATCGGACGAGCTTCATTAACCAAGATAAATGCAAACATGGGAGCCTCTCCTGTAAACTCTGACACCAACGAAGAATTAGAGAAGCTTGATTGGGCAATCAAGTGGGGTGCCGACACTATTATGGACCTTTCAACCGGTGGCAACCTTGATGAATGTCGTCAAGCTTTTATAAAACATTCTACTGCACCGATTGGGACAGTCCCGATTTATTCGATGATTATAGGCAGGAGCATTGAGGATCTTACGTATGATATGATCCTTGAAACTCTTGAGCATCAAGCCAAACAAGGGGTTGATTACTTCACAATTCATGCAGGCGTACTAAAAGAACACTTACCATTCGTTAAGAATAGATTAATCGGGATCGTTTCTCGTGGCGGGTCGCTACTTGCAAAATGGATGCTTCATCATAATAAACAAAACCCGATGTATGATATCTTCGATGATATCTGTGACATCATGCGTGAATATGATGTAAGTTTTTCATTAGGCGACGGTCTAAGACCAGGAGGTCTAGCTGATGCTTCAGATGAAGCTCAATTGCGTGAACTTGAAACTCTGGGTGAGCTTACAGAACGCGCATGGGCTAAGGGTGTTCAGGTTATGGTTGAGGGACCTGGCCATGTTCCGTTTGATCAGATCGAATACAACATGAAGCTTCAGCGTACCTTATGCCATGGAGCTCCATTTTATGTATTGGGGCCATTGGTTACAGATATCTTTCCAGGCTACGACCATATTACGAGTTGTATTGGCGCAACTGCTGCTGGCTACCATGGCGCATCGATGCTTTGTTACGTAACACCCAAAGAGCATCTTGGTCTTCCAAAGAAAGATGACGTAAAACAGGGCTGTGTAGCATATAAGATTGCAGCGCATGCCGCAGACGTTGCTCTTGGAATTCCTGGCTCAAGAGATCGTGACGACAACCTAACTCGTGCCCGTGCTGCACTGAACTGGGAGAAACACTTTGAATTAAGCTTTGACCCAGATCTAGCTCGTGCCTTTCATGACGAAGATCTCGATGTTGATACTGACTTCTGTGCAATGTGTGGGCATGACTGGTGTAGTGTTAGAATCTCAAAAGAGATCAACGAGTTCCTTTCTGGGAAAGAGGAAGATTACCAGCCCGAGAAGAAAGCTAAAAAAGCACCTGCGCTAAATCAGAGTAGTTTGCAAATCCTTGAGCAAAGAGGAAATCTCTCTCAGGATGAGATTTTTCGCCTAGCTCATCGCGGCAAAAAAGCTGCTTGTCACTCGGACAATGTTTCAGATGAGTCTTCCGCGAAAGAAAAGCAGAACAAAGCTATGGATGAGATCAGAAATTAGTAACTGAAGTAACCTTCGTCGGTGACCTCAGTCTTAGGTTTGTAATTATCTGTAGCGCGTTCAGTAGCTGTTCCACCAATTGGCACACCAGTTTTGGAGTAAGTTGTACTTACTCCTTTCTTTTCACCTAACCAAAAATTAGAGACTTCGTAAACTTGGCCTGTGTTATAATATAAAACCTGCTTACCATTACGCAGTCCGTCTTTATACTCAATTTCTGCCTTAACTTTTCCATCCGGGTAGTACAAAGTAGAAAGTCCATTTTTCTTGCCATTTAACAGCACAAGCTCTGCTTTAATCGTCCCATCTTTGTAATAGTGGCTGACTGGACCTTCAGCTTTCCCATTCTTATAGCTAACTAGTTTTACAAGGCCTCCGTACTTGTGAAACTCCTTATAATCTCCGTTGAGAAGTCCATTTTTATAGAATGCTACTTTGCTAACTGTACCGTCATCATACCTTTCAACATACTTTCCTGCA
>JACKAH010000012.1 GCA_020635175.1 Deltaproteobacteria bacterium
TCGTAAGGGCAGTTCGAGCTAGCGCCCTTACTTTATCACGAAACCCATCTACGAAAGACGTTGAATCGCAAAGAGTACCAGCTTCCTGTTGTTCCACTTCAGTAGCTTCTGTAGCAACGTCGACTATCATCGATTCCATCACACCCCCAAAGCCGTCTTTTAGTTTCGACTTGCTTTTAAGGCTACTTTTATAGCATTTTTCTTCGTACTTTGTATATCTCACAGTGGAGTCGTCAATAATCTCGAGTCGAGCATTTGAGATAGGTGATTTTCTAAGATAACGGGTAACAAACAGTTGGCTATCGAGATCATTGGCAGCAATTGGGCCACCAACAGATAGATTAAATCCAGAGTACTGCCAGGGAGGGTTAGATGTTGAGGTGAGCGTACCGAACAGTACTTATAATCCCTCAGTTAGTAATAGCCGTGCCGCTTCAAGTCCAAAAGTACGACAGGCAAGTCAGAAAATCGTTGTAAAAACCTTGATACTTTCCAAGCTCTTGCAGGAGGTAATTCGAAAAATCTTGACTAAGATTAGGGATTTACGTATTCAGGCTGGATGAAAACAAAGCAAATCTTTCCCCAAATCCTTCTCATAATTTGTCTACTTTTAAGTGCCCAGCCAGCATTCGGTATTGGCAAGAAGAAGCTTGCAAAGATTATAGCTAGAGATTCAATAAAATCTAAACTTGAGATTACTAATACAAGCACTGGAAGATTTTTTCCATCCTCCGTCAAACCTTTTTACAATGAGATTACCCAAGAGTTCACTTTTACCGGTAAGCTGACAAAGATACCGACAATCGTAAACAAGAAAGATCTTAAGATCTTTGTAGATGGTAGAGAGTTTAGTGCAGGAAAGGTCATTGGACAGATCCAGTTAAAGAAGCCGAGTAAGAACGGTTCAAAATATTATGGCAAAGGAAAGTTTAGTGCTGTTTTAAAAATTCCTGTTGTACCCCAATGGCCAATTCTAGATGTATTAATTGAGCTTGTTCATACCAAAACCGATCTAGTTATCGCTAGAGATACAATTTCTCTTTATGATCTCAGATTTGAACAAAATGCCAACCCACAAACACCGCTAGATACTCAACCTGAAGGTATGACTGTCCAACTTAGTGATGTTGGTTTGGGTGGTCTTGGAGCATTAAACACTGATAATCCTGCAGGATTAGAGGTGCCGCTATTAGAGTCTCTGCCTTATCCATCACTGACAGATTTTAATCAGAAACTTAGTCAAGCTGCGTTAGTGCTACCAGAGAAGAAAGTTGAAGAACTTGAAAACTGTATTGATTATGCAGATCTCACCGAAGATAGATTTAAAAATCCACTTCAGTTTGGACCGTATGCAACAGCACTGGCAGAGGCAGTTGCTAATAAGCAGCTATATGATTTCTTACAAAACAATATTGCTCAGTGTGCTGCCTACTTTGGTCCTTTAGGTGTTGGAGGCTGTCAAGCAGGCTTAGCTGCTTGGTGCGTTAAGACCAATCCAACCGCGAACGACTTTAGGCTTTGCGTAAGCACTGTGAAAGAGGAGAGCGCTGGTTTGCAGATGCCAGCAGTTAAAGATGTTGATTTGAATTTCCTTGCCTCTCAATCCGCTGGTGGAGTGATTCAGGCTCAGATCGATTTCAACGGTTATCAAGGTGAAGTTGATGGATATTTAAGAGATCTATCTGTACGTTGGAAAACATCAAATTGTATTTTGCCTCCAGTAGCAGAGGTTCCAAATGAGCTAATAGTGCAGCCAGATAAAGATTGGCTTGAAAGTTGGACTAGCTGCCCAGGAATGACCGCTGATGCAAGCTTGGCTACAACAAGAACTAGTAGTTCTGATAGCGCTCTTTATTCTGTTAAAAGAGCCCCAATTGATCTTGAAGCTCTTGAGATCACGGACGCCAGGTTGCCGAATTTCGTTTATTCTGGCTTATCAACTGATTCAAGTGTGGGAACTTGTGGATTAAATTTTATCAATAGTCCGGTAAATTTCTTGTTAAATCAATTTCACCCACTTTTCCAAACAGTGCTGGATAATGAATGGGGAGATGGCACGCCATACTCACCAACTTCACAAGCGCTCAATGCGCTCTTTACTCCTTTTAATCTTGGTCAGGCAGAAGAACCGAATCACCGTCTGACAGCTAGAATTTCTAGTGTAAACTCTGCGCCTGTAGCAGGGCTTAAAGTAGGTTACACAAATTTCAGTGAGCCGATTGATGCAGATGATTTTAAGAATTTAAATGCAACTTATTTCTCTCAAGGCTCAGGAGATCATTATGATGGCTCTTTAGGTTTAGATCCGGACGATCAACTATTTGATCTGAACTATGAAGTTACAGTGGGGCTACTTAATAATGTGCTTCATACAAGAGGCTCAACTAGTGAGTTGAATTTTCAATTTATTCCTACACAAACAGAGCAATTTCAAGCAGGTATTACTGCTTTAAACGGAGGTGGATTTGGAGGAGGAGGGCTTGGTACCTCAATCCTAACTGGGGATAAGTTATCTAATCTTAATCCTGCTTTTGCAGAAATTGGTTCTAAGCAGATAGAGATCTTTGTTTCACGTGTTTTAGATCCAGCTGCGTTTATGCTTACCGACCCGGTGCCAAGTGTGGCTAATCTTGATGGAATAAAGATGGCTTATGGGCTAAATTCTTTGATTGTGACTTTCAAAGAGCCTGATGTCGTTGATAGCAATGGCAATGTTTCCAAAACAGGAAAGGTTTGGGCAGTCTTTAAAGGAGGCTTTATCGATGATGATTTTTCGCTTAGCCATAATTCTTTAATAGGATCTCAAACCTTAGCACCGAGCTGGGGTAACCCGGTATTTTATCTAAATCTAGCAACTAGCCAGTTTAAAAAATGCCCGAAGTTCACGCATAATATTGCTGTTGATCAAACTGAGTCATGTGAACGCTTGCTAGAAACTGCGGTCACTAATTTCTTAAAGATAAGATTGGAGCCGATAGCGGCAGACCTACTTTCTGATATTCCTGCACCACAATTTTTTGATGGGGTTGGAGCCTCTGAAATAGCTGTGCAAACTAATCCTTTAAGTAAGCTTCAGCTAAACCAAAGATTGAATAATTTTAGCACTTTTATGAGTGTTAATTAGGATTCTAAACTTTGAATCAGCAGCTAGCAGGCATCTGCTAGCTGCTGATAAGCTTTTGAAATAGCGCTACTTTCTTTAAATCACCTATTTTCATATAGTTACATAACAAGTGCAGTTGGTTTCCGTTAGGGGGCTGTCAATCTTAGTCTTTTTGGAGATTTGATATGCCCGAGCCAATAGATGATCTACTCCCAGGAGAGGAGCTAGACGTACTTGCCCTAGAAGAGGAAGATGGACTTACCTTTGATTACGAAGACCCATTAGAAAATCCAGAGATAGAACCAGATGAAGAGTTAGCCGAGAGAATCTTCTTTGGTGGCTATACAGCTAATGACGTTGCCTGCGTTGTTGATGGTGAGCTTACTACATTTCAGCTTAGCCCTGACTATAGCAAGAGTATTAATTTAAGCTCAGAGCGTGCAGATAGATTAGCAGCTAAAGGGTTGCCTCAATATCAGATCGAGCTGGCAGCAGTTAATCAATTTGGTGATTATGCTCGTGCAGGTGATGCCGTTGTTGGCTTTAGAGTAAGTCTTTATGATTTTATGGTTGATGAAGACAGACGTCCTGAGAAGTTTGCAATTTTAGTCTTTCCTGAAAACCTAGAGCAGCTTGAAGGATTTACAGCAGGCTTTGCAGCGTTTGTGCATGCTGGCCGTGTAGTTGAAGGCTGTGATTATCCAATAGATCCCGAAGACTTTGCGACGAAAGAGCTCTTCTTTAATGAGAAGCTTATCGCACAGCGATTTTGTGAGCCGCTTGGATTAAAGGCGACTAGCTTAGCTCCTGATTTTCCTTTGAATATCAAGTTTAGGCGCTTGAATGGTGAGATAATTGAAGAGTTCTAATTTAATAGAGCTTGTATAATTCCGTAGAAAGAAAGTCGTAAGTTAAAGTTGATAGATTTATCCTAATTCCATATCTTATTGGAGTTTTAGTCTAATTAACTTGATGAAGAAATTACTTATTGTCTCAGCCACCTATTTTGAAGTTAAACCTTTACTAGAAAGGTTTGGAGTTATTGGAAAGAGCGATAAGGTAGACTCATTAGGGTTAGTCAAAACAGAGAATCAAGATGTAGATCTCTGCATCTCTGGAGTTGGTCAACTGCAGAGTGCTTATCACCTAGCGGAGGCGCTAGCGCAGCAACAATATCGCATTGCTTTGAACTTTGGAATCTGTGGCAGTTTTAAAGAGGAGATTCCTCAAAAATCTGTTGTAAACATAATCAGTGAAGAGCTCTCTGACTTAGGAGCAGAAGATAATGGCTCATATCTTGATCTGTTTGAGATGGGGTTTTTGAAAAAAGATAAGCCTCCTTTTGTAAACGCTGCACTGCTTGCTAAAAATCCAAAACTTCAAAGATTAGAGCAGTTACCACAGGTAAAATCACTTACTGTGAATCGAGTTTTAGCCCATCAAGACAGTATTAAATTTGTAAGAGAGAAGTATAACCCCGATGTTGTGAACATGGAGGGAGCAGCCTTCTTTTATGCCTGTAAGAATCATGGATTAGAGTGTGCTGCCGTAAGATCCGTTTCTGATTATGTTGGCCCGCGTGATAAAGCAAAGTGGGATATTCCCGGTGCTGTAGAGGTGCTTAATAGTGTTGCACTAGACCTAGTTGAGGAGATCCTTAAGAGCTAGTAACGCTTAACTCTCAAGAGCTGAACTAAGAATAACGCGATGAGAGCAAAGAGCGGTAATCCATAGAGTCTGGTTGTTAAAAGTACTTGAGATAGATTGGTATTAAGGATCTCGCCAAGCCATGCAACAAAATATAGCGCTGAAGTACAAAGCATAAGAAATGCAATTGTTATAAAATGAAAGCTTTTTAACCTTGGCTCTTTCGTTCCTAAAAACAAGATAGGACTTAACAGTATCAGGCTCACTAAATGGTGTTCCCAGCAGGTAGGACTTGCTAGCTGAAGTACTAGGTAAAGAAGAATTGAAGCCATTCTAAGTTGGGTGCTCTCATTTCTGACTTGATAAGTGAGTTTTAAGGCAAACCCAAGCAGTAAAATCTTGATGACTAGAACGATCGCCAAAAGCATTTCTTGATTGATGCTAAATAACAGTGGCGTTGATTGAGGAAGTTTCAAATAGGGATGTAAGACAACATCTTGAGCAAAAAGTCGGTTAAAAACAGCGCTAATTGAGTAATTTGATAGATAAAATTCCTCTCTGCCTGCGATGCTTCCAGAAAGCGCCTTCAATAAAACATTACTAAAATAGCTATTGTTAAGTTCAAGACTGTGAGTAAATGCAGATATGAAATTTCCCTTTAAGACTTCCAGAATGAAAGGAAATAAGAATAAGAGTCCAAGATAAGTACAGATTATATAAACAGAAGTTTTGAATCTCTTAGCAAAGAGAAATGGAATGATAAAGATCAGCGCTTGGAATTTTATTAACGCTGCAGAGGCAAAGCATATCGCAGTGATTAAATTATCTCGTCTTTCGTAGCTTCTAAGACCTAATGCTATCTGAAGCGTCACTATGAGATTAACCTGCCCTTCTTGAATATCTGCAACAATTGGTAAGAATACTAAAAGTAAACTGAAAGCTAGAAAGTAGCGCTTTTGATTAATCTGCTTAAATTCAAACCATTCAAAGATTAATTTATAAATGAAAACTAAGATGAGTAGATGAATGCTCATCCAAAATGAGAGTAGCCATGGATTGTTGAGGAAAGTTAATGGTGAAATTAAGACTGCAAACGTTGGAGAGTAGAGAAAGCTTTTTGCATGAATTACGGTACTGTATGGATCTGCTCCATTTAAAACGATAGCTGCGGCATCTAAGTAAAGATGAATATCTGCATAGCCACGCTGCCAACTTTGAAATCCAAGATAGCTTACAGAGAGTAGGATAAAACTAAGTAATATTATAACAATAAGAGATAGGTTAGATCTCTCTATGAATAATTTTACTGATTGATACACTTAGTTCTTTTTTTGTTCGCTACTGTCCCGTCTTTACACGGCACGCATTTTTTAAGCCCTGCTTTTTTTGCAATTTTACCGGCTGGACATTTTTTGCATGATGAGGAGCCTATCTGAGACGCAAATGTTCCCTTCGGACATTCAGTACAACTCGTTGCTCCTTCAAGTTCACTAAAGGTTCCTGCTTCACAAAGGCTACAGCTTGAGGCTCCTTCCGTGCTAGAAAATTGTCCAACAGGGCAATTTAGGCACTCGCCATTGGCTGAGACAGGAGAATATTTCCCTGCTGCACAGTTAGTACAGCTTGTTCCTGATGATGAGATTCGGCCGGCAGGGCATGAAGTACAAGCACTACTACCTGTTTCAGAGATAGTACCTGCGGGGCAGTTAATGCAGGTATTAAGGCCGCTACTTGGTGTATATGTCCCAGCAGAGCAATTAGTGCAGATACTTGCACCAACACTTGAGAAGGTGCCAGGACCGCATTGATTACATGCAATTGCACCTGAATCAGAGTATCTTCCTGCAGGGCATGATAGACACTCTGTTGCGCCTGAATTTGGTGCATAGGTTCCTGCAAGGCAAGTTTCACAAATAGAGGCACCAGCATCTGCAGCAAAGGTTCCAGGGTTGCAAGGAGTACAAGATGAGGCGTTAGCAGTTGAGCTTGTTCCAGCTGAACAGGCGCTGCAGGTAGATGCGCCGCCAGCCGCAGAAAACGTTCCTGCAGCACAACCGACACATTCAGATGTGCCACCGGTAGAGGTTTGTCCAGCACTACAATCAGTACAAATAGAGGCACCCTCAGATGCAGAGATAGTACCTGCTGGACAGCTATCGCAGGAGGTTTTGCCGGCATTTGCTTGGTAAGTTCCCTTAGCACAGTTAGAGCAAGAACCTAATCCTGGAGCTGCGTTAACTGTTCCAGCAGAGCAAGGGGTACAAATCGAATCGCCGGGGCTAGAAGAATATCCAGCGTCGCAGCTCCTGCAGACGCTCTGCCCAGGAGCAGGAGTGTAGGTGCCTGCTGAGCAATTCGTACAAATGGAAGTATCGCCAGCTGAGGTCTGACCGGCTGGACAATTTGTGCATTCACTAGCACCTGCAATTGAGATAGTTCCACTTAGGCAGGTTAAACAGGTGGTCTGTGCACTTCCTGGTTGATACTTTCCATCCGGACATAGATCGCACGCACTAGATCCAGTTGCACTTGTAAATCTGCCTGGAGAACAAACGCTACATGTATTAGCATTAGAAAAACTAATCATGTTAATAGTGTTAGTGTTTGCAATGTAGTATCCAGGAATGCAGGGTGGTGTCAGGCCAGTACACCCTCGAAAATAATTACCACTTGCTCTCATGGCGTATCCTAAGCGACCACATTTGCCTGACGAACCGCAATCAGTATTAACGGTACAGGCATCACCAATCTGAGCCGAGTCGCTAACTTGATAGCACTTGGCATGTCGTGAGGTTAAATCTACCGAGATATAATCAATCAATCTAATTGAACTTCGAATAATAGCATTTCCTAAACAGCCGCCTCCGTTTGCGCCTGAATCTAGTAGTGAAGAGACTGAGTATTGATCTGGAGTAGGAGTTGGAACTGGGGATGCAGGTAAGGGAAGGTCTATTCCTGTATCATCATCCTCTAAAACAGCTGATGCGACTATACAGTTTGTATTAACTGAGCTAACAAATGCAATCAGGGCCTGATCTATTGAAGCAGAGGAAGCTGCGGTTACCACAGTTTGCAACGCCGTTGAATCAAGTCCAGCTGTTTCTACACCTGAATCAAGAACTCCCTCTGCGCAGGAACCTGTGCCAATTTCAAGCGTTCCATTTCTACATGCTTCAGCAGCAGTGCTATCTGCTGCCTCATCGCAGGCAATATAGGCATCTACACAAGTTGAGATGGCAAGTGCTCTAGCTCTAGCATATGTGTAAGTAGCGGATTCAATTGCAGCAGCGCAGCCAGCAGTTGTGGCGTCAACTTTAGTCGCCGTATCTGTATCGTTACCACCTATGGCAAAAAGTGAGTTTGTAAAAACGAGGCTAATAGTGAGGAGAGAGCTTAGAGTTTTTTTCATTTATCGATAAAAGTAAAACTTATATGAGCTCAGATTCTATCATCAAACATTGCGTGTTAAGAAGATCATTAATCGGAAGAATCTTGGCACTTAAGGGCAGCTTCAATTCCAAGTCTCATCGGTGTATCAGTTGGAAAAGGCCATCTGTTATGGAAATCCCGTAGTTCAGTAAACAAAGTTTTACTGTTGGATGTCTCAAGCATGCTACAACCACGAGTAGCTAACTGCTCGAGTAGTGAATAGATACTATCTTTGCTCGGCTTAGCCTCTCTTGAAACGCTGTAAGCTCGAAGCCAGTAGATAAGCGCTAACAGGTTTTGTCCCTTATGATAGTAAACTGAGCCTGTATTGTGCAGTGCATTTATATCACGTGGCTTCATAGCTAGAACTTTAATGAGAAGTTCTAGGGACTCGTCATATCTCTCTTGGAGTGCTCGAACGCTAGCAAGATTTGTGAGAGGTACGGGATATTGTGGAGCCACAGCGACGGCACTTTCATATTCTCTAGCAGCTTCCTCGTACTTTTCTTGAGATTGATAGAAGTGCCCGAGATTAGTGTGTGCCATAAAGTTACGGGGAGAGATCTCAATAGTATGTAAAAAGAGAGATTCGGTGTTCTTCCAATAAGGAAGCTGCAATCTAGTCCAGGTTATAAGCGAGATAGTGACAAGAATTGCTAGGATTGAGTTATATTTCTTCAGTGACTCTGAACATGCCGCGTTCCAGAAATTTATAACTCCAATTAATAGACCTATATGTGGTAGATAACTCCATCTATCAGCATAAGCCTGTCCACCTATTTGTACAAAGCCAATAACTAAAACTAAAGAGATTAAAAACCAGAGCCATCCAAATAGTAAAGATGGGTACTTACTTTTTTTGCTCCAAACAAGATACGAGATAGCTAAAATGCCTATAAAAGCAGCACTTCCAACACCAGGTTGGTAAACTTCAAATGGATAAAAGATTCCTAAATGAAGTGGTGCAAAGAATTTAGCTAAGTAAGTTAGATATCCAACACAGATTGAGTCAAACCTAACATCAATTGGATAGTCAGCTAATGATTTAAGTCCGCCACCCTCGCCCTGTGCCCAGATAGCCATTAATGCACAGAGCAGGCAGGCTAAAAGAAAAGGGATCTTTTCGATCACTAATTTCACAAAACTAATTTCGCGAATTCGGTTAAGTGGATAGTAGTCGAGTAACAAAAATAGGATAGGTAGAATTATGGCTGAGGGTTTGCTTAGGAGCGATAGAAACAAAAATGCCACTACTAAAAGATAGCTCACAATCGATCTTCGTTTAGCGTAACTGACATAGGTAATGAGTGCAGCGAGTGAAAAGAACATCGATAAGACATCCTTTCTTTCACTGATCCAAACTACCGATTCAATTCTTAGTGGATGAATTGCAAACACTACTGCTATAAGCAAATTTGCAGGTGATGAACTAAAAAGCAGATTTAAAAGAAGCAATAGAAATACAGAATTTAGTGCGTGAATGAAAACGCTTACAAGATGGTGAGCGCCGGGATCTTTACCAAACAGCTCGATATCAACCATGTGTGATATCCAAGCTAGAGGATGCCAATGTGCGCCATGTTCAGAGGTGAAGGCCCAAAGAGCCCCTTCTCTTGTTAGCCCTGCTAATACTTGCGAGTTTTCTGTTACGTAAGTTGGATCATCAAAGTTGATAAAATCAAATTTAGAGACGGGATAGAAAACGGCCAGTGTAAGCAGAAAGACAAAAAAGATCTGAGTGAGTTTAGTTTCGCGCATTTAATTGTTGATAAACTAGCCTATTCCTTATCGAGATAAAGAATAATGGAATTAGTTTAATAACAATAGGGTAAAGTACGAGTGGATTTATGTAATGCTTTAAGAAAACTCTTTTTGAAAAGCTTTTTAAATCACTTGATTTAAGTGCTTTGGGAAGAAATGCTGGCTCTGCTTGAGCCTTTAGAGATGTGAGTTTGACCTCCTCTTTTGCTACATCATTGAAGTAAACAGTTCCCGGATAAGGATGCGCATAATGAATTGTTATTAGGTTTGGGCGAGCACCTTTTATAAATTGCTCTGTTTCCCTTAGAGTTTCAGGCGTCTCCCAGACGAACCCAACCATAAAGTAGCCAAGTGAAATTATGCCTGCTTTATCACACATTCTCATCGCCTTCTTAGCGACTTTCAACTTTGGAGTTTTCTTAACTTTCTCCCCTATCGTATTGCTGGCTACGTCGATACCGAAACTTATGCCGTAGCAGCCAGCTTTTTTAAGCTCAAACAGAAGCTCTTGATCGACACACTCCACTCTAGTTGTTGTAACCCACCTAATCCCCTTACAGTGAGTTTGTAGTGCTTTTGCTAGAGCTAAGGCCCAACGTTTATCAAGGGTAAAGGTCTCAGCTCTAAAGTAAAAAAAGTTAATTCCCTGTTTCTGCAGTGTTGATATTTCAGAGACGATGCTTTCAGCAGACCTGTGCCTAGCCTTATCTCCACTTACTGTATGAACTAAGCAATACGTGCATGGAAATGGACAGCCTCTCTGCACATGTATTGTTGCTTGTGCTGCTTTTAGTCCCCTAACTTTGTAAAGAGAGCTATTAATTGTTGATCGATCAGGGATGGGAAGTTCATCAAGGCATTCAGCGTACTCTGCTTTAGTTTCTTTAATATTTCCATGGCTGTCGCGATAAGTAACACCAGGAGCTTGCTCTAATCCATACTTTGAAAGCCCCATCATAGTAAGTTCGTAATCACCTTTGATGCAGAGATCGATTTCTCCCTGTTTTAAGATTTTTTCTGCAAGTGTATATGCCGGTGCGCCTCGAATACCTACTTTAATCTGTGGAAATTCAGCTTTAATTTTCTTAGCCCAGAAAGTATCGCTCTCAAGTGAGCCAAATGTCACAGCCAGAATTACTAAATCCGGATTAAATTTTTTGATTTGCGAGAGAAACTCTGTCGCTGAAAGCTCCTCTGCAGGAGCATCGATGATTAGATGTTCAGCACCGATAGCTTTTAGTCCCGCTGCGCCTTCGCACTCCTCCATCGGTGCACGCATAGATGGGATTAGCTCAAAGGAGAAGAACGATTGGCATCTATCTTCGCGGCAATAGTATCCAGTTGGACAGATTGCAAAGAGGATCCTCGAATAACTAAGGGTCTCAGGTTCTAGAAATTGTTCTTTTGACGCTTGTGCAAAATTCATCAAACTAAGCTGCTTCTACTGCTTGGATATTAGCCTGTAGAGATGTATAGCCGTTAAATGAATTAATGTCAGGTTTAAAAACTACATTTACTTTTGCTCCAACACTAAGTGCAGGGTGTTCGGTTTCTCGCCACAAGAAGGCATTAATGTAGTTCTTGCCGTCGGTTAACTGTGCTTTGATATGAGCATTTTTTAAGACAGTTATCTCTTTTACCTCTGCCGCTTTGAGCATCAACTGTGGTGAGGCATTCCCCATTCCGAATGGCTCAAATGTTTTTAATTCTTCAACTACAGAGAGCTCTAACTCTTTAAGATTAACCTCGGTATCTGCTGTAGCATATGGGTCTGTTTCAAGTGAAGCTAACTGCCTTTCACATTCTGCTGTATATGCCTCAACAAAAGCCTCGAGCTTCTCCTCAGCAACTGCAAAACCACCTGCTCCTTCATGTCCGCCAAATTTCAGGAGATGTTCACCAACGTTTGTAAGAGCCTGGACAACATTAAAGCCGATGATTCCCCGCGCAGAGCCTTTATATATGCCCTGCTCATCCATGCCCATCACGGCAGAGGGTCTGTAGTATGCCTCAACAAGACGTTGAGCGACTATTCCAATTACACCGGTATGGTAACTCTCATCCCAAACTAAAATACCAGCGGGTAACTCCCCTTTTCTCTCAACGATCTTTTGAGCCCGTTCTTTAATCTTGCTTTCGGTCTCTTGCCTACCTTTGTTTAAACGTTCAAGCTTAGCCGCAATTTTCTCGGCTCGTTTTGAATCTGAGGTGGTAAGAAGTTCAGTTACGATTTTACCGTGAGCCATTCGTCCAGCTGCATTAATTCTTGGACCAATCCCAAATGAAACGTGATAGCAACTCATCGCTTCGTTTACGTTCATTAAGTTTTTCATCGCGATCATGCCAGGTCGCTTAGAGGTGGTTAAAAGCTCTAAGCCTCTCTTTGCGATTACCCTATTTGCACCGACAAGTGGCACCATGTCACAGATAGTTCCAAGGCAAGCGATATCGAGGTAGCTCTTTGGGTCTATGCCCTTAGCTTGTGGAAGTTTGCGACAAAGTGCAGCAACTAGGTACCAAGCTAGGCCTGCCGCTGCCAAGATTTTCCCTGCAAAACCACAACCTTGCTGGTTTGGATTGATAAAAACTGTAGCTGGAGGCTCGTGTGCCCCTACGTGATGGTGGTCAATAACGATTGTGTTTAGTCCTAGGCTTTGAGCCAGTTCGAGTTCATTTTGGTTTGTCGTACCAAAGTCAATCGTGATCAAAAGAGAGCAACCTTTTTCTACGGCCTCTTTAACCATCTCGCTGTTTAATCCGTAGCCATCTAAGAAGCGATCAGGGACAAAGATCTCAGTTTCAACACCGATAGATTGAAAGAAGTGTAAGACCTGAGATCCGCCAGTTAACCCATCGACGTCAAAGTCGCAGCAGATAGCTATCTTACCACCAAGCTCAACAGTTTCAGCAATTAGATCACAAGCTGCATCCAAATTCTTTAACTGCTCTGGGTGTGGTAAGCCCTCCTTTAAAGTTGGAGAGAGAAAAGTTTTAAGTTCGTCGTCAGCTTTATAGCCACGTGCAGCTATAACACGTGAAGCAACTGGGCTAAGATTAAACTTACTTTTAATCGCTTCTGCTTCCTTCGTGTTTTGATTGCGAAGCTTTATCTTTTTATGAGTAGCTAGTGACATAACCTAGTGATTGTAGCTTGTCTGGTTAAGCATTCAAGTATTCATGCAATAAGATGCAGATAACCCGGATATTGGTTTAAAGCACTTAAAGTTAGCCGAGGAGGATCTCAGAGTCAGCTTTGTAAGCATCTTGAAATATTGTATATTTAGCTAATCGTGAAGCCGCACTTCCCAGAAAACAACTTTTGAGAGTCTATCTGTTAGAGAATAGGAGGTTAGTCGGAGTCCCCAATTATGAGATGTACATATTGTACATATATTGATTTTTGCCCTGGCCTATTATTTGCAAGATACATAAGCGCTTGAAAAGTCCTAGGGATTTTTACCAAGAGCGTTCGTTTTAAAAGTATTATAGGTGTATATGGTGAAAGGGTTTATTCGTTTAGGACTATTAGTTTTTCTATCGCAGGCAAGTTTAGGTTTTTGCAGTGACGACTTGTTTGAGCTCAACGACGGAGCAAGCATGGAAGATGAGATGCTGGCCCTGGATCCATTGACGAGCGAAGAGTTTTGTTTAACGTGCCCGAAAGAAAGCACTGCAGTGCTTTGGAACGGAGATGGCTCAGGAGCTCATCCTGAAACAACGTGTTCAGATTGGCAGGCTGCTAATTCAGGTGGAAAGGATAAGGCCATTGAAGATCTTGCTAAGAAAAAGGGAGGGAAATCTGAATTATGTAATGGTACCTGCAGAGGGTCTCGTAAATGTCTAGCGACAGGATTGATTCATTCAGGAACACCCCTTGGAGGAGATCCTGAATATGAAAGAAGAACGAATGAGGATGGAAGTGAGTCTATAAGAGTTTGCGTGAAAGTTTATGACACTAAGAAGCGCAGCTATTACGCACTTTGTGGCTGCAAACGTGAAAGCGATCCAGCTGATTTTCCGGGAACGTAAAATTAGGTGTAGGTCCTCAATTGTTTTAATGGATTTGGTGTTAGGACCTGAAAATCTTAGTAAGGGGGTGAAGATACACCCCCTTAGAAATGGCTATAGTTTTCCTGCGTTTTCAGCGAGGTAACTTGCTACGCCATCAGCAGTTGGCTTCATGCCGCTTTGGCCTTTTTGCCAGCCAGCTGGACAGACTTCGCCATGCTTTTGGAAATAGTTTAAAGCATCAACCATACGAACCATTTCATCAACATTACGTCCGAGTGGTAAGTTGTTAACTGTCTGGTGTTGTACAATCCCCTCTTCGTCAATTAGGAATGATGCACGCATTGCAACACCTGCTGCATGCTCTATGCCGTATGCTTGAACGATTTCATGTTTAACGTCTGCAACGATTGGAAATTGAACTTGGCCAATTCCACCATCGTTTACGTCGGTGTTTCTCCAAGCATAGTGAGTAAACTGAGAGTCAATTGAAACCCCTACTACTTCACAGCCACGCTCTTTAAATTCATTGTATCTGTGATCATGAGCAATAATTTCAGTAGGACAAACAAAGGTGAAATCTAAAGGCCAAAAGAAAAGAACGACTTTCTGTCCACGAAGATTTGATAATGAAAATTCATTGTTCATGCTTCCATCTGGCATAACTGCAGTTGCAGTAAATTCTGGAGCTTCTTGGTTAACGAGTACTGACATGGTTTTCCTCCAAAAGGTAACTAATTTGGCGTTAATTTAACCACTGACGACAGCAAAGTCTACAGGTATGTGGATTGTTGACGTACAACTTCTTTGTCATTGCGAGGAATTCGTCTGCAGACGAATGACGTGGCAATCTGTTGAAATAACCCTTAGATTACAAGAGATTGCCACGCTGTGCCCGAATTGGGCTTGCTCGCAATGACATTTTTTTGTGGTTGAGTTGATTTAATTCAGCAACATCTCAGGAATTTTTGTGCAGACAAGTTCAAAACGGGGTATCTCAACGTCAAAGAAGTCGTTGTTTTCAGATTGAAACGTATATGATCCATGCATAACACCAACTGGATCGTGGATACTTGTGCCACTAGTATAACGGTAAGCCTCTCCTGGAACTAAAACAGGCTGTTCCCCAACTACCCCTTCTCCCTTAACGTCAGCGCACTGTTCCTCTCCAGAGAATACAATCCAATGACGATTCAGAAGCTGAATTACGTCATCTGTTTGGTTCTCTATCGTGATAGTATATGCAAAGACATAAACTTCGTCTTCAGGGTCGGATTGCTCATCAATATAGTGAGCAACTACAGAAACTTTAACGCCGTTAGTGGTCTTAGTAAAAGTTTCGGTTGTTGAGAAGAAAGTCTCCATTTACAGCCTCCAAAGCTTAGCTTCTAAGGCCAAAACTAAAACAAGAAAGAAAGATACGCAAAGTGTTTTGTTTGATTTTTTGAAAGAATTTTAAAAAACTAATTCTTTCAAAAGCTAACTAAAAAAGTGTGTAAATAAAAGGAGCTACCGCTGTTCCCTGAGTCATGATGATTAAAGCACTCATAAGTAACGAGAATAATATGATGGGTAAGAGCCACCATTTCTTTCTGACTTTTAGAAAATCCCAGATAAGTGCAATTTTAGTCTGTGCCATAGAGAGAGAATGACAGTTGATTTAATTGAACGCAAGCCTACTCTCTCCTGCGACGATCATGGCCAAAAAATCGAGCATCAGCTTTTACACGAGCACGTTCCTCCCTTGCTCCTCTGATCCTCATCTCTTGCATAACTAGTCTAGTCGCAGCTTCAATATCGCTGTCGCGAACAAATCCTATATGACCCATTCCTCTAAAGATCTTTTTATCCTCACCTTCGTTTAATCTAGAAAAGTTGATGCCTCGTTTCGAGTCATAATCACCGGTCGTAAAGAAAAGCGCTTCTCTGCCCCCTTGGTTATCTGTTGCAATTAGCACTATTACTACCCTGTTTTCTGGATCTCTACGGTGAATATCCTTTAATGCTTGACGAATAGTACCTGTGGTAATTTGAGCGCTAGCAGTGCCTGTAACGCCTGCAATAGCTTCGGGAAGATCTGTAAAAGGTTTACCTGTAGTTGGATTATGAGAAAGTTTTGCAATGGTTGCTCTGCTTGGCGTTGCATATAGGTCAACAATTGTTAACAAACCATTTCCAACTTTGTGAGTCTCAGAGCCCCGTTGGATGAGAAGCTTAAGTGCCTGACGCCTGAGTGCTTCAGTTTGATTTAACAGATCTAGCTGATCAGCTTTTTCTCCACCTAAATCCCCCTCTTTAAGTATCTGAGCTAAAAGCTCATGTGTCTTTACGCGACTTTCAGGACCACATTGCAATGTGTCGCTTCCCTCAATCATCATTGCATAAACTAAAGGTTTTTCAGGTGATTTGCTTGTGGCACCATCCGCTGCAATCGCTGCTCGTTGCGGACCATTAAACCTTGGAGAATCAATCAATCCTACCCAGTCCTCCATCGTTCCCGGATCTGAATCATCGTGTAAGCTATCAAAGCGCAGACCTGCAAGTTTGAAACCTGTAGATATACGATCTAAATCAGGTGGACCCCCAATAATCATAGCTTTTTTATCAAGTAAAGCCTGACCAGTTTCTACCATAGAGCAGGAAGATTGAACCTCCCTTCTGGTTGTTCTCTCAAAAGTACTACCTTCAGAGCTAGCTAAGATCTGTTGGATTATTCTAGCGTTGCTATTTTCATTTTCATCTCTTTGTCCTTTAGTAACTTCAGGCTTATGATGATCGCGAAAGTGTACCGTAATACCAGCCTCAACTAATCCACTTACTAAATGTAAGATATTACTTGATGGAACTGTATCTACTATCCAACAACTCTGAATTCCTTGCTGTTTAGCAAACTGTATATAACCATCGATAAGTTCTTTAGGAGGGGTCGGTGTATCAAGCAAGATATCATGAACGCCATTTACCTTGATATGTGGAGGAAGCCCGTCTGGTCTAACTTCAAAGATCTTTGCATCCTGAGGTAACGGAATCTCAATACTGTCGGCAGCTGGGGTAGGAACGTTTTGCAGTCCTTCAGCAAATTCCTCTCTGGCTGGTTCAACCATAAGCTTAAAAACCTAATTGATGAAAAAAAGTATGTGAGTTGGCAGAAGATTGATAAGCCAATAACACTCACTTCTATAGTTATGCAGTGATTATAGGCACTTGCTTCATTTAAATAGGTAAAATGTCAATCTTAAAATCTATGATTTCAGTAAGTTAGATTGCGGCTGCTTGGGTTACATACCTTGGCCAGTCAAGGTCAACCTCAGTAGTTACTGTTACCTTTTCAGGATCTAAGCCCAGCTCTTCTGCGTAGAGCATGATTGCTTCTCTAAGTTCGGCTGGATCAACTAGAGCTGGCAACTCTCCGGCTGCGTTTGCTTGAACTGTAAGGGTGAAATTGGAGTTATTTCTCTGAACAGTTACTCGATTTCCACTACCGTAATCAGCAACTAGTAGGGAACCTCTGCTTTCAGTCTCAAGAGAAAGCACGCGCTCTGGACGAACGTCAGGGTCAATCATTTCAAGATTAACAGCAGGTCTTGGTGTTTCTAAGAGGCCCATTTACATTAGATCTTATTACTTAACAGCCGTAATTCTAAGCTAAATGAAAATGCTAATAAATAGCCAATAATACGAATATTTAAGGATGGATAGCTTTTTAAGGCAGCGATGAGGAGTAAAATTTACTATGCTACTCTCATGTTCAGAATACTTTTCCTAAGTCTTTTAGTTCTACAATCATTTAGCTTTGCTGAAGAAAATTGTCGTGTTTATCTTAAAGAGGTTCGGCCGCTAGAGGCTATGCCTGGTCAAAAGATTACCTTATTTGGAGAGTTTCCAGCAGAGCAGGGCAGTATCTTGCCTGTAGCAAATAAAGGCAGACTTAATCGACTAGAGGTTTTGGCGTGGAGTAAGAGTCGAATTGAAGCCAGGCTTGCTGATGACTTATCAGCGGGGAGTTATAAGGTTGGACTTTACTGTCAGGATCCATCAATTGGATCAACAAGAAGCAGCGGCTTTTTAAATCTTAGAGTGCTTGGCAAAACAACTGTAACACACTCAACACAAGCTAAAAAACCAAAACCAATTGAGCGTTCACGCGAAGAGTTAGAGAGAGTTCGTTTAAAGGAGATTGCTGCAAGAGCTGAAGCACAAAAGAGAAAAGAGCAACAAAATAATCGATATTTAGATCTATTAAAAACATATTGGTATCTACTTTTAATTCCGCTTCTTTTCATAAAGAAGAGGGGAGGCAGCACAATTACAATGCCAGCTCATGCCAGAGCACGCACAAAACCGAAGGAAGACCTTGATTCAAATTTCAGCAAAGATGTTTCAGATCTTGGATGGGTCGATAGCTTAGTAGGAATTCCGTTTAAAGTTGATTGTTACTATGATCAGGTTTTAACAGTAGAGATAGAAGGGTATTCAGACTTTCCATTCAAAGGACAGATCTACGCAGAAGAGGGTGATAAATGGCAGAGCTCGAATTTGCCTGAAAATGTTAAACGAGAAATTAAAGGCTTGTTTAAACAGGGTGTAAACTACGTTGACCTTAACTATAATAGTGACAGAATAGCAGCAGAGGTTCCTGATGCTGTGGGTAAGTTAAGTAAGGAACAGGCCAAAAAGATAGCATTTCATCTTGTAGCGATCCGGAAGTACGCAAACTCTTCATTTTTATCAAGAAAATAAGTCTGTTAGAGAACCAGGCTAGCTCCAAATTAATGAAGAGCTCAATGCTTAACGGGCATCTAAATATCTACAATCTCGTATAAACCCCACGGAGCGTGCAATTCATGAAATCTGTCACTGTGCAGGACCATATCTCTAAAGTCTTAGAACGAGCAAAAGAAACCTTTGATGGGCAGGTGGCACCTCCTGCTGAGAAACTTATCTTTAACATGACTAAGTGCAAGAGCCGTCTCTTTCGTCAGCGCATGATTGAGCCCTTGGTTCCTATTATTGATAGTGAACCTGCAGCATCATGGCTTACGGTCGGAGATGGTTGGGGACAGGAAGCTCATCACCTAAGAAGCTTTGGAGCAAAAGTTGTAGCAACGGATATCGATACAAGCTTTCTACAAGATGTACATGCTGCAGGATTAATTGATCGTTTTGAAAGTCAAAATTTAGAAAAGCTTACCTACCAAGATAGAAGCTTTGATTATGTTGTAGCAAAAGAGATGCTTCACCACTTATCACGGCCATATTTAGGTATCTATGAGATGATGCGGGTAGCGCGAAAAGCTGTTGTTATCATTGAGCCGCAGGATCCAAAGATCAACGAATCTTTATCAATGCAGGCAGAAGGGGCAAAAGAGGAATACGAAGCACGACTCTACGACAATACTCCATTCTTTTTTGAGCCGGTTGGAAACTACATCTATCGCTTTTCCGAGCGAGAGTTTGAAAAGGTTGCATATGGAGTAGGTAGAACCAAGGTTGCCTTTAAAGGTCTTAACGATATGGCTTCAGAAGCAACAAGAATTGATGTTAACAACGATCAAGAAGGCTTCAAAAAATTACTTCAAGAGCTTGCGATAAAAGATCATATCTCTATGCGTGGACTTAGACGCTATGAATACATCATGGCTATAATCTTTATGGATAAGTTAGAGGATAGCCTTGCTGATTCTTTAGTCAGGCAGGGTTGGAATATCAGAACTCTGATGCAAAACCCATATATTAGTTAGCAGCAGCTAATGCGTTAAGAGAGTTATAGAAACGGTTCCACAATTCAAGATCATCTACATGTTTAATTTCAAGCACAGAGTGGGGCAGTGCAGTTGTTGGTCCACCGATGTGACCAAGTGCTCGTGAAGCTATAAGTGCTGAAGTCTGACATATTTGGCGCGGATCTATCAATCTAGATGTAGCGTCTATAACTTCCCTAGTTGCAGGATATTCAAATGAGCTAACAGGATCTCCATCTCTACTCAGCGAGACAGATAGAGCCGGTACTCCATCTAGGGCCTCAACCACCTCAAGACAGAGTTTGCCCCCTGCTCTTGGATTTACTAAATCAAATAACGCTCGAGATACTAGTCGTTTCCACTCTGCTCCTTGAGGTCCGCCAGCAAAACATGCATCACACATCGGTGAAAACCGAGATCTAACAACATCAAGTGGGGTTGAACCAGCCTCCTCAAGCATAAGGATGAAACCGGTCTGGGCTTCTGAAGTACCGCGAGAGGTAGAAGCAAGTGCAGCTTTAAGTTCTTCACCAGCAGCAGTTAGGTGCTCTCTTGCAGGAGTAAGGCAGGCTGGACCAAACGTACAACGGCTCCAGAGATCTCCAATCGCATCAAGAAATGGGCCGCTTGCACCGGCTTGTTCAAATTGGCCTCGTTGTTGTTGCCAGAAACTAGGGCCACTTGGGCCAGCTTCAGCCTCATTAGGGTTCATACAGCACTCCCATAAGAAACTAATTCATTAGCTCTTTTACCTTTTTCAATTGGATTTATGCAAATTTAAGGCGGGATAGGGGGAGAGTAAATGAAGGGCAGAAAGAATCTGCCCTCCAAAATGATATTACGGTACAGCGATGTAGAACGCTTGTGCTGTGTTATCACCAGCGCTGTTTTTAAACTGAAGATCAATCTTCAGTTTCTCACCACTATCAAGAGTTTCACTTACAGTAGCGAGACAGTCAGTAATATTTACACTGAATGTAACAGTTTTATTACCGTCGCCATCAGTTTCTGTATCACCATCAAAATCTCCCTGTGCATCTACGAGGGTATCCCCAGAGATACTTAAGTCAGTATCACTTTCGCTATAGGTACTGATTGCGCAACCGCCAGGGCCCTGTGCTGCAGTTCCGCCTGAACTTGGAGCATTCGGTATATCAATAACAATTAAAGAATTACCGATTTGCATAAGGTCAGCTTCTCCAGCGCCCGTAATACCTGGACGTTCTGGTCGATAGGTTGTTATCCCAAGCACGACTTTGCCAGAACCGTTAGTTGTAACACTGAACGGACTGTTAGAGGTTCCTGTGCCAGAGCCAGATACAGGATAGCTAGCCTCGGTAAATAGCGAAGTATTTGTGCCTGCTGGATCTAGAGTTAGTGCAGAGATTGCAGGAGTCGAAGTAAATGCAAAGTCTAAGTTTGCAATATAAGTCGTCTCAGTATCTGTATCAGAATCTGTTACTACCTGAGTTAAAGTATCACCAGATCCGATATTGTCTGCATCAGTTACTCCAGTTTTAAGCTGGAAATCACCAGTACCACCTTTTGTGATAGTTCCACCACCGTCACTATCTGTATCAACGTCATCCGGAAATGCTGTTGAAGACATCAGAACAGCTCCCGTTCCGCCTGGTCTGCAGTACTCAAGGCCTGTAGTAGCATCACCACAGAAAAGTTCAGAAGATTCATTTGAACTATCAGCTGCCTTAACTTCAATCGCCATTGTTTGTGTGGATTGAAGCAAGTTATCAACCTGAGTATCAGTTAGCCCAGTAATAACGTTTGAGTTAATTGTCTGGTCAATTGTGACCTTTAAGTTTGTAAAGATACTGAAGCTATTTGATGGTTCTGTATAATCAGGGTCGTAATTGTTTAAAATTCCATCACCGTCGTGATCGATATCAAATTCATCTGCTAAACCATCAGAATCTGTATCACCATCGGATGCTGCTAAAATACTGCTTGAACCAGCAGATGAGCCAAGACCGAATGTTGCAGCGTTACCTGTTGGACTACAATCACTGTTAAGTGAGCTCTCAACTGCTTTGCTTACATATTTTTTAACGTTGCTGTTAATGTTTGCAACGTTCTTGATGCGTTTTAAATAATAGAATGCATCAGAGCTACTAATCTGGCCTGCTTTAAATATCATCTTTTTGTTGCCAGTAACTTTTTTCTTAATTACTGAAAGGCCAACAACTCCGGTATCGCCACAGATACCTTGCTTAATTGCTTTCTTAACAGTAATGACCTTGTTGCTTGCATTTTTAACGGCAAAGAGAACAGGTAGTGCATTGTTGTTTTGGGTAAATGTCATCCGTGCATCTTTACCCCCAACACTGAGCGTAAAGTTACTATCGCTTGCACTATCAAGCGTTGTAGTTTGAGTCTCTGAATCTGAGATAACAGCGGTAGCAGTTACACTAGAAGCACTAGTGGGAAGCTTCCCTTTTAGCGAGATCGCTAGAGCCTGGTTGCTAAAAGCCAAGATGGCTATAGCCCCAAGTTTAATAACTAAATTGTTCATTATTTCTCCTCTGAGATGACTGAGCTTTGGTGCCAAACACAGGAAATACGACAGTGTTTGCTGGATATATTATTACGGCGCATCTCTACTGATAAGTGAGTTTTTCATTAAAAGAGAGATGTTTTTTAGAACGACTTTTGTTCTCTATTATCGATCATTTTGAGCTTACAATTGAGTTGTGACCGCAAGGCCAAATATGTAATATTTACAGCTTGTTATGTTGCTTAGTAGGGCTTGAAAAATCTACTACCGGGACCGTCTTTTTCAACAGGTATCCAGTAGGTTTCAGCCTCGTTTTTGTGCCGTAACTGAAGTTCGTCTCGTCCAACAATTCTCTGCAAAAGTCCAAGTGGAGTAAAGACCAAGAAGAACATAAGAAAAAGTACTACCCGAGACATGATAGCTGAAAGCAGGTTTCCAAAGGCTAGCCAGTAGCGCTCGATTGGAGCAAGAGCTCTAGGAGCCGCCAATCCAAAGGAAGAAAAGAGTAGGGCGATAGAGACTAGGAACGGACCAAAGGGTTTATGTAAGACAAACGCCACGCCACCAAAGATTCCTAGCAGCGCTGCCATAGTGAAACCGAAGCGCGCGAGCTCCTGATCTGATTTTCTTCTTCTATCAATCAAGCTCATACTCTGCTTGCCAATTAGTATCGTCATTAAACTTTGGTTGCTCCTCTTTAAAGAGGATTAGATCTTCAAGTACTAACACATCCATCTCAGTGCGCATGAAACATCTGTAAGCATCTTGCGGTGTGCAAACTATCGGCTCACCTCTAACGTTAAACGAGGTGTTGATGATAACACCGTAGTTAGTTTTATCTTTAACAGCACTGATTAGATCAAAATATTCTGGATTGCTTTCACCATCTACAGTTTGCACTCGTGCTGAGTAATCAACGTGTGTAATAGCAGGTATTACGCTGCGCTTAACGTTTAGCTTTTCGATTCCAAACTTCTGCTGCTCTTCATCGGTCATCTCGTTGCGAAGCTCTTCTTTGACTGGTGCGACGAGCAGCATGTAGGGCGAGTCTTCCTCGAGTTCAAATAGATTTGAAACTTCAGTGCGCAGACAGGATGGGGCAAATGGTCGAAATGATTCACGATATTTGATCTTTAAATTCATTGTTTTCTGCATCTCGGTACTACGTGCATCTCCGATAATGCTTCTGCCACCAAGTGCTCGAGGTCCAAATTCCATCCGGCCTTGAAACCAACCTATAACTTTCTGATCAGCAATTAGCTCAGCAACTTTTTCGGCTTTGTTTCCATTGAGGATATGGAAGGGGAGTTCCTCTTCGGTTAACCAAGCTTTGATTTCGTTCTGTTCGAATTTCGGTCCTAGATATGATCCAGATTGTGTGTCGTGTTTCTGTGTAGCTTTGCGATCGTTTCCAAGAACTTGGTGCCAAGTAAAAAGAGCAGCGCCGAGTGCACCACCTGCGTCTCCGGCAGCAGGTTGAATCCAAACCTGATCAAAGATCTTCTCACGAAGTATTTTTCCGTTGGCCACACAGTTAAGAGCAACACCTCCTGCAAGGCACAGGTTTTTCTGTCCACTTTCTTTTCTAATGTGGCGCGCCATGCGTAACATAACCTCCTCAGTTACATCTTGTACTGAGCGGGCTAGATCCATTTCGCGTTGAGTGATCTGTGATTCTGGTTTGCGCGGTGCTCCACCAAAGAGATCATGGAACTTATGTGATGTCATGGTTAGCCCCTGACAATAATTGAAGTATTCCATGTTGAAGCGAAATGAACCGTCCGGCTTGAGGTCCAATAAGTGCTCTAAAATCAGGTCTACATATTTTGGCTCACCATACGGAGCAAGCCCCATGACTTTGTATTCACCGGAATTAACTTTAAAACCTGTATAGTAGGTAAAGGCTGAGTAGAGTAATCCCAAGCTGTGCGGGAATCTTAGCTCATGCATTAATTCAATCTTGTTATCTGTTCCAACTCCCCAGGTTGAGGTTGACCACTCTCCTACTCCATCAAGGGTAAGCAAGGCTGCGCTTTGAAAAGGAGAGGGGAAGAAGGCAGAGGCTGCATGTGACTGGTGATGCTCTGGGTAAACTAACTCGCCCTCAAAACCGATTTCGTTTTTGATTAGATCTCCCATCCAAAGCTTTTCTTTGAGCCAAAGAGGCATCGCTTTGATGAAAGATTGAAATCCAAATGGCGCAAAGGCTAAGTAAGTTTCAAGTAAGCGCTCAAACTTAATCCAAGGTTTATCGTAGAAGGCGACATGATTTAGATCGGATGCGGATATACCCGCTTCGCTAAGACAGTATTCAATTGCGTGTACAGGAAAGCGGTGATCATGTTTTTTGCGGGTAAAGCGTTCTTCCTGAGCTGCAGCTATAATTTTACCATCCTGCACTAAACAGGCAGCGGAGTCGTGATAGAAAGCTGAAATTCCAAGGATGTTCATATGATTTTATTATTGTTTATAGGATCTTATGAGAGGTTGCAAGGTGGTGCAACATATAGCATTTATTGGCAATAACAGTGGTGTGTTGTTTAGGGTGGAGTAAAAGTCCTCATTTCTTAATTTCATCCCATCTATATTCTTTGAGATTTGATTTTTGAGTATTAGAAATTCCGTTGGTTTCGAGGGGGAGTTTTCTCTGCCCCCCTGAACCAACGACGATAAGTCAAAGGTTCTTTTTTCTCGTCACCTTGCCCCCGTGTCTTATGCCACCAAAATCTATCTGGAGACTTGATGTCCTCATCAGTCTGGTCCTGATCCTCCCGCTGCTTTTTCACATCACCCATCTCTGGAACTTTTGTGATGGATTGATTGATGAAAGGCCGCCAGTCTGGATCGGTCTTCTGTGCTTTGTTGGAGGCTGTCACCTTGTGCTCGTCGCAATCGTGGATCGAAGCGATATGCTCTTCATGTATGCGATGTTCACTCTGATGTCAGCGATTGGGACGATTCTCTTGAAGCTCCATCCTGCGTTCGAATCGAACAAGTTGGCACTAATTTCTTTCCTGTATTCAGGTTTCCTGATCCTCGGGATCCTGATGCTTGGAGGAATCGGCGGTCCGCGTGCAGATGAAGAACAAGAAGAGATGCGCAGCTATCGAAAGATGCTGAGATCGAGATGGATCGGAGTCGGTTTTGTCGTTGTTTACGCGCTCTCTGTGACTCAGCTCTAGGTTTGAATTGGCCAGGGGGGCATACACGCTGTTGCTGCTCCCCTGTGCAAGTTCATTTTTTTATCTGCTTATCGTCGTTGTTCAGTACCTGGTAATTTTTCTTAGCGCGAGCCGCGTTCATCTGCTAAGACTTCTTAGTATTTAAGATCAGATCGTTCAGTTTGATGATCTATTAATCGATAGAAATATTGAACGTGTTTTTGTTAAAACAAGGCAATTGTAATGACACAAACATCTCAGGCTCCAAGCGAGGAGAATCGAGAAAAGTTAAGGAAATACGCAGAGTTGCTCCTTAAGTGGAGCACAGTGGTCGACCTAACGGCCGCTAAGACGGTGCAAGAGATTTCTCAAAATCACATTGCGGATGCATATCTGGCATTGGAGGAGCTTCCTGAAAGTGAGGCAA
The DNA here is from genome assembly GCA_020635175.1 of Deltaproteobacteria bacterium. Lineage (GTDB taxonomy): Bacteria > Bdellovibrionota_C > UBA2361 > UBA2361 > J135 > JACKAH01. The sequence goes on from JACKAH010000012.1 coordinate 25,787, forward strand.
TTATTGATATTGGAACGGGAGCTGGTCTACCAGGTATAGTCTTTGCTGTATTTAGACCTGACACTCAGATTCATCTAGTTGATACGAGAATTAAGATAGGATCCTTTTTAGAGCAGGTGCGGATGGAGTTAATGCTGAGTAATGTCCACATTCACATAACTAACATTGAGCATTTCAAGCCAGAGGATCATGGTCTGATGCCGGGTGATTACTATAGCGTTAGTAGAGCTTTTAGTCCGATGGAAAAGCTAGCAGCATATACTAGACATATGGTTTCTGTCAGATCCCCGCTTTATGTGATGAGCACTGAGAATTCAATTGCTGCTAATCCAAAGCAATGGGCGCTTAATGGCCTCGAACTGTTAAAGGGCATTCCTTATCAGCTTGGAAATTCACAGAGGGTGATTTTTCAGGTTGTTTCTCCTTAGTTTAGCAAGCGTTAGTTTAATTAACTTAAAGTAATGTTCCACGTGGAACATTTCCCCCTCCGCCTCCTTCGGAGGCACCTCCCCCGTAAACGGAGGAGGACAATGAGGACAGCGCTTCGCGCTGCAGCTGGAATCTTTACCATTCGCCTCCTCCGTAAACGGAGGGAACCTATGTGGACAGCGCTTTGCGCTGCCACAGGTCTGCCTCAGCCGCAGGCTGCCACTGAAGAGCTCCCCCTCTGGGGGAGCTGTCGCCGCAGGCGACTGTGGGGGTTGCAGCTCTAAGCACGACACAAAATGTTCCACGTGGAACATTTACATACGCCCAAGAATAGCCTCTCTTATCCTCCCAACGACGTACTCAATATCGTTAAGCACGTCGTAGTTGCTTATTCTTAAAGTATAAATACCACTTATGCCTAGAATATAGTCCCTTGCCGCATCGTAGTACTCGCTGAAATCATGACTTAATCCATCGACCTCAACCGCAAGCTTTATCGATGGTGCGTAAAAATCAAGGATGAAGTTCTCAAGAGGTGCCTGTCTCTTAAATCTAATGTTTAGTAGTTGCCTCTTTCTAAGATGTTTCCATAGGAGCTGCTCAGTGTAGGTCATCTTGGAGCGAAGCTTTCGAGCTTTGTGCTTGAGGTTCGAATTGTATAGTCGTTGCTTCACCTCTAGTAATCGAGTTGATTTGAAATAGGTTGATTGAAAAATGTTCCACGTGGAACATTTCCCCCTCCGCCTCCTCCGGAGGCACCTCCCCCGTAAACGGAGGAGGGCAATGAGGACAGCGCTTCGCGCTGCAACTGGAATCTTTACCATCCGCCTCCCCCGTAAACGGAGGAGGATTAAGGAGACAGTGCTTCGCGCTGCCACAGGTCTGCCTCAGCCGCAGGCTGCCACTGAAGAGCTCCCCCTTTGGGGGAGCTGTCGCCGCAGGCGACTGTGGGGGTCATAACTCAATCCGCATCGAAAAATGTTCCACGTGGAACATCTACCCCTGAAATGGAACACCATTCTTTGAAAAATGTTCCACGTGGAACATCTATGCTCAAAACAAATGGCACTAGAGAGAAATTGCACTAAATTTACTTTAAATTAGTTGCAGTCAGAGATCTCTCTATGATACCAATTCTTTTAGTGGCAAAATTCAATTTTTGATGTGGAAAAATGAGCCAAGTTATTGCAATCTCTAATCAAAAAGGTGGCGTTGGTAAGACAACCAGTGCCGTAAGTATAGCAAGTGAGCTTGCGCTAATGGGACGTAAGGTCCTCTTAATAGACTTTGATCCTCAGGGTAATGCCACAAGCGGTCTCGGAGTTCAGATAGCGGAAGAGGGTGAAGACCTCTACGATATGTTTTTCGGTGAGATTTCTCTCTCAAGTGTAGTGCAAAACGTTGATATTAAAGGGCTTGAAACTCTCAAAGTTGCAGCATCTACACGGGATCTCGTTGGTGTTGAGATAGAGCTTGGCAAAAAACCTGGCCGAGAGCTAATTCTAAAAACTCAGCTTAAGCTACTTCGAGCAAGCTTTGACTATGTGATTATAGATTGTCCACCTTCTCTAGGACTTTTAACCCTAAACGCGCTTGGGGCCGCTGATTCAGTATTAATACCCCTTCAATCTGAGTACTATGCATTAGAGGGAGTTTCAGCGTTGCTCGAAACAATCAATTTTGTAACCCAGACATTCAATCCAAAACTTCAGATAGCTGGCGTCTTTCTGACAATGTTCGATTCAAGAACCAATCTTTCAAATCAGGTTCTTGATGAGGCTAGGAATTACTTTGGTGATCTGCTTTTTGGTACAACTGTACCACGAAGTATTCGTTTGTCTGAAGCGCCGAGTCACGGATTGCCAATTGGCATTTACGACCCAGGATCTGCTGGTGGCAGAGCTTATGCCAAGGTAGCAGAAGAGCTTGATGAGCGAGTTTTTGGGCTAAATACCGCAAGAAAAGTAGCAAATTAAAGGACCGTGCTCCATGCCATTTGCTGGAGCTTAAGTAGAGTTTTTGAAATTGGAGAGTATTGAGAATGACAACAAATGCTAAAAAAGGTGGAAGAAAAGCGTTAGGAAGAGGATTGAGTTCTCTGATATCGACACCAGTTGTTTCACTTTCAAATTATAAAGATGAAAAGACCTCAGCATTAACATCTGCAGTGACTGAGCAGAACTTAGCCAAAGAGATCAAAGCACCAGTTGCGGAAAATAAGAGCGAGGAAAAGCAGCAAGGTGGAGTTACTTTTCTTGATATTAAAATGATCATCAACAACCCCGCGCAACCAAGAAAGCAGTTTATCGAAAGCGAGATTGCTGAACTTGCCGAAACGATCAAAACGATGGGCGTATTACAACCACTAATCGTAAGACCTTCGCTTAAAAGCGAGGAGCAATATGAGATCGTTGCCGGTGAGAGACGCTGGAGAGCTTCTAAGAAGGTTGGATTAACTGAAGTTCCTGTAATTATTAAAGATTTGAGTGATTGGGAATCTATGGAGATTGCCCTAGTTGAGAACGTTCAGCGTTCAAATCTTAACCCAATAGATGAAGCCAAAGCTTATCAAGGCCTGATGGATAGCTTTTCTCTTAGCCAACAAGATGTTGCTGAAAGAATTGGAAAGGACAGAGCAACTGTTGCCAACTTAGTTAGAATTTTAAAGCTTAGTGATGAGATTCAAACTTTAATACAGGAAGAGAAGCTTACAACTGGCCATGCTAAAGCTTTGCTCTCAGTCAAAGATGAAAGAGCACAGTTAAGCTTAGCTAAGAAGGCAGTCGAAGATTCACTCTCCGTTCGAGCGCTTGAGCAACTTGTTTCGCAAAGTGCTCCGCTCGATGGTAGCAAAAAAGCAGCGTTAAAGGGCAAAGAGGGAATTAATGCAGCAGCTAAAACATTCACAGATTTTCCTGAACTAGTTGAAAAAATGCGACGTAAGATGGGCACAAAAGTTCTGATCAAGCACCACAACTCAGGCCGTGGAAAAATTGAATTACAGTATTTCTCTGAACAGGAGTTAGATCGTTTAGTTCAACTTCTCTCTTAAGAAAAAGATACGTTGTACTATGCTGAGTCGAATCTTTGCTGCACTTCTTGCTCTACTTAGTATCTGCGCAACTTTAATATACGCCGAAGAACCTACAAAAATCGGGGCAATCTTACCATTAAGTGGCCCCCTGGCGAGCGTAGGAGAGGCTGTTAAAAATGGGATGATCTTTGCCGACGAAGCTTTTGATCACGACAATAAAGTACAATTCGTCTTTGAAGATGATGCTTATCTTCCTAAAAACACGGTAACCGCCTTTCGCAAATTGGTTGATAAGGATCACGTAAAAGCTGTCTTTGTTTTCGGCTCACCCCCTTCGCTATCTGTTGCGCATTTAGCCGAGAAAGCAAAGCTTCCGATGATTTCAGTCGCCATGACAGAGGCGCTTACAAAAGGAAAAGACTTTGTGGTGCGTTACAACGTAACAGCAAAATCGATAGATCGAGAGGTTCGCACAGAAGTTAAGAAAAGGGGGTATCAATCAATCGCTATCGTCTCTACCGAAAACGATGCGATGCTCGATTCACGAGAGCTTTTCTTAAAGGAGTCTCCAGCCAAGGTAATCTATGATCAAACATTTATCCCCGATCAGAGAGATTTTCGTGTTAGCGCAGCAAAAATAGCAGAGCTTAAACCTAGCGCTATCTTTCTGCTACTTATGCCACCCGCAAGCTCTAGCTTTGCAAAACAGGTCAGAGCACTTGGTTACAAAGGGGATATCTTTGGAACTCCTCCACTTGGAGTCAGGCAGGAACTTGAAGCCTCAGATGGTGCACTGCTTGGTGCTTGGTATATCTCAGGTAATGACAGATTGGCCAAAGGCTTTTACGAAAGGTACAACAAACGCCACGGTGAATTTCCAATTACAGAAGCAACGTATGGACATGACATTGCGAAACTTCTTATTGAAGGTGCGCACGCTGGAGACATTAATTCCAAGCTTCACTCAAAGGATAGTTTTGATGGATTGCTTGGTCGTTACGGAATTGATGAAACAAACTCCTTTGAGGTACCGACAGCGGTGCATTTAATTACAGAAAAGGGATATATCTTAGGATAAATTTTTCATTTCTGATCTTAATCTTTAGATCTAAAACGGCCAAAGTTAGAATCTAGTTTGGTTAAAAAATATCGAAGAATCTTAAATCGCAACCGAATCGACTAAATCCCATACCTGAACTGGTCACTTTAACATACCGAAATCATTCTTTGTTTTGCTCTTACAATCATGTTATCTTCAGAAATTCATCCATTGGGTCAGCAGGCGTTACTTTGCCACAAGCGCGAACAGCAAGTTCTTGCTCACCTCTCATTGGAGAAAGACGTTCGTTTCAGACAGAGCTAGAGTAGTTGCAAACAGAGATGGATCCTAATGAAAGTAACAGCTGTTTCTTTCACCAGGATCCAGAGCAATCGGTTATCACTTGATGGTTATGGATCTAAACAACAGCTGCCTGAACAAGGTGGTTGAACCCTGGGTGAGCCGCGACATCGACTCTCCTTGGGTGGGACACTCGGCGATCTCGCTGGGGACCGAGTGTCCCATTTTACACCCCGATGACATCAAAACCCTGTATAGAGACCACGGGGTAGAGAGTCACAGTAGTCATCGGGTATCCGGTGCCGAGGCCGCCGCGGGCGGTTTCGGCACCAACTAACACATCCAGTCTCGAGATGACCCTGTAAGAGGCTGGGTAGGCAGCGGGCTCTCACCCGGAAGCCTCCTCCTCATCCTTGTTACCGTTACGAGGAAAAGGAGAGGCACTCGCTGCCACTCGGGACGCCGAACCTGCCCCACATGTTCGGTGTCCCACTAGTACGGTGGTTGCATGGAGAGTCAGGGGTATCGTGGAATCCGTCCCTGGCTCTCCTCTTCCACTCGTTCATTGAATCCAACGTTTCAGGCGTGACGTCTGATCTCTCGGCGGTGAGAGGCGCGGCAGGCTTTACCCGAAACGTTGGCTAGGTTGCTCTCCGGTCTCCACCTGCCCGGAGATCCTGCCCCTTGGAGAGTTACCGACCGCGCTCGAGAGCTGATCCCCCTCTCGAGCGCACCTCACAAAACGGAGCTGAGCTTCGTTTCGATCTGGCAGTGAACTTGGACTCGGGTGATGTCGTAGATTCCGTTGCTGCCAGAAAGGAGCGCCACCGGTTTTCACACCGCTGGCGCTCCAACTTCATACTATGGTTGTTTCTAATGGTTAAATGCTCTGGACCTAATCCCAATTCCCCTTGAATTTCAATTTATAAACGCCCCGATTCCGACTTAAAACTCACTCCATAAGCAATTAATGGAAATATGTTACATTATTTGTTTTGCCGACATAACAAGATCATATGTTTTTATAAGAAAGTGGTTTTTATGAGAATTAGAGTTAACAACAGTAAAATAGCTGCTATCGCGTCAATTTTAGTACATCTGCTCCTTTTTGCCTCTGTGATCTACTGCCATGCAGAGGAACCGATCGATCATGATTATGATGAAAATTACGGAAGTGTCTTTATTTCTGATAGAAGATAAATATGAAAATCGGCTCTTTTGAGCTAGGACTTTTTGCTGCTTTTTTGCGCAGCTAAAAAGGCATGGAGGTGCTATTTCCCCTCCTTAAATACAAATCAACTCAGGTCGTTACAACCGATAGGCTCACTTGTTTAATCAGGCGCTCGACTAATTTTGCTAAATGCTCAATACTCCCCCTCGCGCTCATATTTTAAGGCGCGTTTAACTTGTATGTCGTTTGAGGGGGATCTTTTTGGAGTCTTGGAATTCTACAAAAAGTTCAGAGCTTTATGGGATTAACGAATGGGGTAACGGATATTATTCAGTTGGCACCTCCGGGAACGTTCAGGTTCATCCTACTAAAGATAGAGGTAAATCATTAGATATTTACGAATTAGTCTCTACCCTAAAGAGAAGGGGGATAGAGCTTCCTGTCGTGTTGCGTTTTGATCAGATCATCGAATCACGCATCAGTGAAATCAATAATGCTTTCAGAGCTGCAATCGAGGCGTATGAGTATGGAAATCGATATCGGCATGCATATCCGATTAAGGTAAATCAGCAGTACCAAGTTGTACGTGCCGTACAGGATGCAGCAAGAAATTTTGAAGGCGCATTAGAAGTTGGTAGTAAGCCTGAGCTTATAGCAGTTTTGGCGATGCTTGATAGACGTGGAGAGGTACTACTTTGCAATGGTTACAAGGATGCAGAGTATCTTGAGCTTGCAATTTTAGGCCGAAAACTAGGTAAAAGAACGATTATCATTATCGAGCAACCTTATGAGCTGCACGAAGTCTTACGAGTCGCAGAGAAGGTAGGCGTTGAACCAGAGCTTGGGTTTAGAATGAAGCCGCTTTCGCGTGGCGTTGGAAAGTGGGAAGGGTCTACTGGTGAGAATGCAAAATTTGGATTAACCAGCTTAGAGCTTTTAAATGGTGCTCGTTATCTTCAGCAGGTAGGCAAGATTCATTGTTTGAAATTGCTTCACTTTCATATGGGAAGCCAGGTTTCTTCGATTGTAGCAATTAAAAGAGTGATGCGTGAAGCAGCGCGCATGTATGTTGAAGTCAAAAAGCTCGCCCCAGATCTCGAGATCTTAGATGTTGGTGGTGGTTTAGGAATTGATTACGACGGCTCTAAAACAAATTCAGATTGCTCTGTAAACTACTCCGTTGAGGAATATGCTCGGGACGTTGTCTGGTCGATTAAAACGGTATGTGAAGAAGAGGGCACTCCTGTGCCTGAGATCTTAAGTGAATCCGGTCGTTCAACTGTCGCGCATCATAGTGTCTTAGTTACTGAAGTTACCGATGTTTCTATCGGCAAACCTGCGCTTGATTTTGAGCCTCCTGAAGATAAGGAACACGCACGTGCACAGGAGCTCTGGCAGATCTTTCAGAGCATGTCAGTTAAGAATCTCTCTGAAAGCTTTCACGATGCAATGTCAATTCACGAAGAGTGTTTCTCTGCATTTATGCAGGGAAATGTAGGCTTAGATGAGCGAGCCTATGTTGATTCACTTTTTCGCGCGACCTGTGTTAAAGCGAAGCTACTTTCTAAGCAAGCTCGCAGAACACCAGAGGAGCTTGAAAATGGCGAGAAGTTTTTTAGAGACACTTATTTTTGCAGTTTTTCTTTGTTTCAATCACTCCCAGATTCATGGGCTATTAATCAGCTTTTTCCGATTATGCCGATTCATCGCTTAAACGATGAACCTAACCGCCGTGGTATCATTGCGGATCTGACCTGCGATAGTGATGGAAAAATTGACCGCTTTATTGATGTTAAAGAGATTCAGGAAAGTCTGCCGTTGCATGAGCTTTCATTAGAAGATCCTTATTATATCGCAATATTTTTAGTTGGCGCTTACCAAGAAACATTAGGCGATCTGCATAACCTCTTTGGCGATGCCAATGCTGTGCATGTTGATATTGATCAGAATGGAAAGGCTGTCTTAAAGACAATTGTAGAAGGTGACACCGTTAGAGAGGTTCTAAGCTATGTTCAGTACAATCCTCAGGAGCTGATTGAAAAGTTTAGATTCTCAATTGAAACAGCGTTAGAGGATGAGAGCGTTACCCCTGAGCAAGCAGCTGACCTGACTGCTAAATTTAAGCGCAGCCTTGATGGGTACACCTACTTTGTTAAGTAAAGTTGAAGATTGCTGATATCTTTAGTTATTTTTCTGCAACTTGGCTGTTTATAATTGCTTGAGATTATTGTATCTTTTTAGTGGGAGTGGAATCTTTTACCACTAACTGTTGAGTTTTCCACCTAACCCTACGATACAAAATATAGTTTTGAGAGTGTAAAAGATTTCCATCTTATGAGTAAAGACGTTCGCCAAGCCTTTCTTGATAGCTTAGCTCTAATCTTGAGACCTGTAGCTAGATTCTGCGTTAGACATAACCTACGACTTAGAGATCTAACAGAGGTCGCAAAGATTGTTTTTGTGGATGTTGCGGCTGAAGAGCTCAAAGAGAAGACCTCAAAAATCAATGTAAGTAGGATTAGTCTCGCTACAGGCATGCATCGCCAGGATGTAAAGCGAATCTACAGAGATAATAAGCGCAAAGACTACTCTCCTGGTTATATAACTCTTGTGATGGGCCAGTGGCTGCAGGATGAAAATTACATAACAAGTTCTGGAAAGCCGCGAGTCTTGACCTGCGAAGGTGAGGATAGTGAGTTTTATGAATTAGTTCGTTATGTTACAGGGGATGTCCACCCTGGAACTGTGCTCTTTCAGCTTGAGCAGATGGGCGCAGTTGAGAAGACCTCTCGGGGGTTAAAGCTTAAAAAACAGGTCTTTACGCCAAAAGGTGATTCCCAAGAAGCCTACAAACTATACGCCAAGGACTCATATCATTTAATGAACTCTGTCGAAGAGAACATTGAACAAGATGCTGAGTTTCCAAATCTTCATATCAGGACCGATTACGATAATATCTCAAAATCAGATATCCCTAAGATACGAGAATGGCTTGTAAATGAGGGCTCAAGATTTCATCAAAAAGCTCGAAAGTTTCTGGCTAAATACGACCTTGATATTAACCCGAAAAAGAACAAAGAGGGTGGCGGGCATGTGGTTATTACCTCGTTTAGCCGTACCGTCGAACCTGAAGATATTGCTGACGAAGCCCCAGAAGGTAAATAGCTAGGAAATTTTCTTACGAACTTACTAGGTCTATTTCTCAGAAAATGATAATATTTTCCATTTAATCAGCTGCTAGTTAATGAAATCAACTAGATAGCCTATCTTTCTGATAAAAAAGTGAAGCAAAGCTGCTCTAAACATAGATTAGAGGGTGGTTAGTGTGATTTATATTTTTTTGTGTTGGCGAAAATGGGCATAGTAAAAAACATTTCAAGCTATCTTAAGTTTCTCTTAATTGTACCAGTTACATTTGCATTAATTGGCTGCTCTATGGGCGGTGGAAGTGAAGGTACAGGTAGCGTTGATATTCGTGGACGAGTTCTAAACTCGCAAAGTGGAACAGCAGTTGCCTTTGCTAAAGTTAAATCTGCAGGAACTGGAGCAGAAGTCATTACGGATGCAGATGGTAACTTCAAAGAGCTTAATACTATCGCAGGCGACCTTCTAACGGTTACTGATTCATCAGGCAATAAGGCGGATGGTATAATTGAAGATCCAAACGCTAACTTTAAGATTCTTGCCGCTGACTTTGACGAGGAGACTCTAACGATCTCTGATGAGGAGCAAGAGCAATCCACCGAAGAAGATCCGCTTATTGAAGACAGTAACGTTTCAGATGAGCAGGATTTTGTCGCTAAAACAGGTGGTGAATCCGTAGCAAAAGAGAATTCATATTATTTTGAGGCTTTTACTGCCCAGTTGGCTGTAAGCTATCAAACCGAATTCGAGCAGGATCTTGAAGAGAATAGAGTTGTTGTTTCTATTACGGATGGTAAAAACACTCTTCCTCTATCGCTCGGTATCAATGACGAGCCAGTAAGCGATCGCTTGAAAGTAGAGAGTAGAAACTTGATGGTTACTGTAAAATTCCAAGATGGAAGAACGATTGCTTCATTTACGGTAAAGGTACGAAGATATCAAGAAAACCTTATTCAGATTACCAAAGATATCTTAGGAAGGGTGACTTTCAAGAACTCAAAAGCTAATCAAGATGATAGACTTGATTCTGACCGTGAAAGCTCCTCTTTGGATCAGAGTTTCGAGCACGTAAGCGAGGATAGCTCAGAAGTTTCAGACTCAGACCGTAGACGATAAGCAAAGAAAGCGAAGCTCCTATTGAGCTAGAGCTTCAAACCATAGGGATAATGATTCTATGGGTTCTCCCGCAGCTACTGACTGTAGAATGCTTGTAACGATCAGACTTTTCTTAAGCTCAGGATCCTCAATTTTATAGACCCTATCGTAGTCATAGGCCTCTCCGTATTTGATGTGAAGGCTCACCTCTCCCTCTTCATTCTGAACAGGATAGATGCTGACTCGTCCTGACTGAATAGAATAGGGATCCTGCTCTACCTCTACTGAGATAGGAGTCATATGCTTTAGATCTTGTATTAACTGCTGCATGGCTCTATGTCCGTACATACTCACGATTTCAAAGCTCGAATCTCGAAAATCTAATACGGCCTGACTCTGGTATTCGTCGCTATTGGATAGAGCTTTTAGGCCTTCAATTAGTTGCTCCCTTGATGCTGGACAATCCATCTGCTCTAAGAGTGCTTCAATTTCAAAGATTTTTGCTGAGACAAATCCACTAGCGCATGGATCTGTAGTTTGTATGGGGGATTCTGTGTCATCCTCTACCAGGGGAGGCCCCTGCTCTATAGTGTTATCTTCGCTAATTGCAACGACTCTATCAGGTGCTTTAATTGCAGGCAGTACAACGGCGCTAAGGTCGTGATCTGTTTCATCTGCTAGTGTTTCCTCAATAGGCTCTGGATTTAAAGATGGCTGCTCCTTTGATTCACGACCAGCAAAGAAACCTACGCTTAGGCAGATCAATCCACAAGCAACCGTCTGAGGCCTTCTAGGTGGTGATCTATCTGCAAACTGAACCATGCCTAAGCGTAAAAATTCACCTAACGGTTATTCAGCTTGCTATTCCGCAACCGGATCGCCTTGACAACTCTTCTCAGCTGAAGCTGCCTCTGAATTAAGTAAAGATTCTCCTGAAATCTCTAGAGTTGTAATCTTATCGCAAGGAATGCGTTTCTTTGACTGGACAACCCCATTAACCTTAATATCTCCAATAGCTCCTGTTGATTTACTTTTACACCAACATTCTCCTGTGCAGCGCTTGCCACTGTATAAGCAGGTATTGGCAGTTTCGTAGCCATTTAGACAAGATGTGCCCGCAGGACAGCCACACGTAGTTGCGTTGGCAGCGGACGCTGTAAAACCAAGAAATCCTATTAATATCGCGTAAGCTATTGATTTCATTGCAAACTCCTTAAATTGAAGCACTGAA
>JACKAH010000013.1 GCA_020635175.1 Deltaproteobacteria bacterium
CCACGAAGGTACCGTCGCTCTCCGCGCCAGCCAGGGTCGCGGCTCCGACGGTGTTGTCGCAGCAGTAGAGGTTCAGATAGGGAACCCCGTTCGTGACGTCCTGGGAGCGCTGGATGTGCTGGTTGAAGGGGCCTTGGCTGACGTTGATCTTCTCGGACGGCTTGTCCCAGAAGGTGATCCGCCACTTGCAGTTGCACGGAAGCGTGCATGGAACGGCGTTGATCGTCGAAATCGTGCCACTCGGGCTCGATTGCGCCGACGCCTGCGTCTGCCAGATCGTGCAGAGCACGAAGAGGCAGAGAAGGAGCGACTGTTTCATGACCTGAATCCTTATGTCATGTCCAAATTGTACGCCTTTTGTAAACCACTATGGTCACCAGGCGCTTCGAGCAGACAAGTACAATGATCTGCTCGATGCGCATAATGACCAAAACATAAAAGTATAGGGAATTACCCAGACGTGGGCACTAACAAGAGTGATAGTAGAAAGGCCACACCCGAACCTCGCCCGAGGTTAAAGGAGCAACTACCTAACCGTGAAAGATAGATATTAAGGTATGTAAAATTTTAGTCAATTTCACGTTAATCTCGAATAATTAAGCCCAAATTTTATTAGAAAACGATTAGAGCGATCTATTTACTAAGAGAGGCACAGATAAACAGACTAACCTCATAATAATCTTAGTAATTTCAGTAAGTGAGAGTGTTAGATAAAATCAATGACTGGTTGTGGGGATGGTCCAATCAGAGATGATGATGGACCTGATCAAGATATCGATCCAGATCTAACTGATGGAGAGGGTGCCACGTTAGGCGATGATCGAGATGAACTAGATGAAGCTCTCGCAGCTCATGCCAATCCGTATATCGACAGGATGCTAGTCGGCATCCCAGAAGCTGATCAAAGAGTTGTCAGGGAAGCATTAGAAGATCCCTCTAGTGCAGCTGTCTCTATGGTTTTGAGTCTGGCAAACAAAAAGGACTTTCCTCTTGATCATAATTGGGAGGTTGATTTTTGTATTCACGTTCTAACAGAGACTCAGACCCAGCATAACGCAATGCTTGTCCTAAGTAGACTAGAGCAACTTGGAACGCAAGCAGCGAGAGCAATTTCTCTGCTACATGATATGTTTGAAAATCCACCAACATTTGATGTTATTCATCCTGCTTTGCGTGATGGCTTTAGAATTAAAGACGTTGCAATAGCGATAGCAGCTATTGAGGGAGAAGCAGCAATTGATTTCTTTATGACACATGCCTCCTCAAGATCGATAGTACTTAACGCTGATAGCATTACAGCTGCCTATAAAGGTATCGGAAAAGTTTTAGATGGAGATTGTTCAGAGGCTAAAGTTCTAGAGATTATAGATCAAATCTGCGATGATGTTGAAGGGGCCTCAAGGCTTGCCATCACAGCAGTAGAATCAGCAGTTGCTCCAAAGATTGAGAGAATTGCCAGAAACGCAGCTGCAGCTTTGATAAGAGAGAAGGCATTTTGTAGCAGCAAGCAGCCACGGATTTTAGAAACGTTAAGAGGTATGCTGCCTGAGGATAAGGAGCTCGTAACGTTTCAAAGAGGTCATACTTGGACAAGTACCCTCTTATACTTTGCTCAGCGCTTACCAGAGAGTGAGGCTCTAAAGGTTTTTGATCTGTTACTTGGAAATAAAACTTTTGATACAGAAGCAAAAAAATTAGCCTCACATACAATTATTCAATTGCCTAATTTTTGGCAGAGGGCTCTAGCAGTTGCCCAAAATTGGCAGTTCTATAAATCACGTCCTCTTGAAGCGGTAAGAGATATCTTTGGTTTTGAGGAGCAGCGGAAACCTCCCCCGCGCAGATCTTAAACGTACCTCTTTTTTACAGCGCCCGGAAACGGCGACTGCTATCTCAGCTTGGGCCCTTACGCTCGGGCTTCGGCTTCTTCGGATTGCGCCCGCGCTCTCTGTTCTCGTGATCCTGGCGCACACGCACGATGTTGGCGCAGCCAGGCATCAGCCCAGCTCGGGCCAGCATGCACTTCAGTAGCAGGTCGAGACTTCTCGGTTTCATGGTCATCCTCCAGGTCCTACAGAACAACAGATGTTACACCTTCTCTCTCGAGAGGGGTCCGCATAAGTGATTGTATCTTTTAAAATAAAGTGGAGTTTGCCAAAGATCTTAGCAGTGATTGCTGTGTTTGTGAAACTAACACAATCGATTTTGATGGTAAAGCTATCTTTAGTTAGGTTACCCTTTCCGTGCTGATTCAATAACAATTTTGTCTGGGTTGTTCGTTAGAACAGAATGTATGTGAGGTAAAATTGTGATAGTGCACAAGCCAGATGACGAAGGTCCTAGCATAGATTATGCAAACGCACTCTTTGTTAATTCTCGAGAGGCAGAAGAATTTAACCGAATACTGAATCAGTATGGATTAGTATCTGCTGTTGGATCTACTCTATTTACAATCGCTGCCTGGATTAGAGATCTCCCCCATGCACATCTAAGTATAAATGCTGCCATTGCTGCAAAGCCACCAAGTGCAGATCAAGATATCATTGAGATAGGTATTGTCGATCAAAAAGGCATTTTCACACGAATAATCGGCACATTTAGAGCAGGTGAGTTTTCGAGCGTACTTGCATTTGATGCAAGTGGAAAAGTTGGTCGTTGTACAATACGACAGCAGCAAGGTGCAGAAATTGATGTTGCAACATATATTGAAGCTGTTGCTCGTGGTTCCTCTATAGTTCTAGAGAAGAGTGGTCGTGAGCAGCTTGTTAGTAATAATCCAGACGAAGACGATTGGAGTCTTTTGCTAGATGTGCCGAGTTATGAAGTGGTTGAGCCTGGTACTGATTTGCAACTAAGATCAGAAACTGATCCACATGAAAGAATTCGCGGTCTGGCGAAGCTACTATTTGATAACGATCGGAGATCTACAGTGGCTGCAGTTGGTCGATATAGTGTTCGTTCTGAAGCTAGAGAGGGAGATTCGCCACAGGTAGCCTGTGCTTTATTTGGTAAGCGGACTTTGTTTGGGATTGATACCGATTGCCTTTGTATTATAAGCGTGGATTTACCAGTAAAGGACGCTGAGAAGCCAAGACCTATACATGTTCATGTGCAAGCCCCAGATCGCAGATCGTTAATTTCCAGAAACCTAACTTCAGAGCGCGAATTAGTAGCCTTCTGTGATGGATTTATAGATGGAGTCTATCTGACTGCTAGAACAAAGAGGCTTAAGTTTAGTTAAGCTTTTTTTACAAATTCAGACTTAAGCTTCATTGCTCCGAACCCATCGATTTTGCAATCGATGTTGTGATCTCCCTCAACGAGTCGAATATTTTTCACCTTGGTTCCAACTTTAAGAGGTGCAGACGCCCCTTTTACCTTAAGACTTTTTACCACAGTAACAGTGTCGCCATCACTTAACTCGTTTCCGTTGGCATCCTTTACTATTAGGCCTGAGCTTTGTTCGTTGTCATTGGCTGCGAGTGTCCATTCATGTGCGCACTCAGGGCAGACTAGGAGGTTTCTATCTTCATACGTGTATTCAGAGCTACATTTTGGGCAATTTGGAAGTTTTGTCATAAGCAAAAACTATCACATAAATTCCAAAATAAGTAGCTAGCGGTGCTATTTTTAGAGTAAACTTTTCTTACTTTGTAATCTGCAGATCTCCCTGATAAAATAAACACATGGCATTTTACATCTCTGATATCTCTGGAACTCAAACTCCATATCTAGAAGAGATATGGAGGCAGCAAGTATTAGAGCAACGCACTGCTCAACTCTCTAGTGAGGAAGTAGAGGGACAGGTTCAGACAACAGATACTGAGAGTTTTTCAGCTAGTACTAGTAATGCTACGGAACAATCACGCCCTTTGAATAGTGTGCAAACTAATGCTGCAGTAATAGGAACAGCAGGTGCCTCTGTGATGTATCGAGGTCGTGAAGCAACCGACTCTACGCATGCAAGCACTCCTCGGGAATTACAACAGAATTACAGAAAGAAAGCAGCATATCAGCAGGTTGAAAAAGTTTCTCAGGTGAAAAAATCCCCACAGTCTGGCTCAGAACATGCTGAGATAGAGCAAGATCAAAGCTCCCCTACTCAAAGAAATTTTAATCCATATGAGCATTCAAAAACATTGCCACCAGCAAGAAAACCTGCAGTGCTAGCCGAGCAGATAATGTCTTCCCCAGTTTTGACACTGCCAAAACATGCCTCGTTGTCTGAAGCACAAGAGCTATTTCTTAAAAAACGTTTTCGGCATGTACCTGTTGTCTCAGAGAATGGAAAGCTTATAGGAATACTCTCTGATCGCGATTTCATTGGCGATCTCAGCATAAAGAGCGAAGTTAGTGAGATTATGAGAACTAATATCCTTACTGCACGGCCAGATGCTGAGATTCGTATGATTGCACAAATCTTTTTTAAGGAGCGTATAGGTTCTATGCCTATAGTGGATAAGGATGGAAATTTAGTCGGTATGATTACACGTAGTGATATCCTCTTTGCTGTGGTAAACCACGCACCGCTAGAGCTTTGGGTTTAATCTGCGCGTATAGGAAATCAATTCAGATATAAACAGATTGCCACGTAGTGTCTGCTTACGCATCCACTACTCGCAATGACAGCATATATAAGAGTTTTCGAAGCGAGGTCTCTGTCTCTAATCTTTTGCTCGATTCAGCGCTTCAGTTATGTTTGGGCAGATATTTTCTCTTCCTATCTTGGCTATAAACTCAGCTTTCTTTAGAGTTTCCAGCGGCTGATTCTTAAGACCAGAGAGAATCAGTAGAGTTGAATTCTTTTGGCAGAAAAGAAGTAGATCTTCAAGCGCTCTGACTGCGGATCCATCAATGGCTGGAACGTTGCGCATTCTAAGTATTAGTACCTTAGGCGGCTTTTCTATGCGGGTAATCGTGGCATTAAATCTATCTACAGCAGCGTAGAAAAGAGGCCCAAAGATCTCAAAGACTTCGACTCCTTCAGGAGCTGATAAGGCTTCGCTAGATAATTGCTCCTGCTCCTCATTTAAATGGCTGGCTAGTTGATTTGTAATCAAACCTACCTCAGTAGATTGCTCCATTCGTTTCAAGAATAAAAAGCCTGCTAATACTACACCAACCTGAATTGCGACGGTTAGGTCAACTAGTACGGTTAAAGCAAAAGTTACTATCATGACCAAAGAATCACTACGTGGCCATTTGAGTATTTTAGCAAATGTATGCCATTCCCCCATCTTATAGGAAACATGTACTAAGACAGCAGCTAGTGCAGCCATTGGGATTGATGATGCAAGCGGTGCTAAAAAGAGCATTATTAAAAGTAAGGTCAGAGCATGTATTATGCCCGCTACCGGTGTTCGACCGCCACTTTTGACATTAGTTGCAGTGCGCGCAATTGCGCCTGTCGCTGGAATACCTAAAAATAAGGGTGATAGAATATTTCCCACTCCTTGAGCGATTAGCTCAGTATCAGATCGGTGCCGTGTTCCAAGCATACCGTCAGCAACAACTGCTGATAAAAGAGATTCAATCGAACCAAGTAAGGCAATAGTAACCGCTGCTGAAAAGAGGTTTGTAAAGACCTCCCAGTTTAATCTTGGAAATGTAGGTGTCGGCAAAGATCGAGGGATCTCTCCAAAACGACTACCGATGGTTTCTAGCGGCAGTTCAAAGATGCTTGTACAGAGCGTCGCCAAAATTAAAACAACTAAGGAGCCTGGTATTTTATGGGTAATCTTTGGCCAGACGATCAGTAAGAGCAGTGAAATAAAGCTTAAAGCTACTGCATGGAGGTTAAGCGAAGATATGTTTTCAACGATAAGCACCCATTTGCCGATGAAATCTGCTGGTAATGCAGGAGTTGATAGCCCAAGCAGGTCTTTTATCTGTCCTGAAAATATGATGACAGCGATTCCACTTGTAAATCCAATTGTGAGGGGATAGGGAATGAAACGTAAGAAGTTTCCCATTCTAAGTAATCCCATTCCGATTAGAAGAAAACCAGCGATAAAGGTTGCGATCGCAAGACCTTCATAGCCATGTTGCTGCACGATAGAATATACAACCACCACAAACGCGCCTGTTGGGCCACTAATCTGAACTCTACTTCCCCCAAGTAGTGAGATGATAAAGCCTGCGATTATCGCCGTATACAAACCCTGCTCTGGCTTTACTCCAGAAGCGATTGCAAATGCAATTGCCAAAGGTAGGGCAACGATTCCGACAATTACTCCTGCAACTAAGTCGTTGTAGAAATTTGAACGGGTGTACTCGTCTCTAAGTGTAGTTAGTATCTTTGGTTGGAAGATCATATGAATGAAATAAAGCTAGAATTTGGTAAAAGATTAGCAAGTTCTTTAATAATGTAAAGGAATTATGGTTTTAAGTGAATTCTGAGCTGTTTGTTGTAAGGTTGATGAATGATATGTTCTGGCGAGAGCTTTCTCTAGCCTCCTATTCTTTATATTTGTGCGATAATTCGCAAGAAAAACAGCGACTTACTAGAATGTGCGTAATCTACACACATTTCTAGAAGCAGTTCGTCTGTTATCTCAGATTAGTCTTTGAAATATGGTCATGCCGTTTGGCAGGTTTTAGTTGTTTGGAGGATTTATGTTTAAGGTTCTTTTCAGATCATTTCTTTTTTTAATTTCAGTTACATCATTGTTTTCGTCAAGTGCATTTGCACAGCACCCAAGTGATGCGTGTGCCGCTAAGGAGGTTACAAGCACTGTTCCAGGATTCGGTTTCGCCGCTGAAACGAGCTCTCAGCTGGCGCAACATATGGCAGAGGGATTTGCAAGACGAAATGCTTGCGAACTTGCTCAGGCAGTAGTTCTTATTCAGTCAGAGTGTCCTCCGGGGTGTGTTCTCGCTGAACCAACTACTTTCATCTCAGATCCAGATATCAACGATTGTTCAAAACTTGCACGCGACCCAAACTCAGGCATCACAAATCACGGTACTGCTGTTTATGGCGGGAGCGGTTTCTTAGGAAGAATCGCCTTTATTTCTATATGCCAAGCATTCTCTGATCCTAATAATGATTGCGAGAGTTTATATGATGATTTCGGAATACAATTCGCTGGATATTCTTATGCTGAGTTTAAAGTTACGGCCTCGGTTAAATGTGAACCGGAAGAGAAACGTCACTAAAACACGACGAGATTAGGCAAACAGATATTTGCGAATTGCTGGAGTCAGATTACTGATTACCAGCAATTCCTATTTCAGCCCTGATCTTATCCTCAAGAGATTTTACTGTGTTTGCCATTCCTTTTGCGGCGTTATCAATTGCTTCGAGTGCTTGCAGAGTTGCTGGTGAAATTTCATTTGAGGATTTTGCCACAAAGATCATTGCGACGATCTCTTGAAGTGGGTTGTTAAGATCATTTCTTAGATCCGCGCCAAGTTTTTTAACTGGATCTTGAGCCTTAGGTTTTTCTTCCTCTTCAGTTCCAAATAGTCTCATTGAGCTAAAGAGGTACCCAGAGGTTGCCAAATCAGTTGCACTGTATGCATCAAGTTCCCCGACGACCATGATATCTGGTGGTGTTTCCATCTCGTTACAGGCAGGTATCAGAGCTGAAATAGTTCCGTCAGGTAGAACAGAACTTGAAACAACCAGGTTGATTTTCCTTCTCTTTAAGATCCATTTTGCCACCTCCACGCCAGGAGCGTACATGATGGAGCAATCAGGCATGCGGTGGGTGATAGCTTGAGTAATCTCCTTTGCCATTGAGGCGCTTGAGTTGATTATAAGCGCTTTATATTCAGGTGCTTGGTTGGAAAAGTTAGTGTTATTAGGTGTTTGAGAGGAGTTTTTTTGGTTTGAAATGCTTACAAAGCGACGCTTAAATTTGGTTCTAATCCTCCCTGGTGAAAACCTCTGCGTCATACGTCCTTGGCATTTCTTAAAATAACAGCTTCAATATGTATGATGCAAAAAAAGGTTCAGCGTTGCGCAGCAATGTCATTGCGAGGGAGCGTAGCGACCGTGGCAATCTTTTGGCTTCCGTTTAGACGAAGAGATCACCACGTCGATCGCCTTCGCTATCGCTACGGTGACTCCTCGTGATGACAGGAAGTTTTTTATGATTTTGGGGTTAGTTCCATCGTTCCGAGTTTTATTTCGTATGCAGTGGCCAGAAGGTTCTTCCTGACTGATCAGTTTGCAATTTCTCGCCTTCGATAATCCTGCCTAGATGAAAAATTGCTGGACCAAATTCAGGAGACTCTTCAAGTATAGCTTCTAGGAAATGTTTTGCTTGTGAGATATCACCAGCATCAAAGAGCTCTAATGTCTTTTCAAGCAATCTGTAATATTTTTCTTGATCTGAAAATGCAACGGTATTAACGCCAATCGGTTCTGATTTTCCTTTTACCGCAAATCTTCCAAGTGGAAATAGGTTTTTAGGTTTGTTTCCAACAAATGCGTTTACACAATCGTCGCTAACGATAAGTGTAGTACCAAATTGCTTGTTTACCCCCTCTAATCTAGCTGCAGAGTTAACGGAGTCCCCAATCGCTGTATAGTCGATAAATAGCTCTGACCCGATGTTTCCAACAATCGCCTCACCAGTGTGTACACCTATTCGTAAAAGCAGTTCAGGCGTGCCCTCTGCTCTTCGGACGACGTTTTGTTGTTCGACTCTAATAAGCATCTCAGTTGCTGCTTGTACCGCGAGGTCGGCATGGTTTTCCATCGCTTCAGGTGCTCCCCAAAATGCCATGATCCCATCGCCAAGATATTTATCTAGTGTTCCCTCTTTTGCAAAGATTACTTCAGCCATGTCGCGTAAATGAGTTTGAAGTATCTCTAAGACCTCCTCAGGAGGGTATTCCTCACTTAGTGTTGTAAAGCCTGCAACATCAGCAAAAAGGATTGTAATCACCTTTTTATCCCCACCCATAGCAAATTGGTTTGGGTTTTTTAATACATGTTCAGCAACTCTGGCGGGGAGGTAATGGCATAATTGAGCCTTAGTTAGCAGCCTTTCATCACGCTCTCTGATGTAGTTTAAGACTAATCCAGAGACATACATTGAGCTTGAAAGAAGCAGTGGTAGAACACCAGGTAAGATGAGATTTTTAGAAAAGGAGATCAGATAGATTCCTTCCCAAAGAGCTACGCCTATTAGTAGAAAACCGAAACCAAGTATTGGCCTTGAAAACTTTGTAAAACCTAGCCATTGAAAAAAGATCCAAACTAATAGGCCAAAAGGAATTAGAGGCCCAGAGATAAATTGTTTGATTCTGTTTTTAATTAAGGATGCATAGTGATGAGCATGGATGATTACTCCTGGCATCATACCAACGGGAGTTTTATAGACGTCAGTTTGTTGATCGGGAGTTATTGAAACGCTTGGAGTGCTTCCGATAAAGATAACCTTATCTTTTAGAGACTCCATATATGGTTCAAGCAATGATAAATTGTATGCTTCAAAGTAAGAGATGGTTTGAAACTGCTGCTCCTTTCCAAAGTAAGTAATTGCTCCACGTGGCGCTATTTTTGAGTTGCTAGTGGCAAGATAAAGCTCCTCGGCAACAGGTTTGAGCTTGCTTATGTGACTAGAATCATTGTTAAATCCGGCAAAAAACTTCAAGGCCTGTAGGGTTGAGGCAGCGAACTTAGCAGAGCCTGAGGTCTCACGAATTGCACCATCAACATCAAGAGGTAGGGCAGCATTCGCTGCACGCCCAGTTCCATTTGTAAATTGTTCTAGAGGCTCTGTTAGTGCTTTATCGCTATCTTCTGCAGCGAGGACTATCGGTATGTCAGTTAGAGCGTTTTGAAAACCAGCATCATCGAGATCTCCGTATCCAGATTCGAGATCGAAGATAAAATCAAAGAAGATTGCTTTTGCTCCTGCGGCTTTTAAATTCTCAACAACCTGTGCATGCACTGCGCGTGGGTATGGCCAATGTAGTCCATCCATCTCCTCTGCCATGATGTCAAATGAGATATCATCAAGTGCAACAATCACTACATCTTTAGGTGCCTTCTTGGGAGCTAATTTCTGTGCATGAAGATCAAAAAAGATTCTCTCCATCTCTTGGCCAAATGGAGATGCAGCAATAGCGATTGCGCATACCACGGCGCATAGCACTGCAATGCAGGTCTGCTTATAACTTCTAAGACCCATTAGATTGACTACAACTAAATGTTTTCTTCTGGAGCGACCCCTTAGCTATGAGAATCGGCAAGTAATTGAATTTACATGAGGTTTTCTTTCCTCAGTTGAATAATATCAGGGGGTTATCCGGCTATTAATGATTGTAATACCAGATAAAGTTAAACCTGATTGTGCGCTCGCCAGCATTTGTCATTGGAGCTCTTAGATCTACTCTAATTCTTTCATCAAATGGGTAACCTTCAATCGATGGTTCAAGGACATATGTTGTAACGTCTCCGCCACGTAGGCCACCACCTTGATCTTCTTGAATATGGAACCAGCCTGCTCTCAATTTATAAGCAAGTCCAAAATCAGAAAAATAGATTCCAAAAACGTCAACTCCATTTCGAACAGTATCAACTGGAAATTGAAACTTATCGAAGCGATAAGTAATACCTGTTGAGAATTGCGGATCTAAAAGTGCTTCAACATAAAAGCGAGCACCTTTGGTATCGTTTTTAACTTCTACTAAACTATCTACGCCTTGAAGAGAGAGAGCTTGAGTTTTTTGTTTGTCAATCTCAGCTTCAGCTCCAACTGCAATCATTGCTTCATCAAAGAAGTGATCAATACCCGCAACGTATGCTTCATAATCAAGGTTGAATAGCTCCTCGTTGGTGAATGGCTCAATTAGGGTTAGACGTTGCCAAGGCACACCAGCTATTAAGGTTTGCTGTAAGCGTTCACTTCTATCGCCTGCCATGTTGTTAATCATAGCAGCTCTTAAGTAAGTATAATCAGCTACTTGCCAGGTAGCACCAAGTGAAGGTCCAACTGAGGTTTTGTTGTTATCTCTTCCATCAGCTCTGATAAATTCTGCTCGGTCGATGTTTAGACCAGCAGTAATAATCACATCTTTTATCCCGCGATACTGATCAACGACAAAGGCGCTAGAGAAACTAGATTCGGTACCGCTATCGGTAATTGTTTCAACTTCATTACTTATACTATCGCTAATGCTGGTGATGTCTTCATCGTAGTGACGTGCTCCAATCTGAAAGAAGTGATTATCAAAACGTTGCCAGAGTGCTGCCTGTGCAATCCAGAACTCATTACCACCATCTGCGCGAAGTGTTGAAGTTGTTGGAAATCCCAATTGGTCAAAATAGCTTTCTGTGTAAGAGAAGCTATCATCTTTATGATAAGAGAAGTGAACTAAGGCATGACTATCTGGATTTGGGTGATAGTGTAATCCAAGATCTACGTCATATAGATCGATATCAGAGTTGGTATTGCTCTCTGACGTTGAGGTCTGAGGAGTTGGAACAGGAGGTGGTCCCATCTCGTCATCAGAAGATCCTTCATCTCCCTCAGCTGGTGGCATGCCCATGCGAGCTGTCTGATTGAAGCGTTGAAATGAGGAAAAAGTTGGAAAACTAAAGGTAGAGTTTGACGACGAAATTGCACGGTTGTCTGTATCTGAGATATTTCCATCAACAAATATTTCAAGCTCTGGTGTAACTTGCCATTTAACAAAAGCTCCAAAATTTTTAAGCACAGTTATTGAATCAACTGCGCCGTCAGAGCTTGAGAATGGAGAATTAAAAGAGAGATCAGATTCAGAGTCGGCATAACTCGGCACTGCCGTGATTGCAAATGCTACAGGAGCATCAAGTTGTGCTGCAAGTATAGCACCTAAGCTAAAGTTATCCGTGTAGCTTCCATTTTGCTTAAGATATTGATAGTTACCAATTGCAATTGGGTCTACGCCAGCAGAGTCATAGATCGAAGAAAATGGTGATAAAGCATCTTCATCAAGCACAACACCTGACCTAGTAGGTGGAGTAAACAGATTGTTAAGTAGTCTTTCTGAGGAGGCTGCTTGACTATAGCCACGTGGGTCAAATTGTAGTGCAAAGAATTGTCTACGATGCGCTGCTGAGTTTGTTGGATCGTATTCTAGTGCTCGAGCAGCTTCTTGTGTTGCACTCTGGTCAAAACCGATTTCGTTAAATACCTGAGCAACGTTACTTGTTAAGATACTTTTATCTTGATCAAGCAGGTATTGAGAACGAAATACAGCTCGGTTGTTATTACGCGAACGTGCCTCTTGTAAACTATAGAAAGCCTTACCTGGTTGATACTGAGCGTGGTAATAGAGCGCTTCGTATAAGTACGGTGTTGGATCTTTTGGATCTAAACGCTTAGCACGATTAAGAGTCTTCATTACATCGCCTTCGCGACCAAGTTCAAAATATGCCTTAGCCAGGTATGATTGATATGAGGAAATCTGAGGGTCTACAATTGTTGCCTCTAAAATAGCCTCAATTGCTTCATCGGTTTTATTATCTTTAAACAGCGCTATACCGAGACCAATTAGGGCGTCTCCAGAATCGGGGTTTAACTCGAGTGCTTTTTGAAAGTGCTCTATCGCACTACCCTGTTTTTCAGCCCTTAGATCAAGATAGCCCTGCAAAGTTTCTTTTTGGTCTAATACGTTTGAGCTTTTATCAATTTTACTTAGTAGGTCAGATGATTCTTTAAGATTGTTCATCTCAAGTGCAATTCTAGCTGCAACTACTAATGCTTCCTCAAAATTAGGAGAGCTCTTAACTGCTTTAAGAGCAGCATCATTTGCTTTCTCAAGTTTAAGGTTTGCTTTCCAAGCAAAGGCGCTTGCAATTAATGCAACTGAAGAATTTGGTTCTAGGTTTAGAGCTTGATCGGCATAATCTCTAGCTGCCTTTCTGTCGTTTTCAACTAGTGCAATTAACGAAAGATGCGCTATTGGCAGAGCCCAGGCGCTATCTTTCTTGGCGGCCTTTTGAAACATCTCTTTAGCTAGGGCATCTCGACCGGAGACGAGATTTAAAAAACCATTAATTGATAATGATGCGGCTGATTCTGAAAGCGCACTGACATCGTCGTAAGCTTTTTTCAGATCGTTTGCGTAGTAAGAATCGATCGCTTTTTTGATAGAGCTTCCCTGATTACCTGCCCTGGCTAAGTCTTTTTTATCCCATAGACCAAAGTAGTTTAAGGTCCAATTTACTGCATTTTCAGGGGTTAAATACTTAAGCTTAACCGGTGGTTTGCCTGGCTCAACTTTAGCTAGCTCTCTTGATTGAAGTTCAACTTGACCTAGGTCGTTTGAAACTAAAACTGCACCATCAATAACACCAACAGTAGTTGTGCCATCTTCAGTAACCTCCATGTACCATTCGGTTCCGCGAATTGCTGCTGTAGCTGATGGAGTGTTGATCTGAAATGGAGTTTTTTGTTTTTGACCACGTAGCCAAACACGTCCCCTTTTTAAATCACCAGAAACCTCGCCAGCACTAAAGCCGTTATAGGTAAACTGAGTTTTCTCAGCTACCTTAAGTAGCATGTGATTGGGCAGTAGGACTGACATTCGTCCATGTTCATCAGTTGCAAGCCTACTTCCTTTGTTAACAGCATCTCCTGCTTTAGCCTCTGATGACTTACTTAAGATAGAGATCTTGGCTTCTGTTCGTGATGAAACTACTTTTGCTTGATCCTCTTGAGCTATGACCATCGGTGGTAATAGAATTTGCGCAGAGAGAGTTATGAATATGATAAGCTTCTTCATCGATTTCACTGTTTGCTATTTGCATTAATCGGGGACCATCCCGGATTTGTTACACCTACTCGTTAGTTGGGAGCATACAAACACTGGATTAGATTCAATAAAATTGGTGAGATGCATTTAAAGCCTAGCTTAAGAGCTCCTAGTCCATCAGATCTAACACCCTGTTTTTAAATGGCTTGATAATTGAAGCAAAGTTTTCCTAAGATGATGGTCCAAATGAACAGTTAACCACTAAAAGGAGATGTTTCAGATGCCTGGGGTAAAGAGAGTAGATCACGTAGCGTATGCTGTTGATAAAGGAATGATTGAGAAATGGGCTTGGTTTCATATCGAGGTTGAGGGCGGAAAACTTATTAGCCGCATTGATGATGCAGCTCCTGATAACCCAGATAGTAGCATGAAGATCTGGGCAATAGATTATGGCTCATTTGGAGTAGCGCTTGTTGAAGGAATTGATCGCAATAAAAAATCTCAGGTAACAGCTTTTGTTGAAAAGCATGGTGATCACTCAGTACAGCATGTGGCATATGACACCGGTGATCTAGATGAGTTCGTTGAACATCTTAACAAATTTGATATCGGTCTGCGTGGAGATATTTTTACACGCCAGGATGGATTTGGAACATTAAAGCAGCTTTTTGCTAAGGGTTATGCTGAAGATGATCCAGCTACAGCTTCATTCCCAGAGTATGTAGCTCGCCCGAAAAAGAATGAGGACTTTAGTGATGCTAAAATCACATTTTCTCAAAAAGCAGGCGAGACATTTTACAATCAAATTGAAGCTGCACGTGATGCAGGCGATCATTCTTCAATGATCGATTTCAATAAGATTCCGTCTGATTGGAAAGTTCCAGAAGTAAGTGCATAGTTCTTTAAGGGAAGCGCTAGCGCTTCCCTTCATCTCTCTTAATTTGGGCAATCGCAGTCTGTGGTCCAAACATTTCCTCGACCAGTTCCAACGATAGTGTAGTAGCATTCATCCGGCCCGTTATGATGGGATAAATTAATACCATCACCATGCTCGCTCCAGAAGTCATCAGCTAAGCACCCTGAGCTACAGTGCGATTCACAGATACTTCCAATTGTAAGGCCAAGACCACTTAGTATCTCTGAAATTGCTCGAGATTTATCGGCAGCGTCACCACAGGTGTAACTAACTTTAGTTTTACCATCATATCCTTTTTTACCTTTTGTTCTTGGTTTAGCGTAACAAAAGTTAAGCGCTCCACTTGTGCTCCTCTTTGGCATTGATCAATTTCAGCTTCTACTAGGTCAAGTTCAGCTAATGCACGGTGTTGTGCATCGCTTAGAGCTTGGCCTTCGCCATCTGCTTCTTACAATGGTTACTACTCAAGGAACTATTTGAAATCGCAATGACGAGCTTTTTATTTTATCTGGAGCTCATTCCAAGGTTTCTCTAGTCCCCTTTCAGCTACAAATTTATTTAAAATATCAAAATTGACCTGCTCACTTGATATTGCGAGCATATTTTTTATGTCGATTAGATGTTTTTGAGAGCCGCCCTCTCGGTAGTATTCCAGTTTGCTTAAAATTACATACTCAGGAGGAGCAATCCATAATTTGCTTTGATTGAGATCTATAGCTCTTTTGTTTTCAATCCCCCAATTTTGTAAAGGGTCCTTTCCAATTGGATAAATGTCAGCTTTAAACCCTGTTTCCATATCTATTATATTGAAGTGTCCCCTAGAGCTTCTTTTAAGTTCTACATTTATAACTTCTTCAGGAGGAACATAGAAACGAGAATTTGGAAAACTTCCGATTAGATTTTTAACGTCTGATTGTTTTAACAAAACAACTAGATCTATATCGTGTGTTAGGCGAGGCTCTCCATAAACTATGCTAGCCACACTACCAGTAACCATGTATGGGACATTGAGTGAGTTGAGAGTGTCGGTAAAGACTTGGTAAGTTTCAGCTTTGAGCATATAAAAATATGTCTCTTAACTTTACTTTAATCTCTTGGTCCGAAAGGGTCGGATTTTGTTTTCTAAGTGCAGCTTCTTTAATTTTTCGAGCGAATTGGTAAAGCTCAAAAGCCTGTTCTAAGCGTTGCTGTGGTGTTAGGCGACGAATTATTTCTATCTGCTCCATGTGCTAAATATCCCATAAAAATAGGAGCAGAGCAAAGTGAAGTGCAAGCACGTTTCTTTTTTTGTTATTTAATCTAGCTGCACAGTTAGGATTTTGTCTGCAATTTGCCGTATTGCTGAGAGAATATGCGGCGGGCGTTGAGTCGTTATTTACCGAATAAAACAACTCAAAGCCCTCCACGTTTTTACTTGCGTAGCGTCAGCACGCAGCCAGCGATCAGGATTGCGATGCCAAGCAGGCTCTGTTCGATCTGAGCAGTGCGTCCGTCCCAGAAGACCGAGATGCCGAAGGAGAGGATCAGCAGTGCGCTCAGAGTGATCGGTTCCTTGACGTGTACGGCAGGAGCGCTCGCGTAGGCCCTGACCTTCGATAGGACGGCCAGGTTCGCGTTCGCCCCGGTAATTGCGGCGAGCAGAACGATCCACCCAGAGAACTGAAACGAGAGGTGCTGACCCAGGTCGAACTTCGGAACGATCGTGTAGACCGGCACGAAAAGTAGCAGCGAGACGATCGCTCCGTACTTGCCCATGTAGACCATCGTGACAGAGCTTGGAATCTTGAGTGCTCCGAGGGAGCGCATCAGTGCACTCGTTCCCGCGATGACGCCTGCGATAGCCAGGTTGAACAGCGTGAAGGCGGGATTCTCAATCAGGCTTCGCAGATCGAGATTCAGCGCCAGCGCCGTTCCACACAGCACAGCAGCGACACCGAGCAGAGATGACCACCTGAACTTGTCACGAAAGATGACGACGTCGATCGCAAACCCGAGTAAGATCGAGAGTGTTCGGATCACCGAAGCGGCCTTGATATCTGTCACTTCGAACGAGAGAGAGATGACAGCCATCGGCAGGTAGGTGACAGAGATCAGCGCCATCAAGCGCAGTCTGTTGTGAGCTTCCCTTGGGACTTCGCAGCGTTTGCTGAAGCCGTAGAGCAGCTTTCCAAACAGGATCAGCGAGAGCGAGTAGAAGATCATCACCAGCGAGACGCAGGCGATGTTCCCCTTGAAGCCACGCTCGAGCAGTAGGCTGGTAGTCTTGAACAGACCGTCCAGCACCGCCCAGATGCAGGCAACGAGAGAGATTTTGGAACGCACCACGTTTCTCCGGTGTTGCTGAAGAGTTGACGGGGACAGGGCACGTTGAACCTTGACGACTCAACGACCCTTTTCTTTTAAGGAAAAGGGTCGAGACAGATAGCTACTACTCAAGCATTGAAGTTTAAATTTTACTGCGAGTTAGTCAAACCCACTGAGATAACCACAGGATAGGAAGTCTTATAAAACCGATAGTTTTAGGAGTGTTACGAGTTTTGAAGTGCGCTGTTTGCCAGTGTGCTGTGTTTTTGTAGCTGCTCCTAGGAGATTCTAGGAATGAGTGCGGTATTTGCTTCTGAATATTGTATGGAAACAGGGGGTAATAATAGGCAGCGTCCTGCTCTGTAGAAAAGGTGTATCTATCGGTTAAGAACTGTGCGATAAGTGATTTGTGAGTAGTTATACGAAATCACCGAAGAAAGTGTTAGAGCTAGCGCACCGTGTTGGAAGCGAAGTGTTTGAGCTGTATTCTCACGAGTCTAGCCCTCGTACGTACACGCAACCGCAGCTCTTTGCATGCTTAGTGCTAAAGACGTATATGGGACTAGATTATCGTCGTTTACATGGTTTGCTTGAAGATTACCCAGAGATAGTAAGAACCATAGGGATGGAGAAAATTCCGCACTTTACAACCTTTCAAAAAGCATCAGAGCGACTGATGCGAGTTCCAAGAGTAAAGCAACTTTTGAATGAAACGGTAAGTACCGTTGGGAAAAAAAAAGAAGGTACAGATTGGTAGTATAGATTCCACTGGGTTTGAAGCACGTCATGTAAGCCAATATTTTTTGCAACGCTCAGAACAAGATAAGCCCATATATGCAAGGTTTCATCCAAAGCTTACCGTTATTTGTGATTGTGAAACACATCTTATTCATGGTTTTCATGCAACTAAAGGTCCTAAACCTGATAATCGTCAATTACAACCAACCCTAAAAAAAACTATCACTGAAATTGATAAGCTTTTAGGAGATGCTGGATTTGATGGGGAACCAAATCATAGAATATGTCGAGAGGAGAACAATATTCGTTCCTTCTTTCCTCCTCTTATAGGACGGCCAACCCAAAAACCACCATCTGGATACTGGAGAAGAAAGATGAAACACTACTTTAACGATCCTCAGAAGCACAAATACGGTCAGCGATGGCAAGTGGAAACAGTTTTTAGTATGATAAAGCGCTCTTTCGGCTCCGCACTCTCCGCAAGGACACATCACAATAGATTGCGACAACTATACTTGCTTGTTATCTCACATAACATCGCTATCTTGTTTTAATACCTTTTCTACAGAGCAGGACGCTGCCTATTTAATAAGTAGGCAGCGTCCCTATTATTCACTATTATTCTACCTATTATTCTCGCTAATGAGGTTTAGTTAAACCTGAATATTATCAGATAGTTAACTACTACTTCCGTTAAGGAATTGTTACGTAAATTGTCTGGGCGGCTCTATTTGCTCCATGGCCAGTATCCGCTCCAGCAGCCGTTATTGTTACAGCATGAGTTCCTGGAGCTAATCCATTTCTGTCTAAGCAGCTTGCTAAATCAACTGTCAAGGCGATTGTGTTGTTTCCGATCGTTGTCGAATCATTACCGCTTGATGGAGTGTAATCATCTGCACTATCAACTAAAGGCCAGAGCAATGCTCCATCACTTGATTTATAACTATTATCAGAACCTACTGATGGGAGCTCAGTGAGAGTAGACGAAAGACCCTCATACAATTCACCACAAGTATACTCAGCAGTATTATTATTGATCATGATCCCGTAGTTAAGATGTCCAAAGTCTTTATAATCCCCCTCTTCTAAACCTGATACTGCTAATCTTTGAAGACGATATATAACTAAACGCAACTTCCCAGAAAATGCTCCAGCAGATGCTAGTACAATTGGGTTACTATTATTCATTCCATCACTATTTTGATCTGTATAATCAGCCAATACATCATTATCAGCATCATTATCTGTAACGTTATAACTTCTTATCGCAGGGACAGTTAAAAAATATGGAGGTAACGTTAACGATTTCCGTGATACAACTTCAGCATCTTCATTTACAAAATCTACCCGATAAGTATCTCCTGGTCTAAATTTGTCTGTTCCAACCCGTGGCTGAATGGCTGCTGCCCAGGTAGCGCCTCCATTACTATTATTTAATGATTCTAGACTATTCTCCTGACCACTTGCAGTAAGGCTTGACCATAGCTCTCCCTTAATCGCATTATCTCCTTCACTGAATCCGCTATAAATTCCGGTGCTAGGACCTACAGAAGTTGCTCTGCAATACTCAAGCTCATCGGGACATACAGCATATGCACCAGTAATAGAAGTTGAAAGTTCATCATCTGGAGAAAATCCAAAGTAATATGCTATTGCGAATGTGTTTGCACCACCTATTACATCATCGATCTCATCACTATCGAGAGCTCCATCGATATGCCAGTTGATAGTCTGAGGCATATTTAAATACAAAGTCGTAAATGGCAACGACACCCCAGTATTTAGCTCCTTGGCTCCAATTTGACCGGCATCAATACTTGAATCTGCAATATCAATAATTCCATCCCCGTCAGCATCTACGTCAAAGAGATCCAATACAGAATCTGAATCACTATCTGCTGATGGACCAGTAATCGCTTTAATCTTTAAAGGTGCAGATAAACTATTATTCTGTGAATTAATATTAAGTCCTAGGTTTGGAATAGAAGCTGCGGTCACAGAGCCGCTACCGGAGAAGATCTTTCCCTTAACAGGAGTAGTTACGTAAGGAGTTTCGGCTGTCCAGGAATTCAATTTAATATTGACTTTCGTTAGAGGATCCCCCTTTTGACTGATCGGTGTTCCTTTAAGTCTAAACTTGAATTTCGAACCCTGAAGTCGTCCAACAGATCCAACATGCTGACCATCTGCATAGGCCACAAGTACGGCACCATTAAATTTACTTTTTGGTACTGTAAACTTAACCTTACTATTGGAAATTGTTCCTGGGTAAAGGGTTCCCTTATTATCTAAAAGGTCCACATCGTCGATATTGCTGTTTGCCAAATTAACCGTAACCTTAACGTTATTATTAGCTGCGACAGCTTGGTTAAAAGTTATAACAGTCAAAATTGAGATTATCAGGGACAAGAGTCTACATTTCATACGATCCAAGGTGGTATTTAATTGATGTTGAACGGCTACAGTAAATTTCGGTAAATCCCTAACTTTCTAAAGCTCCATTTTCTATTAAGCATTATATGAGAGATTAATAAAAAGTACGTTGTTTCAGGCAGATAGGAGGAACAAAAATACCAACAGCTGCAAGTCTTGAGAGCGCCCCCTGGGAGCGCCGACCTCCAGGTCGGCTTGATCGTATTACCACTTCACATGCCGACTTGTAAGTCGGCGTTCCCAGGCAAATCACTCTAGAATAATAGGTAGAATAATAGGGACGCTGCCTATTAGAATAATAGGGACGCTGCCTATTATTCTTATTACAAAAAATCTTGGTCTAAAATCGTGGATTCCTCCTCCAAAAATTCCCTTCTCCAGAATCGCTGCTTAAAATTTACCGCTGCTGAGCAGCCAATGATACTCCTGCGCTTAAAAAACACAGATCATCTCTATCTTGAACGAGTATTTGGCCAATAACCGCTTGTGCACAATATTCAGAAGCAAATACCTCTATATGTCCCCCAATCTCTTACGAGAAACTAAATAACACACTGCATTGCAGAGATGAGCAAAGTGAATCTTGCAACTACCCTAATTCACTCAAATTTATAAGATTTTCTACCCTGTCGCATTGATTAGCTTCCTGAGTCGCATATTATCAACTGAGATCATTGGCAAAAAATATAGGAAACTTTCAGGAAAAATCGCTGAAAACTATATGAGAGAGTCATCTGTGGGTTTGTGGGTTTTACAGATAACAGCGGGAAAGCAACAAAATCCCTCATAAGGAGAGGCAAGATGAAGAGACTATTATTATCAACTATTCTACTTTACTTCTCTTTGAGTCCATACTCCCTTCTTGCTGATGGAAGCATCCATGGAACTATCAGGATTAATGGAGCTCCTGCGCTGAATCAAAATGTTGCCTTCTTAATCGATAACAAAGCACCTGGCGATATTCTCTACAATACAAACGAGTTCATATTTCTACAGGACATAATCAATAGTACGCAAACTAATCTGAATTTTGGATCAGGTGAGAACATCACTCGTGCTTTTGTCGCGGATCTACCTTCCTCCAGAGATGGCTACAAAGATCTAGTTGTTGAGCTTCTTGCAACACCATTTGGATCTGGAAACACAAAGCTTGTGGGACTTCTAAACAACAGAGCTGGTCAGTTTATTCCATTTCCGATTCCACTTGGAGATTCTGAAACCGCCAATGGAACATCTATTGCGGATATATTTCATGGTGACCTTGATGGAGATGGCTTTGATGATTTAATAGTTGGCGATTTTGGCACAAAGAATGTCATCGTCGACACAAGAGATACTCAATTTCTTCCTAGCTCTGGGATCTACGCCTATAACAATATCAATCCTATTTTCAAAATATTTCTTAGTAGCGGTAGCGCTAAAAATTTAACCTTTGATTATGAAGTGCGTGAGGCATGCATTAGTGACATAGATAACGATGGTGATCTTGATATTATTTCGTTAGATGCAACGCTCTATTACTTTAACTATAACGGTTTCGGTGACTATAGTTTTTCTTTTAGCGTTGCTGTTAAACTTAACGATGGAAATGCTAGTTTCAGCACCAGTTATATAAACGTTTTAGATACAAACAATAAAGACATCTCTCCTAGCCTCCATTGTGCAGATCTCAACAATGACAAACTTGTCGATATTATAGTGGAATCTCAATCCTCTCCTACAGGAATTACAAAAAGCTACAACATTCATTCGATAATGAATAATGGAGCAGGCAACTTTGCAACTCCTACAAATCAAAATTTCTTTTTTACTGTGCCGCAAGGCACGGACAAGCTAGTCGAAACTTTATTTGGTGATTATAATAATGATGGTTTCGCAGATATGGCAACAGCAAATGCACTTAATGGAACAAAGCTAGTTGATATCTATTACAATCTTGCAAATCCAAACTTAACTTCAAATTTTTTCAACTCGCCATCTATTGTTGTCCCATCATTAGCGGATAATATGCTAACAAAGCCGCTATTTGATTTCAACGGAGACGGCTTTATAGATCTTCTTTTCCCGAGCTCTAGCTCTTCATTTACATACAACTTTGCATTTAATCCAGGTTCTACTCCATTCAATACTGGAAATACTGCATTTACAGTAACCCCACCAAATACGACGGATCAGTGGAGTTATAGTAGATCTACTGAGGTTTTTGACATGTATGCGTTAACTAATGTTGAGGTAATAATTGGCCAATATACAGTCTACTCAGATGTGGCTGGCCGTTTTAAGTTAAATGGAATTCCCGCTGGAATCTACCCTTTGACTGTCAATCTTAACGGATATCTTTTTGATAACCAAAGCACAGTAACTGTTTCAAACGGGAGTAATACTGGCTTAAGCATCAACGCAACTGTAGATACTACACCACCATCTGATGGTGACAGTGGCGATGGCTCTGGAAGCGGTAACGATAATTCAGGTGACAGTGGCAGCTCTGGGGGCGGAGAAGGCAGTGGCAATTCAGGTGGATCTGAAAATGACCTGTTTGATCTTGGGTTTTCTGAGCCCCCAGCTAAACCAGCACTTTCCACCAAAGGGAATAAGCTAACGATCGACCTACTTGCAGTACAATATGCAAGTTCCTATGTCTGTAAGGTGACAGAGATCTTCAAAAAGAAATCTGGCAAAAAGAAAATGCATGTTAAGACACATGAACTTGCAGGCCTATCATTAACTCGAAAAGTGAAAAAAGGCGCTAAGGTCAAAGTTAGATGCTATGCTAAAAATGCTCTCAGCCAAACTGACTGGAGTAATAATGCAAAAGTAAAAGTTAAGAAGTAACCCCCTACACAAAAGGAGAAATACTAATTAAATGGGAATTAAATAGGCAGCGTCCCTATTATTCCAAAAGCTTAACGTTGTTCAAGAATGATATAGAAAACTTAGCGCCTCTTTACATGCGCTGATCCGAACCTCATCCCTTGTGCCTGGATAAAAGCATTTTTTTGTCTCTATCCCATTTGGTGTTGCCAACCCTAGATAGAAGGTACCAACTGGCTTTTCTGCACTACCACCATCAGGACCGGCAACTCCTGTCACAGACAACGCATAATCAGACTTGCAAACTTTCTTTACCCCAGCGGCCATCATCACCGCGACTTCAGCACTAACAGCTCCGAAATCTTCAAGTACTTTCTTTGAAACCCCTAAAAGTTCAATCTTTATCTGATTGCTATATGAAATTACTCCGCCCTTGAAATACTCTGAAGAGCCTGGTCTGTCAGTTAGAAGCTTTCCAAGCATTCCACCGGTGCAACTTTCAGCGACAGCGATCGTTTTCTTTTCAGTTATTAATTTTTGTGCAACTTGTTCTAATAGTTTCTGCACTAACCAACTCCATCACTGCCCGGAGCTGAAACCATCTGACGCATGAGGTGGTATTGTTCTAACGTCTGCATTGCCGCCTGTAGATACCCTTCAGGTATTGTTGCAGGCTTTCCTTCAAGCAAACGTGGCAGCTTTACTTTAAGCGGATCGACATAGCGACCTCTGTCATAGAAACTAAAATGAAGGTGTGGGCCTGTTGATAATCCTGTTGTTCCAACAGCACCGATTACCTGACCACGCTTAACTCGACCTCCCTTAACTACATCTTTATTGATCTTTGAGAGGTGCAGGTATGCAGTAGAATAGCGGCTATTATGCTGAATCTTAATTGTCTTTCCACCACCACCATTCCATCCAGCAAGAGTCACAACTCCATCAGCCACGCTTCTAATTGGAGTCCCTGTTGGAGCAGCAAAATCAACGCCGTTATGTGCTCGACTACGTTTTAAAACAGGATGAAATCGGCTGGTACTAAAGACTGAGCTTATTCTGGTAAAATTCAAAGGATAACGTAAGAAAGCACGCTCGAGAGATTTTCCATCTTCATCAAAGTAACGAACCTTTGAATCCTTACCTATATGACGCACCGCCACCATGAACTCATCTCTGTTCTTAAGCGATGCGGCTAAGATAGGACCTGGCTCTACAAATGTTCCATCTTCTAGCCGTCTCTCTCTATAAATCAGAGAAAACTCATCCCCTGGTTGTATGTCTTTTTGAAAAGCGACTCTGCCACTAAATAGATCTACAAACCTATCTATGATTGCATGTGGAACATTCTTATCAACAGCTGCCTCAAAAAAAGAACTTTTAATTGTTAGAAAAACTGGTCTATCTCGCTCTATCAGATTTAATGTTTCAACTTCAGCTTTATAGCCAGCCTCTACATCTCCTTTAATCACAGCGGTTTTTGCAGGTGTTAGCGTCTTTCGCAGTTCGATTATATCTTTATCATTCGACTGTCTAATCTGCAGAATCTCACCAGCTCTTACGTAATGAGCACTTAGCTCTAGTTTTTTTAAGGCATTGTATGCTTTTGTTGAACCTAATGTTGGAGCCCCTAACTTATTCCAAATAACTGAAAACGTATCACCACGCTTAACTTTATATTCAAGGTAATCAGGCAATTTTGGATCTGGTTCTTTAGCTAAAGAGACCGCCTTTATCACCGGCTCAGACTCTTTTAGACTCGCCTTTGGTTCAGCCTCTACCTCTGAAGTCTCAGCAACCTCAAAGATCGCTTCGTTTTCATGTTCTATCTCTTCAGGGGTCAGGCTCGTGGTTTTAAGAGGAGGGGAGGAGGTTTCGTACATCAAGGCCATCAACAGTAATAGTTGTAGCGCTACCGTGCCGATTACAAACAATGTTAATTTTCTCTTAAACAGATTCCTCATTTCCTCGCATTTGCTAAGTATTTGTCAGACTTGCTCTAAGAATCTTAAGGATTTAAGATTGATAGCGCAATGAGTATCGTTTTAGGCATCGATGTAGGAGACGTAAGGGTAGGCTTAGCACTCTCTGATGAGCAACGCAAAGTCGCTACACCTTATAAAACAGTTCAAAAAAGCCAGGGAAATGCTGAGAAAGAGATCTTAACCCTTATTGAACAGCGCGGAATCGACACACTAGTCGTTGGTCTACCTCTTAATGCTAAAGGCGAAAAAACTGAGCAATGTCAAAAGGTTGAGGCATTTTGTTTGCGTTTGCAGAAAAGAGCTTCGATTACAATTCATTTTGTCGATGAACACCTAACCTCTGAGGCAGCTAAAGAGAGGCTTGGTCTAAGTGGAGCGAAAGCCCAGGCTGCACACAAAAAGGGGCTTATTGATTCTGTTGCGGCATCTATAATTTTGCAAGAATATCTCGATTCAATCAGATAGGATTTATGGCTCGATCAAATATCTTTATCTCAATCTGCCGCTTAGTTGGTTGGCTTGCAGTCATCTGTATTCCTCTTGGAATCATAGCAGGTGGTTCTATCTTTTCAGTAAAAGACTATCTACTTGAACCAATAGATGCTCAATCAACAGAAAAGATCGTAGTCGAGGTTAAACCTGGCACCTCCTTTAGATCTGCAGCGAAGCTCTTAGAGAAAGAGGGGTTGATTAAAAGATGGTGGAGCTTGGAGATCATCTCACGACTTAAACGAAACAACACCATTGTCGCCGGAGAATACGAGCTATCTAAATCGATGAAGCCCGCTGATATTTTAGAAAAACTTCTGACTGGGGATATTTTAAAACGTATTGTTTTGTTTAAAGAGGGCACCTCTGTTAAAGAGCTCGGCAAAATCGTAGAAGCTGCTGGATTAGGCTCCAACGCGGAATTTACCAAGACTCTCTTTGATCCAAAGATAATTGAGAGTGCCGGTGTTGGCGGCGGAAGTTTTGAAGGGTATCTATTTCCTGATACCTACCACTTTACCCGACCAATTTCTGCACGTGATATTATCTGGACGATGCTTGAACGGGGAGAGAAGATCTGGGCAGATAATCCTGCTTACCAAGAGCAAGCAGTTCAGTTAGGCATGTCTCGGCACGAAATTCTAACTCTTGCATCGATCATCGAAAAAGAATCGGGCAATGTTGATGAACAGCCTTTTATCTCAAGCGTTTTTCATAACCGTCTAGCAGATGGCATGCGCTTGGAATCAGATCCAACAGCCGTTTATGCAATCCCCGGCTTCTCAGGAAAGATCTACAGAAAGCATATCGAAACAATTACTCCATATAACACCTACCAGATCGACGGTCTGCCACCTGGACCTATCTGCAGCCCAGGACATTCTGCGATTAAAGCAGCTTTGTATCCTGCTAAATCAAATTATAGATATTTCGTTTCTGATGCTCGCGGAGGTCATATTTTTTCTGTTACACTAAAGGAGCATAATAGAGCAGTTCAGTTCTATAGGCGTGCAATACAGAGTAAAGAAGAGCAACAACTGCAACCACAGCAGTAGCTAAAAGGTACATCTTTGTTATCTTTAAAAGAACTGATAGCAAAAACCCATCGTCGTAATTTGACGATTTTTTGGTGCAAAACCTTGCTTGCAATTGCTACAACCTTAAGTGCCTGCTTACTTTTAGCTCTTGTATTATTGAAGCTCTCAGTCATTGCCTCGATAGCTAGCTTCATTCTAGCAACAACTTTAGTTTTTACTTTGTTAGGACTAAAGAAAACCTTTGCAGCACCACACTATCGAGACGCATGTCGTTTAATCGATAGACATTTTAAGACAAAAGAACGAGTCGCAAGTTTTCTCGAGCTTTCTCAAAATGGAGAGCACAAAGCTTCCCAAGAATTAATTGAACAGCAACTTGCAGCAAAGATTTCACATAACGACACCTCAAAAATTATCCCACTAAGCCTAAGCTTGCTTAATAAAGCCTCATTGGTTGCTTTGCCTTTTCTGATTCTCTTGATTTTTTTTACAGCACAGAGCCTCAATCAAGATTTAAATCCTAAAGCTAAAAAACAAGCTGAACTTATTGAGCAAATAATCAAAGATGAAAAGCTACCGGAACAGGTCAAAGAGGCACTTTCAAAATTAGCCGAATCCCTTGATTCAAACGCTTTAAGTGACGAAGAGGTTGAAGAAGCGTTACAAGAAGCAGAGCAGGAGATTGAGGAGGCACTCTCAGAGCTCAAAGAAAACGAGCTAAAGCCAAAACCTACTCCAAGCATAGTTCAAACAGAGCAACAAAAGCAGGAAAAAAAACCTGAACCTACACCTGAAAACAAAAAAGAGCAGGAGAAAAAAGAGGAGCAGCAGAAACAGGAAGAAAACAAGCAAGAAGATAAGAAAGATCAGAAACAAGATAAAGACACTGATGTACAAAACGACAAACAGTCAAACTCTGGCGAACAAAAAGATCAGCAGAAAAGTGAAAATAATCAGGGAAATCAAGGAGAGCAGAAGCAGGATCAAAAGCAGCAAGAGTCAAAAGATAAAGGAGATGGCGAAGGTCAAGGCAAAGGAGATCAGGGCAAGCAGGGCAAAGACGAATCAGAAAAAAGTGGAGAAGGTGAGGGGAAAGGAAAAGAACAATCTAAGCAGCAGGGCAAAAAAGCGGGGCAAGGCTCTCAGGGTAGTAAGCAGGATGGGCAGGAGCAAAAATCCCAGAGTCAGGAGCAGCAATCTCTGAACAAAGCTCAAGCAGCCGTTGAACAGATCAAAAAAGAACAGCAACAACAAAAACAACAGAACGACCAGAAGCAATCTGGTGATCAAAAGCAAGAACAACAACAAGACAAATCAGGCAAGCAACAAGACGGCAAAGAGCAGGGCGAAAAACAAGATAAAAACAACAATCTAAAAGACAACAAGCAAGATGGCGAAAAGAAACAAGATGGTGACTCTACTCAAAAAGATCTGAAAGCTAAAAAGGACCAGGATAAAACTGGGGATACCGAGGAGAAATCGAATAAAAAATCAGAGAAGAAACCTCAGAAAGAAAACAAAGAGCAGAGCAGTTCTCAGGCTGAAGAGAACAATAAAAGTGAACAACCTTCAAACCTACCCCCAAAGCCAGTTCCGGGAGAGAACGCTAAGCGTTACGGAGACTTTGAGGGTGGAAAAGATGGAAAAACTCTTGGTCAGAAAGCCTATCAAGATGTAAAAATACCTGGAGAAAATGAGAAATTTGATACACGCTTTACCGGCAAGCAGGGAGAGAAGGCATTAAACCAAAAAGAAGCGAAGTATAAGACCGAACTTCAGGATATTGAGCTTTCAAGGCCTGAGCCAATAGCAAACAAAGCAAAGCAAGCTATACCGCTAGAGTATAAAGACATATTAGAATAATTAGGAAAGGAAGTTTCATGTCTGAGCAAGAAATGACTGGAAAAGAGCTCGAAGCAGCAATTGAAGGTTTTAGTACAATCTTTCATAAACTGGAAGACGAGATCTCGACCATCATTGTAGGAAACAAGGAGATAATTCAGTTATCATTAACTGCTCTATTTGCTGGTGGACATGTTCTCTTAGAAGGCGCACCTGGACTTGGTAAAACTCGATTAGTTAGAGCTATTTCAGAAACTTTGGGTCTTAGCTTTCGTCGTATTCAATTTACACCCGATCTGATGCCGACAGATGTAACTGGAACACAGGTCCTAACTGAAGATGAGAGTGGCAAACGCACCTTTGTGTTTAAGCCAGGCCCTATCTTTGGACATATCATTCTGGCAGATGAGATAAACCGAGCAACTCCAAAGACTCAATCGTCACTGCTTGAGGCGATGGAGGAGCATCAAACAACAGTCCTAGGGGAAAGACACGTTCTAGAGGAGCCATTTTTTGTTTTGGCTACTCAAAACCCAGTCGAGCTTGAGGGAACTTATCCATTGCCTGAAGCGCAATTAGATAGATTTCTTTTAAAAATCTTACTTAAAAACCCCACGCCAGAAAACCTAAAGGAGATCTTAACTAGAACAACTGGTAGCAAAACTCCTGCACCTACTCAGATTATTGAACCTGAAATTGCACGTGAAACTATCGAGAATATGAAAAAGCTTGCGAGGAAGGTAACCATTGCTGACCCACTGCTTGAGGTGATTGTTCGTATTATCTCTGCACTAACTCCTGGCAGTCAGTACGCAACTGATTTAGTTAATAGCTATGTTCGTTTTGGACCAGGGCCACGTGCAGCACAAGCGATGACTTTAGCTGCGAAAGTGTTAGCGCTCTTAGACAATCGAATTAATCTTGCTTTTGAAGATTTGAAAACTGTAGTAATTCCTGCCTTAAGGCATCGCTTGATTCTGAATTTCCAAGCAGAGGCAGATGAGATTGATTCGGATCAGATAATTGAGCAGGTTGTTAATGCACGATGACACTACCTGCTACCTTTACGCCAGCGTTTTTAAGGCAACTTGAACTTCTAAAGCTTCGAGCACGTCGGGCATTTCTTGGAACCAAGCAGGGTGGGCATATTTCTCCGCGCAAAGGTCACGGCATTGAATTTTCCGATTATAGAAAATACGAACCGGGAGATAATCCGCGTCACATAGATTGGGGAGTTTACGGCAGGACAGATAGACTCTACGTCAAACGCTACCAAGAAGAACAAGATCTTTCGATGTTACTAGTAATAGATGCAAGTGCATCAATGAGCGCATTTGAATCCGACAAAAAGTGGGAACGTGCTCGCGATATTGCAATCGCACTTTCATATACAGCGCTGATGGAACAAGACAATGTTGTTCTGTGTGTCCCTGATAAACTACTATCTGCAATGTATTCTGGTCCTAAAGCTATTCATCTAATCGCTAAAGAGCTAATGGCAATTGTTGCTCAGGGCAGACCAGATTTCGTAAAAGAGATGCAGCGCGCAGCAGCTAGAGTACGCTTCCCAGGTAAAGCAATAGTAATCTCTGACCTGTTATATCCTTACGATCAGATAGAGAAAGCATTTGATATCTTACGTGCTAAAAATTTAGAGATCTCTGCGATTCATCTACTTGGACCAAATGATCTAAACCCTCTACCTGATTCAAGCTTTGCTACCGTTGTAGATAGCGAAACTAATGAGACTCTTGAAATTTCACTAGATCCGGAAAATAGAGCTGAGTATCAAGAGATACTCGAAGAGCATAATGAAAATATTCGAACTTACTTTGCGCGTTCAGAGATTAGCTACACACTCGCAAAATCTTCAGATGATTTACTAAGCTTCATAACAAACAACTTAAATCAGATAGGGCTGATACGTTAGAGATGTTTTCTTTCGCTGGTGTAACATACGGATTTGCTAATCCTCTACTCCTTTCCTTGGGCATACCAGCATTAGCGATGCTCGGATTTGCATATCTGCGTGGTGGGAAAGGCAGGCAGGTAATAGTGTCGTCTGTCTTACTACTTCAGAAATTAACAAAATCACAACCGGCTAGACGAAAGCTAATCCCACCACTTAGATTTTTCTTTGAGTTGCTTGTCTTAGCAGCGCTCACATTAACTATCGGTGGTTTTTATAGAGAAGGATTCAAGCAGCAAGTCGCAATTGTAATAGATAACTCCTACAGCTCTAAAATTAGACTTGCGACGAACAAAACCGCACTTGATATCCACAAAGAAGCTGCCAAGATCTACATTAACGAACTACCACTTGGTACAGGTGTCGATCTTTTTATTACCTCTCCAAATCTAAAGAGTATTACTGAGGGAACGGATGCTAAATCTTCAGCATTAAGCAAGATAGATGCGATCAACTCAATTTATTCAAGCGATAAGCTTAGCTTTGCCTTAGAAACATTAAGAAGCAAAGACCAGTTTGAGCAAATTGCTATCTTCACCGATAAAAGACCAACCGAAAGCTCAAAAGCAAACGAGCAATTTGTTTTCAAAGGGAACTCTCTTTTTGCTGATTCATTTCAAAATATTGCAATTTCTGATCTCTCAGTCTCTGAGCAGGGAGCTCAAAATAAAGTTTCAGCAGCAATTCAGCTTTACGGAGACAAGGACACTAAGGTCAGGCTTTCGATCTACTATTATGAATCTTTGAAAAATCCTAAACTCAAGACAAAAGGAAACGAAACTGAGCTAAAACTTAAATCTCTCTCCTCTGAAACATACTCGGCCTTGTTACCAGCAGCTCTTGCATACGAGATAGAGGTTGAGCCTGTTGTCAAACAACGCGAGCTTGATTCTATCAGTGACGATGATAGAGCATGGATCGTAGCAGAATCTCGTAAAGAAAAGATCCTAGTCGTAAGCAACTTTAGCAAAGAGGAGCTCGGACTGAATGCTCTGGCTAAGTTTGAATTAGATCTTGTGAAGCCAAACGAGTATAAGCCATCACTATTTAAAGATTAC
Source organism: Deltaproteobacteria bacterium (assembly GCA_020635175.1). Lineage (GTDB taxonomy): Bacteria > Bdellovibrionota_C > UBA2361 > UBA2361 > J135 > JACKAH01. The sequence goes on from JACKAH010000013.1 coordinate 31,281, forward strand.
AGCTTTGTAATTTTCCACAAGACAGTCCCAGGCGTTTTTCCAGAGATTAGCTCCTTATTTATTCAACCGAACGCAGATAGCGAGCTATTCACGATCAGCCCCCCGATCAAACTGGATGGAGATGATTTTATTGAAGCAACAAACTGGAGCGAGCTACACCCAGTTAATTCATATCTTAATGTTCCTGCGCTAAAGCTGAGGAATGTTGTTCCGCTGGTGCCGCATTCTTATGCAAAATCTATCATAAACTCTGAAGTAGGTAGCTTAGTGCTTGCTGGAGAGATAAATAAGAGACATTACGTTGCAACAGGCTTTGATATCTTTCCTTATTTAGGAAAACGTTCTCCTTTGTTAAGCGTACTCACAATTAATAGTTTTAAATGGCTATTAAGTTCAGAGCTTTCAAAAGGATACTCAAATGCAAATTCTGAAGAATCAAAACTTGGGTTAAGCTTGATTGAGCGAGATGGAGCAAGGGCATTTAGTGCGACAAACTTTTTTGACGCTTCAGAGCTTGATACTTTTTCTAAGCAAGAGTTTTCAATTCCTGCCCCGATAGAACTCTCAAAGCAATCTGAGAGCCATACTTCTAAGATAGTTTTTTATCTAGTGATTGGACTTCTAACCATCCTACTGCTTGATCTACTAGCTTATCTCAAAGCTTATCTGCTTTTTCTTCCAAAAAGGAGAAAAGCGTGAACTTTGAGCATTCAGAATTTCTGTATCTTTTTATCCTTACAAGCGCTCTAGGCTTAATTTTAATTAGCCTTGCCATCCTACGAAGAAGATCTCTTCCAAAACGAACTGGGGTAACTTCATTAATTCTGCGAGTCCTGTGCTTGCTTTCATTAATCGCTGGCTTGCTAGGCCCATACCTTGAGGAGATTTCACAGAAAGCAAGTGCTACGCTACTGCTTGATATTTCAGAAAGCATGAATGAAGAAACAGCTAGCCTTTTACTTGCTCAAGTAAAAAATTATCAAGCTGCTGGCATCGAAACAAAGATTCTTCCCTTTAGTGAGAGCACCGCGCCACTTTCCAGCCTTGTGCCTAATCCAGATTTTAAAAAGATCAGAACTGCTTGGTCGAAGTTAAATATCGGCCAAACAAACCTGGAAGGCTCACTTGATAGTATCAATCAAACAAACCTAATCCTAATTAGCGACGGCTTTGAAACAAAAGGAGATAGTAATCTTGTGATTACTTCCCTTAAAGAGAAAGCGGTTAAGGTTTATCCTCTTACGCCAGAATCTAACACAGCACAGGAGGGAAGTTTATCAATCTCAAAACTATATGCACCACTTATAGCGCCTGCGGAAAAGAGTGTTGATATAAGAACAACTATCGAGAATAAAACCACAGCAGATCAGAGTGGAATGCTAGAGGTTATGCATGGAGACAAACTTCTCTATAAGAAAATTGTTAACATTCCAGCAAACAGCGAAAAACTTATCATAACACAAAGCAACCCTTCTGAAGATGGAATCGCAGAAGTTGAAGCAAAGTTTACGCCTGTTGATCCGAAACTGAGTTCAACCTCCCTTACAACTTATATCTCAGGAGCTGAACGAGATAAAATTTTACTTATAAGCGGCAACGACTCTGACCAACGCTTGTTAAAACAGCTCTTAGCAGGGCAGAAATATAAGCTTGAAACCCTTAGCAATCCCTCAAGCTCATCGATTATTAAAAACTTAAATGACTACGCAATTGTCATTTTAAATAATACAGCTAAATCTCAACTGCCAACCTCACTACCAAAGCGTGTAAACGAATATGTCAAACAAGGTGGCAGTTTTATCATGATAGGTGGGAACAGAAGTTTTGGATTAGGGGATTATAAAGACACGCCTATCGAAGAAGCTCTACCTGTTGAAATGGTTCCACCACAGACAACCAAAAAGAGGCTGAACGTTGCTGTAAGTCTCGTGATGGACAAGTCACGCAGCATGGCCAATAACGATAAGATTATCTATGCCAAAGAGGCGGCTGCAGCGGTAATTAATAGTCTTAAGAATGAAGATTATATACAGGTAATCGGGTTTGATTCCTCTCCTTTCATAGTAGTAAAGATGGAGCAGCTCGCAACGAATCGAAGCTCTGCACTAGAGCGTGTTACGAGACTTTTTCCCGCTGGTAGAACCAATCTATTACCAGCGCTTCATGAAGCCCGTAGAAGCTTTGCTAAAGTTAATGCTGGCAGAAAACATTTAATTGTACTTACAGATGGCAAGATCCCAACTGCCGGTGCATATTATAGTGAGCTTATAGCTCAACTCAGATCCGGCGGTGTTACCGTTTCAACAGTAATGCTAGGAAGCGAAACTGATACTCAAGAGTTACGCGACATGGCAACTCAGGGTGGCGGTGCATTTTATCAAACAACAGACGCACGTTCTCTACCTAAGATCTTCTTAGACGACATCAAAGTAAGCACTGGAGAAAGAACACTAAAAGAGCAGAGCGAATATACAGTGAGACGGGGGCCAGATGGGATTCTCTCAACTTCAATCACAGCATTTCCTCCGCTGCGCGGCTATGTACAAGCCAAGAGGAAACCTAAATCAGATCTTGAACTGGTTGTATACAATAACGATAAAGCAGAACCGCTCTTAGTTTCATGGAGCTATGGTAAAGGTAAATCTATTGCATTTACATCTGATGCAAATGGAAGGTGGTCTTCGTATTGGGCTAGCTGGCCAAAGTTTACAAATTTTTGGGTCGATATCATTGATAGCTTAGTTCCTCAGAACAAAGAACAAACTGAGAACATAAATTTTGATCTCAAGCGAACTGTTGAGAAGGGAAATCTAAAATTAGATCTAGCAGTATATAATGAGAATGTTAGTGGTGCCATCTCAGCGGAGCTAAGAAAGCCAGATGGTTCAGTAATTTCAGTTAACTTTGAGCAGGTAGCAAAGGGTCGATATAAAGCAAGTATCGCAGATGCTATCGCGGGGCGCTACGACCTAGAGGCAAAGATCGGCAATTCAAAACTCAACCCTGTGGCTTTCCATTTATCTGGTGATCTTTTTGGCGAAAAGAAAGGGCAGGGATACAATATTCCTCAGCTAGAAAAACTTGCCTCTGAAACTGGGGGCATGCTAAATCCACCTGCGGCAGAGCTTCTCAAAGAAGCAAACCGTTCAATTACGAAGACAGATTTAAGCTCCATCTTCTACATTCTGGCAACGATTCTATTTCTATTAGAGATACTTAAGCGAGAGCTAGGGTTGCGTCTCTATAAGCGAGCAGCCATACCTTCTTAGAACGTTTCTTTGACTTTCTAATCTTCTAAAATTACTCTTACTTTTATGAGCAGTAAGCTGGTCCACAATCTTAACCTATTCAATAAGCTTAGATCTGAGCATCCAGTCTTTATCTACAAGGGCTATCAAGCAAAGACTAATCAAGGCTTTCTTTCCGTTGAATATAAATATCAGATACCTGAACTAGTAGAGTTTTCTTCTCCCCTTAAAATAGAGATATCAAATGAGATTGACGACACAGAACGCTTACTTACCGAAATAAACCCAATACTTTTCTGTATCGGCTTAGCTGACTTGATTAGTTATTGGAAAGTAACCTGCTCTCCGACGATTAAGATTGAAACAGATAGTATAAATTCAAGACAAGTTTCTTTTTGGAAAGAGCTTTTCTTTCAAGGGCTCTCAGAGTTTAGATATGTAAATGGGATCGAAGCTACAAAAGATGAGTTTGTAGATTTCGAACTTGGACAGGGGCATACAAGTCTTCCCGCAAAAAAATTAGAGGGAAACCTAATTCCAATTGGTGGTGGCAAAGACTCACTAACAACTCTCTCCCTTTTAAGCCAAGATAGCACCCTTTCTAATGCATGCTTTATACTAAATCCACGTAAGGCCTGCGTTGAGAGTGTAAAACTTTTTGGTTATGAAGATAGAGCTATCTCTGCATATCGTACAATCGATTCAAAACTTATTGAGTTAAATACTCAAGGCTACCTAAACGGCCATACTCCATTTTCTGCTCTACTCGGTTTTATTTCATGCTTAGCAGCATATCTAAATGACAAAAGATATATAGTGCTATCAAACGAATCGAGCGCCGAGGAGGAAAACTCAGCTGGTGTAAATCATCAATACTCTAAGTCATGCTCATACGAAAACCTCTTCAAGGAATATTTAAGCACATTTCTCTCCAGTGAGCTTGAGTACTTCAGCCTGCTAAGACCACTTAATGAACTTCAGATTGTGAAGCATTTTGTTAAAAACAGAGAGGCTATAAGTATTTTTCAGAGCTGTAACGTCGGAAGCAAAACAGATTCATGGTGTACAAATTGCCCTAAATGCTTGTTTGTTTACATCATGCTCGGACCATTTATAGAAAAAACTGAGCTTCTAAAACTTTTTAAACGAGATCTACTCGATGATTCATCACTAACCGAAATCTTTGATGGGTTGTGTGGACTTACAGAAGTAAAGCCGCTTGAGTGTGTCGGAACAAGAGCTGAGATTCAGTCAGCACTGAAGCATACTATTGAGAACACGAGCACTCTACCCGTTTTATTAAGGCGCTTTAAAGATTCTCCGCTTTTTGCTCAGGCGCCAGATATTAGCTTAATACTTAAGGAGAAAGGCTCAAGCGAATTAGTTCCTGAGCACTTTAAAGCTATCTTAGCGAAAGAGGGTCTTTTGTGATTTCAGAACTGCTTGATTTTTTAACTACTAAGAAGATCATAATAGTTGGCTATGGTGCTGAAGGAAGATCAACCCTTAAGTTTTTAGAACAACATAAAGTACAATCTAAAATTACTGTTGCAGACAAAAACATAATCGAAGAATTAAAAAACGTAGAGATAATCTCTGGCGCTGACTATCTTAATAATCTTGATTCCTACGACTTAATCATCAAATCACCAGGTGTCGTATTCTCAAATGAACTTATTAAGAAGCATAGCCCTAAATTAACAAGTCAAGTTGATCTTTTTTTGCGCTTTGCTCCTGGCTTAAAAATAGGCATCACCGGCACAAAGGGTAAAAGCACTACCTCGACTCTTTTATATGAGATGCTAAAAGCTGATGGCAAAAAAACGATGTTAATAGGGAATATCGGAACTCCCTGCTTTGATATGTTTTCAGAAACAACGCCTGAGCATCTAGTCGTCATGGAACTAAGTTCACATCAAACACAAACACTAAAGCACTCACCAGATATTGCAGTTCTTCTTAACGTGTTTCCAGAGCATTTGGACTACTACGAGAGTTTTGAAGATTACGAACGAGCCAAGCGTAATATCTTTGCTTATATTAAAGACAAAAATAACATCTTTGATTTCTCGCTGACTTCAAATGAACCTAATCAGACCAACCCATCGTTACAG
>JACKAH010000014.1 GCA_020635175.1 Deltaproteobacteria bacterium
GCTGACATTGAGGAATATAGAACTAAGCTCAGATCGGCTTTTAGCTCTGTAACTAGCTATTCTGATTTCCAAGACTGGTTTCCTGTTAGATTCACCTCTTACGATGCCCTTCACCCAACCTGGCAAGGTGCAAGGCTGCATGCACTTGATTTAGCTTTGCGCCTTGATGATAACCAGCGGGTTAAGTTGGATTTGGAGCAACTTTTAGAAGCTTATCTGAAATCAGGAGCGCAGGATTTAGAAGAATATCAAGCTAATGTTGGGAGGATAAACCAAGTTACAAGCTCAACTAGCATGAGAAGATACGACATCTTTGAGCTTAAACAAGCCCAGGATCTTCTTAGCAGAGTGAGCTCCTCACAACTAGGCTCTGGATTAGAGCAACGATATTTAATAGAGCTATACCTAAGACTAAGGCTCTGGTCAGAGGGAAAGTTTAAATTCTCTAAACATCCACTCTATCCTGAAATTTGGGAGAAGGCAGTTAAAGAGGAACAAAGTATAGCCCTAAATAAAGTAGAGGCATTTAAGTTAGCCGTGACTGAACTTCTACACACTAAATCATCAAACCTAATAATCCCTGATTTATCTGAGATGAAACCCACTAAGAGTTGGAAGATTAGCGATACTCCATTTACGGTCTTTCGTTACACTCTAGGAACTGAACAGATTATTGATAAGCTAGTTTTTTTTGAAAGAGAGATTGCGTATCGAGTCTATCAAGGCAGTGATCTGAAATTTCATTTTATGAAAACAGACCTTTTAGGAGATGGATCATTTATCTTGATTAACACAGAATCCGACAGATGGTACTTCCCGATCTGGACTTACACAACTGAACCAACTGTGGATTGGGGAATCTAAACTTAGTTAATAATGCTAAGCTTTGGCAGTATCCTACCGCCACCAAGTACTTCTTGATTTGACTGGTCATAAAAAACAGCTGCCTGACCTGGAGAAACAGTTGAATGCTCCTCAAGAAACTCTACTTCAGCTTCGTTGTCCACTAAATTGACTCGAACAGGGACCCCGGCATGACGATGTCTCAACTGTGCAACACACTCAAAGGTACTAGGAGCATCTTGCGATATGTGAGCTGGAGAGATCCACGACAGCTCACTGACTTTAAATCTATCAATCCTTAGATCTTCCTTTGGACCGACAATTACACGATTATTCTGAGCATCAAGCTCTATCACGTAGAGTGCTTCATCAGCACCTCCTATATCGAGCCCACGCCTCTGTCCAACGGTATAGCGATGCACTCCTTGGTGAGATCCAAGTTTTCGACCAGCTTTATCTACTATATCTCCTGGTGGAGTCTTACCCCCCTGCTTTGCAATAAAATCCTGCACGCTTCCCGAGACAAAACAGATATCTTGGCTCTCAGCTTTGTCTGCTGTGTTTAAATCAAATTCACGCGCAAGCTCACGCACCTGCTCTTTGGTCATCTCTCCAACGGGAAAAATTGTTCTTGCAAGTTCAGCTTGAGTCAAACTGTAGAGGAAATAGCTTTGATCCTTATTACTATCTACGCCTCTGAGCAGATGATATCCCTGCTTGTCTTGCATTACACGTGCAAAATGACCAGTTGCGACAGCATCACAACCTATTTTTTCCGCACGATCTCTTAACTCTCTAAACTTAACTTTATTATTGCAATCGATGCATGGATTCGGGGTTAGCCCTTTTGAATATTTTTCTACAAAATTATCAATTACCTTTGCTTTAAAGCTCTTCTCAAAATCAAACACATAGTATGGTATCCCAACTCTACCTGCGACCCTTCTCGCATCAGTAAAATCGTCTGGAGAGCAACAGGTTGCTCGACTGCAAGAACCTCCATTGTTTCTGTAATCCCAGACCTGCATAGAAACACCGAGCACATCATAGCCAGCTTGATGAAGTAATAGAGCCGAGACAGACGAATCTACGCCACCACTCATTGCACATACAACGCGTTTAATCTCAGCACTATCTGACATCTTTCATCCGCGTAATACAGGTAACAAGTTTATCAATTGCATGCTCTAATTCTTCAGGTTCGTAATCAGCTTTAACACTTATCCTGATACTTTCTGAAGCCTGCTCTTGATCTAATCCCATTGCAAGCAGCACATGAGAAGCTCCAGGTTTCCCAGACGCACAGGCTGCACCTGAAGATAGGCAAACGCCTACTAAATCAAGCGCAACGACTAAATCGTGTGATTTTATACCTGGAATTCTTACATTAAGAGTGTTTGGAATAGAGGCTTCATGAGTATTAAACTCCACATCGCTAAAATTATTCAACAACGAGCTCTTTACCTTATCTCTGTTAATCTTAAGTTTTGATATCTGAGTAACTTTGTTTTCTGACAGCCATCGAGCGGCATACCCTAATGATGCGATACCCAAGACGTTCTCTGTCCCCGCTCGTGATCGTTTTTCCTGTGGGCCACCATATAAAAGTGGTTCTATCTCTAAGCCAGCGCGGATTATAAGAGCACCAACACCTGTTAGTGCACCAAGCTTATGACCAGAGATGCTCATCAGATCTACTCCTAGTTCGGAGAAATCAAAATCAATTCTTCCAACTGACTGTACAGCGTCTGTATGAATCAATGCCGCTGAATAATTTCTGCTTATTTCATGTGCGATTTGAGCAATTGGGAAGATATTTCCTGTTTCGTTATTTGCATACATCAGTGAGACAAGTCGTGTATCTTGATCTACTAAATTATAGAACTCATCACACTTGATCTGACCTGCTCTGTTTGGTTTAGCGAACTTAACGCCAACACCTAGCTCTGCTAATTTATTACACGGCTCAAGTATCGAGGGATGCTCAAGTTCTGATGTAACGATAAAACTTTCAGACTTTTTAACAGCATCACTAATCTTAGGATCTAGGTACCTGCAAAAGACGACAGAGTTGTTCGCTTCCGTTGCTCCAGAGGTAAATACGACCCTCTCACCATCTGTCAGACCCAAAAGTTTGGAAACCTCATGCCGTGATTCCTCCACAATAATCCTTGCTCTCTGCCCTCCAGAGTGAATTGAGCTGGGATTTAAATAGTCGAAGCCAGCAGCTATCATCTGCTCCTTTACATATGGCAGAAGCCCGTGACTCGCATTTGCATCTAGGTTAGTGCTTGATTTCATTGTACATTTTCACACTCGAAATATCTTAGGTCATTTCCCTAAACATATTTCTTTATGATTCCGATAACATAGTAGAGAAAGAATATTTTGGTACTTTACAATGACTACGCCAATTACACAAAACATTGGCCAGGGAGTCGCCTCGGCCATTACAAATAAAGCCGCTGGAAATGCATCTAAAGTTTCCTCGGCCCAGAACTCCAATATACCTAACGCTCAAGCCTTGTCTCAAGCTACGTCTCAGAAGGCATCAGATAAGCTAAACGATGAAAAACGTGCAAAAGCAGCTCCTAAAAAGGAGGCACGCGTGGAATTATCTTCAAGAACTCAAAAGCACAAAGAAAAGCCCGATGCTGCACCTGAAATGCAACACGATGAAAATGGCGATCCGTATCCAAGAAAATTAGACATACAAGTCTAACAACATCTTCCACAATTCATCGATAACTGATTGTGAAAATAGGATTGCTTTATCTACATATCGTATTGTTATGCGTTTTTATCATAAGTAACGTTGTACCTGCATTTATGCCCAGTGAGCTAAGTTTAGATCTACAATACTTCTTCTCACTAAATGATAGTGAATCTCGACTTGCAACGGATAGAAAGGTTTTGCTGCACAAAGCAGATATGTATGAGCTTGAACTCGTCTCTGGCATCTCAGATTCCACAGCGGAAAAGATATTAGCTAAAAAAGATGAGATCATCAGAGATGGCTATCGCTACGACCTAGAAAAAAAACACCTAGCTTTTACTAAGATAAAAGGCATCGGCGCTAAAAAAGCAGAAAAGTTCTATGAGCTAATAGACCCTCGCTAATGGAACTATTTCTCAACACTAACTTCGATATTATGAGAGCAAAAACTTTGATTAAGCGTCCTAACTGCTACTTCCCAGTACTTCTTAGGAACTACTACAGAGACCTTAATTTCAGAGGTGGAGATCATCTCAACTCCAATATTCTCAGAGGCTAGAGCTTCAAACATTTGAGATGCAACACCCGAGTGATATCTCATGCCGACGCCGATAATAGAGATCTTAGCAATGTCACGATCGCATTCGGCCCCTTGCGCACCTAGCTCTGGTACTAACTGCTGAACTATCTCTAATGCATTCGTACTGTCATCGTCCATGACTGTGAAACTGATATCAGTCTTTGAGCCATCGAAACCAGTTTGCGTAATCATATCTATAAAGATTCCATGCTCAGCCATTACACTAAATAAAGTACTGAGAGCTTTAGGATCAGAGGGTAGCTTACTGATTGTAATCTTAGCTTCATCTGTTCTATAGGTAACCCCAGTTACAATAGGCTTTTCCATCAACTCCTCCTCTTTTACAATCCAAGTTCCCTCTCCAGGCTCAAAAGTTGAGAGCACACAAAGTGGGACATGATAAGCCATAGCAAAGTAAACTGATCTTGGATGCAAGACCTTTGCACCCATGCTCGAAAATTCTAACATCTCTTCATGACATATACGGTCTAGACGTGTTGCCTCGGGACAAACACGAGGATCAGTTGAATAAACACCATCAACATCTGTATAAATATAACAAGCATCGGCTTTGAGAGCAGCAGCTAGTGCAACAGCAGTGATGTCTGAACCACCACGACCTAAAGTAGTAATATCACCAGATTGATTTATGCCTTGAAAGCCAGCAACAACGGGTATAAAGCCTGCAGCGATCGATTCTCTGATTCTTTCATCCTGAATTTCTTCAATTTGAGCTTTTGTAAATGATGTATTCGTCGAGATTCCTGCCTGTCTTGCAGAGAAACTCTTTGCCTTAGAGCCCTGTGCCATCAAAGCCATCGATAAAAGTGAAGTTGAAACTTGCTCACCTGTTGAAACGAGCACGTCAAGCTCTCTTGGCTCCGGTCTAGCAACACATGATTTCGCTAAATCAATTAATCTATTTGTTTCTCCGGCCATAGCAGAGACAACGACCACAACGTCGTTACCAGTTTTCTGTTTATAATCATGGACAAGATTAGCGACGTGATGAATCCTGCTGAGATCTCCAACGCTAGTTCCGCCAAATTTTTTAACTACTAATCCCATTTCTCTATACTCTGCCTAATATCAGCGAGGATCTTACCTGAAAGTTTAATTGTTCGCATCTTTAACTGATCTAATACATAGTGAAAACTGATCAAAAGATCTAGATCTGATAATAAGCTCTCAAACTTATCAGCCCACTCTATAAGTCTAATCTCGGCCTCACTTACAGGCTCAAATAGGTCTTCCGGAGCAAAACTTAGCCGATAAAGGTCCCAATGATGGACTAAAAACTTGCCATCATACTGATGTTCCAAGACATAGGTTGGCGAAGAAACTGGAGCATCTATACCAAGTGCAGCTACTAGGTGACGCGTAAAGGTTGTCTTGCCAGCTCCAAGTTCACCAATTAGTCCAATATTGACCCCACCAGGCAATGTTTTTGCCAGATTTTCGGCAAATCTCTTAGTTTGCTCCTCGTTATTGACATGAATTTCAAGTTCCATAGAAGAGGCAGACTAGCATAGAATGGCTACTAAAGCAGTCCTGGAATCGCCTCGATGATATCCGACGCTATTATCGGTCCTGAAAGCTGAGCATGGGCTCGATCGCCAGCTAAGCCATGTACAAAAGTTCCAAGCTTCGCAGATTCTACACAATCAAGCCCCTGTGCAAGCAGACTAGCAATAATCCCTGCTAGCACATCTCCACTTCCTGCCGTCGCCATGTAAGGATTTCCAGTTTGGTTAACCCAACCCTTTTCACCATGATAGACGATACTTGAGGCACCTTTAAGAACCACGGTCGCGCCAGTTCTTAGGTAAAGCTCCTCTACGGCCTTGTACCTATCTGCTTGAACCTGCTCCGTACTGGTTTTTAGTAACCGAGCAGCCTCACCTGGATGGGGTGTGATCACATGATTTCTTAACTCAAACCCGTCTTTGCCAATCTCTAAAGCTAAATGATTAAGAGCATCAGCATCTATTACCGCTGGAATATTCTTTTCCTGAAGGACAGTTAAAACCTGAGCCAAGAAAGGTCGTATCTTTTCACTACTACCAAAACCTGGTCCTATGACCGCAGCACTAGCCTTCTCAAGCCTGCTTAGAATGAGCGGAAAACACTCTGAGTCAAAATATTCCTTGTCTAAAATTGGGATATGCATCAGTTCTGCAGGTGCAGCTAACTGTACGCCACCAACAAATGATGTCATGTAAACCGTACCAGCACCTGATCGCAGAGCAGAATATGCGCTTAACATTGGAGCCCCAGGCATAAGCCTGCATCCTCCTACAACAAAAACTTGCCCAAAAGATCCCTTGTGTGAGTTTGGATTCCTAACAGGAACTTCTGCTACCGTATCTTCACACAAAAGCTCAAACTGAGAAGCACCGTCGACTTTGATACCAATCGATATCTGAGAAATTTCTCCACAATGTACCTTAGCTGGATGCTGCAACATTCCTCGTTTAATTAGTTCAATTGCAACTGTGCTGTCTGCGGAAATGCAAGGTGAGTAGGCCTGACCGGAATCAACATTAAGGCCACTTGGAACATCTACAGAGATGATAGGCGCACTCTCAGCGGTCTGCCACCGATCGACAGTTTCAATTATAGCTCCAATCTCACCACGTGGTTCAGAATTTGTACCGGTACCAAGCAGTGCATCTACAACAACTGCTGATTCAGCTAATATCTGTTTCAACTGCTTTTTATCGACGCTGGAGAGCTCTGAAAGAGAATCCAACTCTGAACGATTTTCTCCAAAGAGATAGAGGCATTCAGTTAGTTTCGCCTGTGATTTAGTAACACAGTCTCTGAAATTGGAAAGTTGTTTTGAGAATTCAACGCTGTACTTGTCTGAAGCTGCCACAACAACTTTGACAAAACACCCCTTTTCCAAAAGGTAGCGAGCTATAACTAAGCCATCACCTCCATTATTTCCTGGACCTGCAAGTATGGTTAAAATACTTCCAGCATGTAGACAATCTTTATAATTATCAATTATAAATTCGAAGATGGATCTCCCAGCTCTTTCCATTAAGACTAAAGAGTCAGTGCCTGCCTCAATAGTGGCACTATCATAAGATTGCATCTCTTTAGCAGAGGGTAGCTCGTTTCTCACACTCTCTTTCTATAATAGGCTAAACTGTACCACCTAATTCACGCTCAATTACTTCAGCGACATCCATCGCATGCTTATTACAAAGGTCTTCATCTTCGCACTCAACCATTACACGCGCTTTGTTTTCCGTGCCTGAATATCGAACTAAGATACGTCCATTACTATCGAGTTCTTTCTCTTTACTTTCAATTACACTCTTAATTGGCGCAATCGAATCAAGTGCTGGCTTGTCGGTAACATTAATATTCACCAACTTTTGAGGATATCTAGTGAAAACAGAAGCTAACTCAGAGAGTGGTTTTTCAGTTCGAGCCATCACAGCTAAAACCATTAATGCGGTTAAAATTCCGTCTCCTGTGGTAGAGAAATCACTAAAAATCGTATGGCCTGATTGCTCTCCTCCGAGATTGCAACCCTCAGATTGCATGGCCTCAAGAACGTAGCGATCACCTACATTTGCACGAATCAACTGAATATCATTTGCCTTTAAAAGTTTCTCAAGGCCAATATTAGACATGACCGTTGCCACAACCTTGTTGCCTTTTAACAAGCCACGTTTCTTGAGATCCAATGCACAAATCGCTAGGACAGCGTCACCATCATGTACATTTCCCTTCTCATCAATAAAGATAGATCTATCGCTATCCCCATCCAAAGAAATTCCAATCTGCAGGTTTTGTTCGATAACCAACTTCTGCATTATCTCAGGATACAAGCTACCAAACCCAGCGTTAATGTTTCTTCCATTAGGGCTTGTTCCTCTTGAAGTCACATCAGCACCAAGCTCCTCGCAGGTCTGAGGTGCTACTACATATGCAGCTCCATTGGCACAATCAAAGCCGATTCGAAATCCCTCTAGAGTTAGCTCTCGAGGGAACGCGCTCTTTAAAGCAACAGTATACCTTCCTACAGCATCATTAATCCTTGTAGCCTTACCGATATCAGAAGGCTTCGCTCCCATCTTTTCTAATTCGAACGATTCGAAAAGCTCCTCAATCTCGAGCTCTCGCTCATCAGGCAATTTAAATCCATCTGCTGCGAATATCTTAATCCCATTATCTTCATAAGAATTATGAGAGGCCGAGATCATTATCCCTGCATCAGCGCGCATACTTTTAGTTAAATATGCAACTGCAGGTGTCGGAATTGGTCCTGTTAGCAAAACATCAACTCCCATTGCAGTGATCCCTGAAGCAAGTGATGTTTCAATCATATAACCAGAAAGACGTGTATCTTTTCCGATAAGAATTCTATGCTTGCGATCCTCTTTCAAAAAAACGTTAGCGATAGCTTTTCCTATCTTAACAAGCTTCTCAGGAACGAGGATATTCTCATTCGCCACACCCCGAATTCCATCGGTTCCAAAATACTTTTTCATACAAAGTCCTTTTACTTCTTAACTGCCGGATTCTCTTTGGGCGAAATCGCCGTAACTGTTACATTTTCAGGTTCTAGTAAGACCAGAGACACACCCTCAGGGAGCTCAACAGAAACCGGTAATTTATCACCTTTAGCCACATCATCTCCAAACTTAACAAATGGGACGACTGTGCGTTTTTTTAATTTCTGAATGACATCAATTGTTCCACTAATTTCAACTGAGACATTGTTGGGCTCAATTGTATAATTCATATTGCTTGGTGCACGCAACTCAAGTGGAACAGCCTTAAATCTCCTTTCCTTGTCGATAGAAGATACTTCTATTCTAAGCTGAACAGATTCCTCAGATGCCTTTGTTAGGTTTCCAGGTAATCTGACCTTTAAGACGCGGTTAGTTGACTCTCTAATCTCTCTAATGTCAATTGGCTCAGTTTCTATTGTGCGAATCCCCTTAAGTTCGCTTTCAGGCCCAGTCAAAGTTATTGTATTTGGTGTGACCTTAATCTTCTCTAATTGAATTCCCTCTGGAAGATTTCCAAAACGCGGAATCACAACTGGAAATTCTTTTACCAATTTTTTATCAAAAGTAAGATTAACTTCTGCAGGCTCAATCGACATCACTTCGACACTAGCTGGCACTGACAATTCGGCACGATCAAGAGCAGCACGAAAGTTATTCGTAACACTCGCCGGCACTCGAACCTGGAATGTAAGTTTCGAAGTAGCAACCTGGCTAACTAAGTACGACGGCCCCTTCACAGTTATCTGAGCTTTCGGAGAAAGTGGCCAGACAAGCATCTTATCTTCAGGAACATTCTTTATTTCAACTGGCACGCTGAACCCAATTACGGAGACATTAGTTTCGCTATTTACATAATAGCTCAAACCAACAGCAATCAAGACTGAGAAAAGTTTAAGCCCGAGATTTTTCACTGTACTCCTCTCCAGCAGCATCTGACTCTATTGTTGCGATAAGTCGGTGCAGTGCATCACGTAACATTGCTGAATCTAAATTTCTAGTAATCCGACCCTCTCTAACTAAAGAGATCGATCCATTTTCCTCTGAGACAACGACAATAATCGCATCGCTTCTCTCAGAAAGACCAAGAGCAGCTCTGTGACGAGTTCCTAAGTTTGGATCAAGGTCAGGGTTAAAACTAAGTGGCAACACGCAACCAGCAGCCTTAATTTTTCCCTCATCGATAATAATAGCTCCATCATGCAGCGATGAATCCTTAACAAATAAGCTGTAGAGTAGCTTTCTATCTAGATGAGCGTCGAGATAAACACCCTCTTCTACAAATTCATCAAGCCCAATATCTCTCTGTAAGACGATTAACGCCCCAAGCTTTTCTTTTGAAAGCTTTCCACAGGCCAAGCTTATCTCTTCAATTGTTTTGCTTAAGACTGGCTTACTAAACCGACCAAAGATTGGCTGCAATCCAACCTTAGTTAATCCACGCCGAATTTCGTCTTGAAAAACTACAATAATGATAAGAATAATTGAGCTAAGGAAATTACCTAATACCCAAGCTATGGTGTTTAATCCAAGAGGCCTTGCCAAAAAATAGATCAAAACGATAACTGCTAGGCCGGCGAGCATTGGAGCTGCCCGAGTACCTTTAATAACGAGCAAGCCTCTATAGATCAGGTACGAAACTATGAGGACATCAATAATGTTTCTTAGTACGGTATAATCAAATCCTAAATTTTCAAACATAAGTCGCTTTATTAAAAAGCTACATACCTATTTATACAGCAATAGATACTTTGTTCTCAGTTTCATCATCAGAAGCGTTATCTGAACTACTATCTGATTTAACTTGCTCTTTCTTTTCGTTAGAATTTCCGCCACCACCTTTCGGTCCAGGAGGCAAACTTTCACCCTTCATAATCTTCTCAATATCATCCGAATCAAGGGTCTCGCGTTCTAAGACGGCATCAGCCATGCGGTGTAAAACATCTAAGTGCTTACTCAAGAGTTCCTTAGCTACATGATACTGTTGCTCAATGATATTCTTAATCTCTCGATCGATAGACATCTGAGTTGTTTCAGAGATCTCTCGACGAGTTGCGAAATCTCGACCTAGGAAAACAGAACCCTCGTTCTCTCCGTAGCTAACGGGACCAAGCTCTTCGCTCATACCCCATTCGCAAACCATACGTCTAGCAACTTTAGTAGCCTGCTGGATATCAGAAGAGGCTCCTGTTGTAAGCTCTTCAAAGATCAACTCTTCAGCAGCCCTACCACCAAAGAAAACAGCTAACTGATCCATCCAATAGTCTTTGGTATAAGTATGCTTATCGCCCTCAGGTAATTGCTGCATTAAGCCAAGAGCCATACCACGTGGTACAATTGTAAGTTTGTGAACAGGATCGGAATTTGGCAAAAGTTTAGCAACAATTGCATGACCAGATTCATGGTAAGCTGTTGTCTTTTTCTCTTTTTCGCTTAGTAACATTGAGCGCCTTTCAGCTCCCATCATTACTTTGTCTTTTGCAAATTCAAAGTCATCTTTTTCAACTTTGTCTTTTCCAGCTCGAGCAGCGTTAAGAGCGGCTTCATTTACTAAGATCTCAAGATCCGCACCAGAGAATCCAGGTGTTCCGCGAGCAATAGTCTCAAGCGCAACATCCTCAGAAAGAGGAGTCTTCTTAGTATGAACTTGGAGAATTCCTTCACGTCCTTTTACATCAGGCAATGGAACAACAACGCGTCTATCAAATCTTCCTGGCCTCAAAAGTGCTGGGTCTAGCACGTCTGGTCTGTTTGTAGCAGCAATAAGGATAACGCCTTCATTGCTTTCAAATCCATCCATCTCAACTAAAAGTTGGTTCAGCGTCTGCTCACGCTCGTCGTGTCCTCCTCCCATGCCAGCACCACGGTGGCGGCCTACAGCATCAATCTCGTCGATGAAAATTATGCAAGGAGCATTTTTCTTACCTTGAACAAATAGGTCTCTTACACGTGAAGCACCAACACCAACAAACATCTCAACGAAGTCAGAACCTGAGATGCTAAAGAATGGAACGCCGGCTTCTCCTGCGATAGCTCTGGCTAAAAGTGTTTTACCTGTACCTGGAGGGCCGACTAACAGCACACCTTTAGGAATGCGTCCACCAAGTCGAGTGAACTTCTTCGGATCTTTTAGAAACTCAATAATCTCTTCCAGCTCACCACGAGCTTCGTCGATCCCGGCGACGTCTTTAAAAGTAATCTTAACTTGATTTTCAGTTAGAAGCTTAGCGTGGCTTTTACCAAAGCTCATTCCTTTACCTGCTCCGATCTGAACCTGGCGCATAAAAAAGATCCAGATCCCGATTAACAAGATCATCGGCAAAGCATTCATTAATAGAATCAAATACCAAGGCTGCTCAGCTGGTTCTTTGACCTGTATTTCAACTCCAGCTTTTCTAAGAGTCGAAATAAGCTCATCATCTCGTGGAGCAATCGTTTTAATTGGGGTCGTACTATTCTTAGTTGTGCCTGTGATGGTGTTACCTTCGATAGTAACAGCACTTAGTTCACCCTCTTCGACTCTAGACAGAAACTCGGTGTACGATATGTCCCTTTCACCGGCGGTTGGCCCTTTCATCACGCTGTAAAGCGCCATAAAAAGCATAAACAGTATGAGCCAAAACAATATGTTTCGAGAAAACTGATTCAATCTAACACCTCAAATTTCTTATGATTAACGTTGATCGTAGGTTATACATTTAAGAGTATAAAAATCCTAAAAAGGCTCTAAAATTCTTAACAAATTTAAATAAATTCGGCTCTATTCACAAGCTTCAAAGAGCACTACGCCACCTGATCGTGCCTTGAGCATAACGCCTCCAGGGAGTTCAACACCTTCAGATTGACCGATAAGAAAATTAACAACTCGCAACGCATGTTCTCTTCCTAAAATAAAACCAAGTTTTGGAAGTAAGATCCTAGCAACAACTCTGCTAGATAACCCTGCTGGCAAGTCCAAAAGAATTGATTTTACAACTTTTTTCCATTCTTTTGTACCAAATTCTAAGTCTGAGAGCTTAACAAGCTCTATATCAACCAGATAATCGAGCGCTGCCCTATCCTGCTCTAACGCAGATGCCCTAGCAGATAGGACCTCAATAATTCTCTGGTCATAGGTCTTCGCCAAAAATGGAATTAAGTTATGTCGAATGTTGTTTCTCAGATATTTTGTGTCTTGGTTCGTGTGATCTTCACAGAAGCTAAGCTGACTACTCCTAGCGTAGCTTTCTACTTCTTCACGCGTTACATCAAGCATCGGTCTGAGACATCTTCGTTTTGGATCTACTCGATCAATGCCGTTTAATTCCTTGTTAGAAACTAGGCGCATCAGCAAGGTTTCAGCTACATCGTTTGCGTTATGAGCCGTTAGAACCCAATCAAGCCCCGCTTTATCGATAACCTCTGCAAAATATCGGTAACGAATCTTTCGACCCCAGGCTTCTAGGTTTTCATCTTGTGGTGGTGTCTGTTTAGATAACAAATGAAACTTTAAATTGAATTGCTCAGCTAAATTTCCAACAAAGGCGGCATCATCAGAGCTATCCTCTCGAATCCCATGATCAATATGTGCAACATGTAGCTCTATTTTTTTCTCAGTTTTCAGCTGAACACAGGCGTGCAAAAGGGAAACACTATCGACTCCACCAGAAACAGCGACAAGCAGCTTTGAGTCAAAAGGAAGTTCTCGCTTTAATGCTTTAATCAGATCAATTTGAGGGCGTGACATAATACATAGCCCATAGTGAAAAATGGTAGCGACGCCTGGACTTGAACCAGGGACCTCGGAATTATGAGTTCCGCGCTCTAACCAGCTGAGCTACGTCGCCGTTTTTTGTCATTGCGAGCGAGCCCAATTAGGGCGAAGTGTGGCAATCTCTAAAACTGGCATTATTGTTAATACCAACAGATCCCCACGTCGTCTGCTATGGCAGACTCCTCGGGATGACTTCCTCGGCCGCTAAATCTGCCGTATTTATCCACTTTTTGCAAATGGCTTTCTTATGTTAAAAAGCTGCTGTATTCTCCGATGTCTTTAAACCTAACGGTGAGTTAGATGAGCATAAATATGTACATATATAGCCAGGAAGCTGGCCTTGAGACATATGAAAGCTTAGAAGCGCTTGAGCGCCGACCTGCGGGCTCAACCCTATGGATCGACATTAACTCTGATTCAAAAGAGCTCTTAGATTCTCTGGCAATTAAATTTGACCTACATGAACTAACAATCGAGGACAGCTTGACCCCAGACCACTTTCCAAAGCTTGAGAACTTTGGGAAGTACCTATTTATTATCTTTCGAGGCTTAGCCCCATCCTCAACAGAAGAAGAAGAGGATCCTGAGGATAGAGAACACAGTGATGAAGAAGAGTTTACTAGACAGGTAGCCATGTACCTTTCTAAAGATTATCTGATTACTGTTAGAACTCAGGACGTTCCTTGGGTTGATGCTTACCTACGAATGGTCAAACAAAATCCTGAGCAACATATCGCTATCGGAGCAGACGCACTGGCCCACAGAATCATCGATGCTGGAATTGATCGCTTCGAACGAGGCCTTGATGCCTGGGATGAAGAGATCGATGAATTAGAGGAAACCGCAATCGATACTCCTGATGATTTCGAGATGTATCACGTACTGGATCTCAAACGTGAACTGGTAGCACTTAGGCAAATTGCGCGCGAGCAAAGGATGATCATACTTAAGCTCGTAAACGAATCATCTAATATCATCGATCCAGATCACCGCAGATATTTCAAAGATATTGATGACCACGCATTAGAACTTATAAACACTCTAGATAAATTGATTGATAACTTACAGGGTGTTCGCGATGCCTATTTTGCATTCTCCAACATTAGACTTGGAAATATCATGCGAATTTTAACTGTGATTACTACTATTCTGGCACCACTCAATATGATGGTTGGGATTTACGGAATGAATTTTGAGGTTTTACCTCTGGCCCACGATCCAAATGGGTTTTGGATTATGATCTCATTGATTACGGTAGCAGTTGTTGTAATGCTGACCTTTTTTAGAAAAAAGCGTTGGTTCTAGCTCCAACTGCCTAAAATTACTATCAATTTCATTTCGCATATTTAAAGATCCATTCATTCTGCTAGTGAATCTAATAAATTAGCGTTAGACTTTTGCAGAATTTGAAATCAGTTATTAGGAATGAAAAATGTTTGATCCAAAATCACAAGATGAACGGGTAAATGGACCTAAGATTGCTGCACAGATCCTTAAGAATATGGGCAATCGTCGTAAAGATGCCATCGTAAAACGAATAAAGGCTCGTTCTCCTAAACTTGCAGATAAAATTGAAGAGAACATGTTTAGTTTTGAAGATTTAACTGACCTGACTCCTCAGGGAATGCAAACTCTAATCAAAGAAGTTGCGCATGAAGATATCGTTATTTCGTTCAAGCTAGCATCAGCAGATGTGCAACAGATGTTTCTAAGAAATATGTCTGAACGTAAAAAAGACATGTTACAAGCAGACTTTGAAGACCTCGGCCCAGTTCGCAAAACTGATGTGGACCTTGCTCAAAGAAGAATTCTTGAAAAGCTTGATCAACTTCGTTCAGCTGGCCTAGTCCTAACCCAGGGCGAAAACGATATCTGGGTTTAATACAGCATTAAATTAGAGAGGCGGGGGCCTCAAACAATCCTTCATACGCAAAGTCCGTATTCTTAGATTATTTAGGATACAACTACAGACTCTATCGCCATAACCATTAAATAATACTGGACTTTCTCTACGAAAAGTTCTTATCGAAGTGCTATTTATGTAAGTTTTTTAAAAGGTTAGGAAGTCATGTCTATCCTGCACCAAAGCGATCTCACCGAAGAAGATATGGAACTCGTTGCCGCAACGACAAGTGCTGACATTGGCACTCCAATTGGAGAAGCTCAGCTTGAGGGACTAGATCCTCTTGCACGAGCGAGCCTTTTGGCTTCTGGCCCAACTGTTAATGGGGCAGTTTCCTTAGCTGACTTTGCTGCACTTGCATTAGATGAAATTGATGCTGCATTTGGAGGTCCCAAATGAACGAGGAACACAAAGCAGTTAGAATGGAAGTCACTAAGAGCCTTGGCATCTTAAGTAAAATTGAAGCAAAAGTAGAGGCAGCTTTAGCTAATCCTGACCTGCCGGAAACCCATGTTTCAGAGATAAAAACTGAGCTTTATCAATGGTTACATCTTCTAGAGAACAAACCGAAAGAATTAGAGGTGTTTCTAACTGGACAAAACCCACGTGGCAAGATTTTCGAAAGTCAGATTATTGATAGCGTTGTAAACACATCACGAAGTATCGCTAGTAGAGCAGCACACTATATCGATCAGCTACCCACAAAAGAGCAGGAGATTGAAAAAGCCGTAAGAGAGCGCAAAGAAACCTTTATTGGCTCTGTAATGCATGCTCCTAGAGATCTACTCGACCTCAAAGCTGGAGATAGGCTTATCTCTGTACATACCGGCACTACTTCTGAGGTGATTGGCATTCAAGCAAGAGCTGATGATGATACAAAAGTAGAGATCTTATTTCGTCATTTTGATAGCGATGTTCCATATGTACAAAAAGAGGTTTTCCCCTCTGCTACGACTGATTGGATTGCACACGTTGAAAGACCATCAAATGCTGGTGAGCATTTTGGAAAAGAGATTAAACAAGTTGAGACTAGAGCAGGAGCATTAGAACCTGGAGTCGTATTTGCGACAAAAAGTGGCTCACGAGGTGTTATCATCCAAAAGAGCTCTACTGCTTTAGGAGATGAAGTTCTTAAGATCATTGGTCGCTCTCCTCATGGGCAAATTAGAAGAGGTAAGCTTTTAATTCAGGAATTTCCGTTTCGAGAACTTACAGCGTTAGAATCTGGCCTACATGCCACACTTACACCACTGAGCGCAGATCTAAGGACTATACCTGGAAGCGAAATTACTAATTTGAGAAATCTTCAGATTGGAGACGTCTTAGTTTCTAATTCTGGCACTACACGTGAAGTATTTGAAATAGAACTGAATCCACACAAACAGATTGAGTATAGTTTCATTACACGTAGACCAGGCCATCCAGGTGTTGAGATCTCTATCTTAACTCTAGAGTGCATTAACCCATCTCAAATTAACTATGTGGTGCGCCCTGATATAAAAGTAAAGAAAGAAGCTCTTAGAGCTTAATCAAACTTCCCTGCTTTTAGTCTTGAGAAGTAATCAGTTGTCCAAGCTTTAACTCTTGGTGACATAAGTAATAAAGCAATTATATTTGGAATAATCATAATTCCAATAACAGCATCCGAAAAATCTAAGATAGGCTTTAAGGTCCAAACTGATCCAACTACAATTAAAATGACATAGAGAAACTTATATCCCATTACGAAAGTACTCGGAAAAAGATACTCCATCGCACGTTCTCCATAATAATACCAACTTATCAAAGTTGAATATGCAAAGAGAAATACAGCGACCGGTATAAAGTAAGCGCCAAAGCCAGGAATAACTTTATTAAATGCGTCAGCAGTTAGATTAACGCCACCTAAGTTTGCGTAGTCCTCACTCCAAAGTCCACTCGAGATAATAACAAAAGCTGTCATGCTACAGATAACAACAGTATCAATAAATGGCCCAAGCATAGCCACGACCCCTTCCCTGACAGCTTCTTTTGTTTTTGCAGCAGAGTGCGCAATCGCAGCAGTTCCTAATCCAGCCTCGTTAGAAAAACATGCTCTCTGGACACCACGCATCAAAACATCTCTTACAACAACCCCAGCAAATGCTCCGGTTGCAGCAGTTCCACTACAAGCACCATCTAGAATTAAGGAGATCATTAAAGGAATCTGTTCAAAATTTAGCGCGAGTACAAGCAATGCTCCACCAACGTACAGAATTGCCATAGCCGGAACTATCTTTGAAGCAACTGTAGCAATACGTTTGATACCGCCAATAATCACGATTGCAGTAAGAAAGCAAAGCACGGCACCTGTAAGCAACTGAGATATACCAAAGCTACTATGCATAATACTTGCAACTTGGTTACTTTGAAAAAGAGAAACCGCTCCGAAACTTCCAAAAATAACACAAACAGCATATATAACGCTTAAAAATTTCGCCCAATCACCTAACCCTAAGGTTATGTAGTACATTGGTCCACCGTGCACCACACCAGCGTCATCAACTTTACGATATTTGATTGCAAGAGTGCATTCCACAAACTTTGTAACCATTCCAACTAGTCCGGTTACAATCATCCAAAAAGTTGCACCAGGACCTCCCAGAGAAATCGCAACAGCTACACCTGCGATGTTACCTAGGCCAACTGTCGCAGATAGTGCTGAACATAAGGCTTTAAAATGAGTAATTTCTCCTGGGTCAGAGTGCTTGTCGAACTTCCCCATCACGACCTGAATCCCGTGCCAGAAAGCTCGAAACTGAACAGCACCAAGATAGAGAGTAAAAAATAGACCGCAGCCTACTAACAAGATAAATGTATGTGTACCCCAGACATAACCGACTAGGGTTCCCATAAATTGATTAATTTGCTCTTCCATTCGTCCTATTCTAGTTCGTTTAGGGCTGCGCTCATCGCAAAAAATGCCCTTTCAATTACCTCATCAGAAACAGCATAACTGATACGAAATGCGGCATCATCACCAAAAGCACCACCAGGTACCACAGCAACTGATGCTTGCTCCAATAGAAATTCACAAAAGTCAGTTGAATTGTTGATTTTTTTACCTTGAAATGAACGACCAATGATATTTTCTATACGAGCAAAGACATAGAATGCACCCTCTGGTCTCTGAGGAATCGTAAGATGTGGAGATTGATCAATTTGATCACAAACATACTTCCTACGCCTAGTATAAGAACCTAACAATCCATCTAGGAAATCATGTGTTCCAGTTAGCGCGGCAAGTGCAGCGTATTGCGCAATCGAGCAGGCGTTTGAGGTAGATTGTCCCTGGTGACGACTCATAGCTTTAATGATTTCAGCAGGTCCTGTAGCGTAACCTAAACGCCAACCAGTCATTGAGTATGTTTTAGAGCAGGCATTAATTGTAACTACTCTATCAGCAATATCTTTGTTTACAGCAGCAAATGATTTGAATTCAAACCCATCAAAAACAATCTTTTCGTAAACTTCGTCTGAGATCGTAACTACATTTTTATTCTTCAGCACTTCGCCCAGAGCCTTCTGCTCAAGTTCAGTATATGCAGCACCTGAAGGATTCGATGGACTGTTTAAGACAAAGAACTTTGTCTTATCAGTAATTGCCGCTTCAAGCTCTTGCGGAGTTAACTTGTAAGCATTCTCTGGTCTACTTGGGAGGATCTTTGGAACCGCTCCACAAAGTCTAACCATTTCTGGATAACTTACCCAATAAGGAGCAGGAATTATAACTTCATCTCCTGGTTGTAAGCAGACATTAAAACACTCAAAGAGCGCTTGCTTACCACCAGCAGTAACAATCACATCTGATGCTTGTGTTGGAATATTATTTTCCCGAGCAAACTTATCAGCAATTGCTTCTTTCAGTTCAGGTAATCCAGCAACTGCTAAATATTTCGTCTTGCCCTGATCTAAGGCTTTCTTAGCGGCCTCCTTGATATGATCAGGAGTATCAATATCAGGCTCCCCTGGCCCAAGATTAATAATGTCTCGACCCTCAGCCCTAAGCGCACTTGCTTTTTCTTTTACAGCAAGAGTTGCACTAGGCTTAACACTAGCAATACGATCATTTAAAAATGACATATAGACCTTTATCTTTTGAATTTTTCCTTTAACGCTTTTTCCACATGTGCAGGCACTAGTTCGCTAACAGCACCTCCAAACTTAGCTACCTGTCGCACTAAACTAGAACTTATATACGAACTACTTTCAGAAGTAATCAGGAAAAGTGTTTCTATATTCTTAGCCAAGGTTTTATTCATTAAGGCCAACTGGGCTTCATAGTCGTAATCACTAATCGCCCTTAACCCCCTAATTATGACCTGAGCATCCTGATTTTTAACGAAGTCGACCAATAGTCCAGAAAAGCTAGCTGTGACAACCTTGTCCCCTTCAGCTTCAAACTCCTGCTTAATCAACTCTACCCGCTCAGCAGTACTAAAAATTGTTTCCTTCTCCGGGTTTTCTAAAACACCTATAACCACAGTATCAAAGATACTGAGAGCTCTACGTACAATATCTGTATGGCCATTAGTAATTGGATCAAACGACCCAGGGAAAACTGCCTTCATGCTAAAATCCTCTCCTCAAGATGAGCACTACTCAAAATGTAACTTCACATGCTATATAGTCGAATAAACATATGATTTATCGAACATTACGTTACTATGCCTACAACTGACCCTCAAGCCCTACTGGCACTATCTGAACTATCCCAGCTAGGATTGGTGTTTGTTGCTGGTATCGCTACAAGTTTTACCCCCTGCGTCTACCCCCTTATCCCGATTACCCTAACGATTTTTGGGGCTCGAGAGCAAAAAAGTAAGCTTCAGGCTTTCATTCTATCGCTGATCTACGTTTTAGGGATTGCGACAACTTATACGACTCTTGGGCTAGTATCCGCTCTAACCGGCTCCTTCTTCGGTTCATTTTTGAGCAGCCCATTTGTGAGCGTGGTTTTATTCTTGATTTTCCTACTCTTTGCTTTTGCAAGTTTAGACATATTTCACTTTCAACTTAGTCAGAGCTTACAAAGCAAAGCGAATACAGTTGGAGGCAAGGGCTATTTGGGTTCCTTCACCATGGGTCTTGTGAGTGGAATTGTTGCTGCACCGTGCACCGGACCAGTGCTAGCCACAATCCTACTTGTATCAAGCACGATAGGTAATCCTTACTGGGGAAGCATTCTTCTGTTTGTGCATGCTCTAGGCCTTGGCCTACTCTTTATTGTACTTGGAACTTTCTCAGGTTTACTTAGCAAGATTCCTAAATCTGGAAACTGGCTCCATTTAGTTAAGTTCTTCATGGGTGCCGTTATAATTGTGTTAGCATTCTTCTTTGTTAAGCCTTTTACGAATTACTTAGGGCTAGAGCTTGCAAAATACACCCCTATCTTCTTTGTCGCTACAACGGTAATCCTTTCCTCACTACTTGGTTTTATCTCTATGCGCCAAGACGCAAAACCACTAAAAGTCCTATCTGTGCTTTTACTAGGCTTGGCTCTTTTTGCAGTGCCAACGGCGCTGAGCTTTCAAAAGCAAGAGTACTCAGAAGTCACAGCACCTCACGATGGATTAAACTGGCTAAGTTCAATTGACGAGGCAAAAGCAGTCGCGAAAGCTGATAGTATTATCTTCGTTGATTTTTTTGCAGACTGGTGTGCAGCTTGTCTTGAGTACAACAAGATTACTTTTAAAGACCCTGCCGTAATTGAACAACTAGAAAAACTTATTTTGGTTAAGCTTGACTTTACCTCTCCATCAGATGAGCTAGAAACAATTCAGGAAAGGTATGAGATCCTTGGACTACCTAGCCTGCTTTTCTTAGATAATCAAGGAAATGAAATACCAAATACTCGTGTTACAGGGTTTCTAGAGCCCAAAGAATTTCTAGTTGCCGTTAACAAAGCAACTCAGGAACACTGATTTCCTTTACATTGAATTGTTAGGGTCGAAGTGTTCGATTGATTAGAATACAAATTTTCTGGTGTTGGTAGTTTATCGATTGCCGATTGCAAAGCACTCCTTAACTCTAGGTTCTCTTCTCGAGTAAGGCTACTTTTGAGCACTTTAACAGAATTAGGCGAGTTATAGTGAACAATCGCTGCTATAGCTTGAAGTTTAATCGCTAAATTTTCATCTTCTAAAAGTTGGTAAAGCGCTGACAACTTACCAGGTAACTTAAGCTCCTGTACTGCAATAATTGCTCTCTGCTTAACTGAAGCCTCAGGATGAAAAAGTAACAGGTCTAAGGCCGAGTTAAATTCAGGTAATTTTCTACTTTTCGCTTCATCAATTGCTTGGATTGTCATCTCCACAGGAAAAGTTTTAGACCTTAAAATAGCCAAAAGCTTTTCATCACTTACTTCACTAAGCTTCTCTTTTACAAGCTTCTGTTCGTCAATTGCTTCATTTTTTAGTGAGAATCTGACCTTGGATTTGGGAAGGGATGCTAAATCTTGCTTTGGCTTGCTGTTAAAGGAACCCAAGTGAGATCTATCTTGATAAAACCTGTACCCAAAAAAGATAAGACCTAATAAACACGCGATACCAAAAAACTTTGGCAAAAAGGAAGATCTATTTTGATACTGATCCACAGATACGTAGCGCATCTCCTCATCTTGAGAAACAGATCGCTGAGTGGATGTAGTATTTAAATCAACTTCGGGCATTGAAGCTTTTACCTCAGGAGAGCCAAGCTGAAATGCTGCTCGAATTGCTTTCATAAACTGAGTACAACTTCTAAATCTCTCAGATCTGTCTTTAGAAAGTGCTCTTTCAAATTCAGTCTCTAAGCTAAATGTTGCGCCAGTTACGTGATCTAAGAGCGACTCCCTATGTCCAGCCAAAATGTTTGAAATCACAGTATGGATGTTTGCTCCAGAGAATGGTTTTTCACCCGATAAGCACTCAAAAACGATGCAGGCAAAACTAAAAACATCACTAGTTGCATCAAGAGGATTTTGAAGCAGTCTCTCTGGAGAAGAGTAGCTTGCAGTATCATCATGAATCTGTGCTAACTGTAACTTTTTACTTAAATAATCACCAAACCCAACTAGGTAAGCTTTCTTTTCCTGCTCGTCGACAATGATGCTGGCTGGATTTAAGCACCCATATACAATGTTTTTTGAGTGCAAGTAATCCAGTGCTTCCGCTATCTGGGATAGATACTCGACTACCTCAATAATTCCATGCTGAGAATTAGCAATGTAGCTCTTTAACGAAACGCCAGGTTTCTTTTCATAGGCTAAAAACGGGGTCTGTTTGTAGAAAGAAACTTCCTTGAGACTTAATAGATGCGTATGGCTTAACCATTCTAGTTCTGTAGCAAAACTTATAAACTCAGCAATTTTTTCAGAAGACTTTGGACCTGCTTCAAATGGTGCAAACAGTTGTAGAAAGAACTCATCCTTTTTCTTCTTAGCGATAAAGAACGCTTCTGAAGTATTCGCCCTAAGCTTTTCTTCTAGTGTATATGCTCCAATTTTCTCAGACAGTTTCGGCCACATACAGGTCCCCAAAAATTATGATTCTACAGATGATCTTGCAACGAGCTAGATAATTGTATAACACTATTTATATTCATAAGCGAGGCGAGACAGGCTATTGAAAACACCAATAAAAATTGAACGAATTGAGGGAGCCGGAGTTAAAATTAAATGGAACTCTGGTGAAGAGAATCTACTTGGCTTTGAGACGCTGCGAACGCATTGCCCATGCGCGACCTGCCGCGAGAAACGTGGAGACTCAAGCCACTCAAAGCCGATAACTGGAGGCACTTCTCTCCTAAAGGTAATTGAACACACTAAAGATGAAGAGCTCAAGCTCAATCAGATCAGACTAATTGGCAACTATGCGATCGGCCTAGATTGGGCTGATGGCCACTCAACAGGAATTTACACATTTCAATATCTAAACGAGCTGACAGAGAGAGCTTAATCTATTCGTTTTCAGCTTCGCTTGTTGATTCTTCAGTTTCAGTATCTTCCACTTCTTCAGGAGCTTGTTGTCTTGAACCGCCCTGAGCAAGACGTCTTGTTATTCTACCCTTAGTTAAATCATATGGGGAGATTTCAACTGTAACTCTATCTCCAGGTAAGACACGAATGTAGAACCTTCTCATTTTTCCAGCAAGATACGCCAGGAGCTCGTGCCCATTATCGCACTCAACACGGAAAGTTGTGTTAGGAAAACACTCCCGTACAACTCCTTCCATTTCAATTGTATCTTTCGCCATACTATTTATATCACCTTCTATGCATCACCAGTAAATGGCCCAAGTTTTCTAAACTTTTCATATCGACCATCAACCAGTTGTTGAACTGTTAACTTACTTAACTCATCTAAATGTCTTAGCAACGAAGCTTGAAGTAGCTCAGCTGCTTCATTGTAGTTACGATGAGCACCTCCGACAGGTTCTGATACTACCTCATCGATTACACCCAAATCCTTTAACTGAGCTGCAGTTACACGCAACATCTCTGCTGCATGAGCTGCCTGCTCTAATGGAGCTTCATTTCTATCATGATGCCACAAGATAGAGGCGCAGCCTTCTGGTGTGATCACTGAGTAACAGGCGTTCTCTAGCATAATAATTCTATCAGTTACTCCAAGTGCTAATGCTCCACCACTCCCACCTTCTCCGATAACCACACTAATGACAGGCACAGTTAGCTCAGCTAATTCGGCTAAATTTCTGGCGATAGCTTCGGCCTGACCACGTTCCTCAGCTTCCATACCAGGATAAGCACCCTGGGTATCGATTAGATTTATTACGGGTAATCCAAACTTCTCAGCCAAACGAAAAAGTCTCAAAGCCTTTCTATAGCCATCAGGATTAGCCATCCCAAAATTTCGCTTCAAGCGCTCTGCTGTATCTCTACCACGTTGTTGGCCTATTATCATTACAGGCTGCTCTCCGATCTTACCTGTACCACCAACAATTGCAGGATCATCTCTATAGAGCCTATCTCCATGTAGCTCAACGAAGTCTGTAACCATCGCTTCTATGTAATCAACAGTACATGGTCTATCAAAATGACGTGAAAGTTGAACGCGCTGGTATGCTGAAAGCTTTCCGTAAATATCTTTACGCATCTTATCAACACGAGATTCAAGCTTTGCATACTCATCTCTCTGCGAGGTATCACCAGCGTCGAGTTGGTTCTTAAGCCTATTTAGCTGTTCCTCTAATTCAACGAGAGGTCTTTCAAATTCTAATGGATGCTTAATCAAAGCCATAAACTTACAAAATTGTTAGATTAGAAGGTCATTTTCTATCAAAACAAACAAGCAATGACAAAGGGGAATAGATCATAAACTTGCTGCATTGAGATATAGGGCTTCTGAGATAGCAATCCGATCAAGCTCAAACCGTATAAATTCCAATAATTCAGGATAGTTATGACTTTTAACATAGAAATCTTTAACTGTCTTTTGAGCTTTTTCGAGCAGATCCTCTGATTTAAGCCATTCGCCCTCTCCCTGCTTTGGGGCCATCTTCCAGCCAAGAGCGAGAGGTTGGTTTCTCCAGAATGTCATCTGCCTTTTTGCAAACCTTCGAGTCTCTTGAGCTATCTGTTCCCTTAATTGCTCAAAATCTAATACTGAATCTATAAAATCGATTGCCTGAGCATAGCCAAGAGTTTTAAGTGCCGGCAAATCTCTACCGTGGCGCTTAACTATCTGCTTTACTTCCTCTATCAAACCATGCTCTAGCATCAAATCAACACGTTGATTAATTCGGTCGTAGAGAAGATGCCGCGCCCAACACAAAACAAGATTCAATGAGGTATAATTTAGAGCACCGAAATCATGATCTGCTTGTGACTCACTAATCGCGGTACCTGATAAGTGATAAACTTCAAGTGCACGCACTATACGAACTTTATCATTCGGATGTAGCCTAGCCGCTGTCTTGGGATCTACATTTTGAAGTTCGGAGTAAAGTTCGTCTAAATTTCGCGCCTCTAACTCAGCACGTAAACTTTCATCTCTTTCAGGAAGTTCAGCAAGTCCATAGAGCAAATGCTTAAGGTACATGCCTGTTCCGCAAACAACTATAACTTGCTTACCTCTTGCATGTATCTCAGCTATCGAACTTTTAGCAAGCTCAACGATCTCAGAAACGTTGCATTGTTCTGTCGGCTCTTTAATGTCAATTAAGTGATGCGGAACATTATCCATCTCTTCAGCTGTTATCTTAGCCGAGCCGATATCAAACTCTTTATAAATCTGAACTGAATCAAGGTTAACAATTTCACCATCTAGCTCTTTTGCAACTCTTACAGCTAGACCGCTTTTACCACTAGCAGTTGGGCCTGAGATAGTAAGTAGAGTTTTCATTCATTTATCTCTACCAAACCAGGACTCAATCTCAATCTCTGAAAATTTAACGACCACGGGTCGTCCATGAGGACATGCAGCAGAAAATTCCGTGCTATCTAACGCATCGAACAAGGCGTACACCTCTTCTTTTGCCATCTCCTTGCCGGATCTAACGCTTGCGTGACATGCTATCCGTGCAGAGATATGATCAATAACTTCTTCGAAGCGACCCTGTGCTAACCCATCGAAAGAGATTTCTGCTACCTCCTTAATCAATCTTGGAACAAGAGATTCCCTCATAATCGTTGGAGTGCTCCTAACAACAATCGTAGCATCACCAAAAGATTCAATCTCAAATCCATAACGCTGGAAAAGATCTTCATTGTTAAGGCAATTTAAAGCACCCTCTTCTGATAACTCAACAGTAATCGGCACTAGTAAATTTTGTGAGTTTATATTGTTACTTCTAAAGCCATTCCTAATTAGGTTATAGTTATAGCGCTCGTGAGCAGCATGCATATCCACTACATAGAGAACTTCGCTTTTTTCGCAGAAAAGATAGCATTTAAATGCTTGGCCAATGTATTTTAGCTCAGAAAAAAGAAACACCTGCGATTCGACCTGATGAGAACTATCAAACTTAGATTCGAACGAATTACTTCTACCTTCTCTAGCAGCTAGTGGGGTTTCAGTCTCAACAACTCTTTCAGTAAAGCGGGCAAGATCATGGTTATCAAAACCTGATTGTTGTTGCGTTGAAAGAAGTGGAATCGGTCTTTGATAGCCCGAAACAGAAGGTTGAATAAAGGAATCTGGTCGTCGAATCTCTGCTGCTACCGCAAATGAGAATTTCTGAACAGCTGAATAGACACTATCTCTGACAGCTCCAAACAGCTCCTGCGGATTGGCAAATCTAACTTCACTCTTTTGTGGATGTACATTTACATCAAGCTGCGTTGCTGGCAAATCAACGATAAGCACGCCAAGTGGGGATTCGTAAGACTTCAAAGTTGAATCATAACCTTCCTTGACAGCCTTATACAGTAACGGATCTCTCACAATCCGATTATTTACAACTATCACAAACGAATTAGTATTAGCGGTAGCTTGACCAGGGTGGCCGATAACTCCAGAAACACTAATTTGATCATGAGTTTCATCAAAGCTGACAGACGGACCACGTAATAAGGCCTGAGCACGGACAAGCTTTGTTTCTGTTCTTGGAAGATTTAAAACCTCACGTTCATCGAAGAAGAGCCGGTATCGCACAGCTGGATGCGAGACAGCAGTTTGCAATAGCCACTGTTTAACTTTTTGCTCTTCTGTTTGTATTTTTCGTAAGAACTTTCTTCTAGCTGGAGTATTAAAAAACAGATTGCTAACAGATATATCAGTCCCCTTTTGTCCTGAACCCTCAGCAACATTTTTAAGCTTGCCACCTTCAATTGCTATCTCTATAGCTGCAGGTTCGTCTTCTCGCTTCGTCTTAAGCTTTACTTTTGAGATGGAAGCTATTGAAGGAAGTGCCTCGCCACGGAAGCCCATGGTCGTGATGGCTTTTAGATCTTCTAAGGAATGAACTTTTGAGGTGGCATGATTCTCAAAGGCTAACAAAGCTTCATCTTTGTTCATCCCAATGCCGTTATCAACCACTCGAATTTTTCGCCTTCCACCGTTCTCGAGATAAACAGCTATATCTGTAGCTTCAGCATCTATCGCATTATCTACTAACTCTCTAACAACAGATACAGGTCTTTCAACAACTTCACCTGCTGCGATTTGATGTACTAAAATATCTGGAAGAACTTGAATACGGCTACGGGTCATCTCATTATCGGGGTAATTTCAACTACTCTGCTATCACCATTACCACCTCCTTGACGCAACTCAAAGTGCAGCTTATCTCTACTACCATATTTCGCTATAAAATCAGCTATTTGATCTTTAGTAGTAACGCGCTGTCCGTTAATCGCATAGATAAGGTCTGCGTGATCTAGATCGCGCAAAAATCCTGAGATAAAGACACCTTCAACTCGTCGCAAAATTGGCTGAACACCAGCAAGATCAGCAGGCCCTCCAGGCACAATTTGATGCACCATCGCTCCCTGATCAGTATCAACTAAGATCCAACCGATATCAGGCCTGAGAACTTTCCCTGTAGCAATAAGCTCAGGTAGGATTCTACTAATTTGATTAATTGGCACAGCAAATCCGATCCCTGCGCTATCACCACTTCTGCTCAATATCGCAGAATTAATTCCTATAAGTTTACCAGACTTATCTAATAATGGGCCTCCGGAGTTTCCAACGTTAATCGAGGCATCTGTTTGAACCAAGCCCTTCATAACTGCACCATCCGGCCTCTTTATCGCACGATTCAAACTAGAAATTGTTCCGGTAGTTAAAGTTCTATTTAAGCCAAATGGGTTTCCAATCGCTAAAACTTTTTGCCCAACTTCAATCGAATTTGAGTCACCAAACGGAATACTAACAAGATCATTTGGAGGATCGACTAGTTTTAAAACTGCGATATCAGTTTCTGGATCTATTCCTAAAAGCTTGGCCGAGTAAACACCACCATTTGCTAAGGCAACTTCAACATGATTTGCATTCTCAATTACGTGAAAGTTAGTCAATATGATTCCTTTTTCTGGATCTATGACTACACCTGAACCAGTTCCCTCCTCAGGCTGCACTCCAGAGAACAGGTCAAATTTAACGCTGATTGTCGTGATAAATACTACAGCTTCATTCGTGGACTTATATACATCTATGATCTGCTCTTCTTCGGAACTTCTAGGTGGCATCTGTTTTGAGTGCACAGCATGAGAGCCAAATAGATCATACTTCGAAGCAAAATAGGCAGCAGCTACTCCTATAACTATAAACAATAAAGTTTGAAGTACTCCGCCTCGCTTCATCTGCACTAACTCTTGAATGCAATCATATCAATTTCAACAAGCACATCTTTCGGTAACCTTGCAACTTCAACTGTTGCACGTGCAGGCTTAACGCCTTCAAGACAGTTCTCGTAGACTTCATTAACGGCAGAGAAGTTATTCATGTCAGATAGATAAATTGTCGACTTCATAACATTTCTAAATGTTAGTCCACTGTGAGCTAGGACAGCGGATAGATTGCTCATCACCTGTTTTGTTTGCTCTTTCACGTCAGCACTAACAATCTCTCCGTTTTCAGGATTTAAAGGTATCTGACCTGAAAGAAACACTAAATTTCCACCCTCAACAGCCTGAGAATAAGGGCCAATTGCTGCAGGTGCACCATGCGCATCTGTAATATATTTAAGCATTATCAACTCCTTTTAACTTAAAAATTATCATCATCTACATGTAGAGAAGTCTCTATATGTTTAATTCTCTCTACCTTAAGCACCCCTGGAACCATCTCAAGAGCGCGAGTAATATTCTCTAACTGTCTAGCGTCCTCTATCACAATCTCAAATGAATTTTCAGCTTTTCCATCAGGGCTAGTCTTGATATGAGCATTTGAAATATTAGCACCGTTTGTCGTGATAGCGTTAGTTAAATTAGCTAAAACTCCCATCTGATCTTGAGAATGGACAGTTAGCTTGACCCTGCGTGGAGTAGAAACATCCGTATCCCAAAGAACATCAATTTTCCTCAAAGGATCAAGCTTCATTACCTGAGCGCAGTTAGCTAAGTGCACCGTCACACCTCTGCCACGAGAGATAAACCCTACAATCCTATCACCTGGCAAAGGCTCACAACATTTGGCAAATCTAACTAAGATATCATCTGCACCGCTAACCTTGACTCCAGCTTTCTTACGAGATGCCTTAGCTGCACGTTGAAAAATTCGCTCCAAGGAACTTGTTTTTCGGTTAAGACGCTCTTCAATTTCCTCTTCACTCTCAGCTTCCGGAATCACAGTTGCTAAAACCTTAGCTGAGCTAATCTTGCCGTAACCGATCTCTGCGTAAAGCTCTTCTTCATTTTTAAGATTAAACTTATCTAAGATCTCAACAAGCTTTCCTGATTTACGAAGTTTCTTGATACTCTGCTTAACTTTTCTAAGGTCTTTAGTTAGAATCTCTAAACCGATCTGCTGACTTCGTTCACGCTCTTGTGAACGTAAAAAGGATCGAATTCTCTGCTTTGCCTTTGAAGTTTGAACAAAATTAAGCCAATCTTTGTTCGGTATATGGTTTTTGGAGGTAATCACCTCAACGGTGTCACCATTTGTCAGTTTATAGCTGAGTGATACTATCTGACCATTAACCCTTGCTCCTGTTGTTTGATGTCCAACGTCTGTATGAATTGCGTATGCAAAATCAACTGGTGTCGCATTAAATGGAAGTCTAAACAGATCTCCTTTAGGAGTAAAAACAAAGACCTCTTCAGGGAAAAGCTCCCCTTTAACAGACTGTATAAATTCATCCGGGTTTTTAAGATACTGCTGACTCTCGACGAGATCTCTAACCCATTTCAAATCAAATGAAGTATCTGCAGTTATTCGACCCTCTTTGTACCTCCAGTGCGCAGCAATACCTTCCTCTGCAACCCTATTCATCTCAGGAGTTCTAATCTGAAGCTCGATTCTCTGCCCTTCAGGTCCAATCACAGTTGTGTGCAAAGACTGATACATGTTCGGTTTGGGCATCGCGATATAATCTTTAAAACGCCCAGGAACTGGTTTCCAAGTCGAATGAATTATACCAAGTGTTTCATAGCAGGCTCTAACAGTAGAAACGATCACTCTAAAACCCAGAATGTCATTAATCTGGTCAAAGGTGATATTGCTCTTCTCCATCTTTTGCCAAATAGAAGAGTAGTGCTTAGCACGACCTTTTACCGAACCAGAGATGCCATTTTCTTCTAACTTAACTTTTATTAAATTACAGATATCTTTCACATAACGGTCCCACTCAGCACCATGTTCCGTCATGTTTTGATCGATCAGCGTATACTTCTCTGGCTTTAAATACTTCAGACAGAGATCTTCAAGTTCTGATTTTAACCAGTGAATACCAAGTCTATTTGCTAGAGGCGCATAAATGTCAGAGGTCTCCTCTGCCTTACGTCTCTGCGATTCAGGTGAAACGTGATCCAGCGTTCGCATGTTATGCAATCGATCACAAAGCTTAACTAGAACGACCCTGATGTCCTTTGCCATGGCAATTAACATCTTGCGAAAGTTCTCAGCTTGCTTAACTTCTCGCGACTCAAATTCAATTCGAGTTAGTTTGGTAACACCTTCAACGATATCTGAGACTTCAGCACCAAACTCTTTGGTAAGTTCATCTTCGCCGATATCGCAATCTTCAATTGTATCGTGCAGCAATCCAGCAACTACTGAGCTTATATCTAATTTTAGCTCAGCAACTAGCTGCGCAGTTTCAACAACATGATTTAAATATGGTTCACCAGACGCACGTATTTGACCCTTGTGGGCCTCTTCAGCAAACTTATAAGCACGTGTGAGCAGATCAATATCTGGATTTGGGTGATATGATTTTACAGTTTCAAGAAGCTGCTCAAATGACATTCTGTATTTAATGGCTCTAAGTTCATCTAGGAACTATCAAGCAAAACTTTAAAATGAAACTACTCTACTGGTGTTTCTTCTGATTCATCAGAACCGCTATCATCTTCACTATCTGCAGAATCATCTGAAACTTCTGAGGCAGCTAAAGCCTTAGCAGCTGCTGCTTCCTGCGCAAGCTCCTCACTAGTCTTAAAGAGACCTTCACCAATCGTATCTGTGCCATTGGTCGAGGTAGCAGCAATTCGTTGCTCAAGCTCGATTCTCTCACGTTCCTCTTCTGCCGCAACTTCTTCAGCTGTCATAAAGCGAACTTTATCATCAGCGATCTCTCGCAAAGCACCAACAATTGCTTTGTTATCGCGTGTATCAGTTAACGGGTCAGCGCCTAAAAGTAGTTGCTTTGCGCGTCTTGCAGCTAACAATATAAGAGCAAATCTGTTGTTTTCGTTCTGTAAACAGTCTTCTACAGTAATTCGAGCCATGGCCTATGTTCTTTCAAATTTTAAGTAATAACTTCTTAGCCCTTAATGATGAAGGGTCAAACTTGAGTAAGTATATAAAAATACTAGTCCTTTAGTAAAGCAGACCTCCCCGATTGATGCAATAGCAGCAAAAATCTTTTTCAAACTATGCGCTCAATATGAATGACCAGAAATAATCAATTATTATCAAAGAGTTAAAAACGTTATCAACAGCTTGCTTAGCTCTATAGAATGTGTATATTACACTTCAACTAAGCGGTCCTTTTAGGGTTTTCTTAGAGGATTTTACATATGACTAGCCAAGATAGATTTCTATCCAGGTGGTACAGCTTGAACGCTCTTATTTGTGCTTTGAAGTTGTGCCATCTGGCTGAAGCGATAGTGTGACCACGAGGTTGTGTCTCATACACGTAAAAATTCCTTCCTTCCTCTCTACGCCTGAAATCTTTTCCCTCTGGTCACACCTTTTTTTTCTTTTTTTTAACCGGACTGCTTAGTCCATTTCAATTTCCTTTGAGACACCCATAAGTATACATAGATTACATTCAGCTGTTTCCCGCTAGGGATTATGACTACTTAGAGTTTTCACCAGTGGGTTCTTTACCGAGGGCTCAAACAACCTGTCATTGCGAAGGAGCGATAGCGACTGTGGCAATCTGTACGTCTTGCCATATTGTAGAGACAGAACATAAGCCTCTCCTCGAGAACCCACTAAGGAAAACTCAGTAGTGCCTATCTTCAACTGCTCCCCAGTAGAAAACCAGCTTTCAGAGCTCTAATAGCTAAAGCCTCTTAGATTACTACATCCAATATTTATCTAGATAACTAGCTACCTAGAGTTTCAGGGCCTCGAGGCTCAACCTGTCATTGCGAAGGAGGATAACTGTACTGTGTCTTCAGATTACTACGTCCTACCTGCTCGCAATAGCTAATGACAGAACATAAGCCTCTCCTCGAGAACCCACTAAGGAAAACTCAGTAGTGCCTATCTTCAACTGCTCCCCAGAGGAAAACAGCTGGAAGAGCTTAATTCCAGTTAAAGCAAGATTGCTCCTCGGAAAGGAAGCACTAAATCTCTTGGGATTAAAAGGGATCCCTAAACTACAAACCTTAAGAGAAGCAAAGCCTGCGTCGTCGCATCTCGCTGGTGCGAGACACGACGAACGCAAAGGCTCCGCGAGATCACTTGCGCTTGCGGCCGCGACCGGCCCCCTCCGTCCTGCGTCGAGAGACGAGACCGGCTCCAGCGCCGCGGAAGCGATCGAACTTCCACTCGAGGGCGTTGTGAGCGTTGGTGTCGGCGGTGACGGGCATTCCGTTCCGATCGAAGAGCTTCGTTCCCTTCGGGAAGAGCTGCTCGTCTCGGATCAGCTCCCCGAACTCGACCTGGCGGATCCTCGCGAGTTGCTCGGGAGTGCCCATGTCGTCGACCCAGGTCGGCTCGAGAGCGGGGAATTCCCCCGGCTCGGTCTTCTGGCCGCGAACCGGCATCTGAGCGAGCACCTTGCCATCGCGACGCGTGCCGGGCATGGTGCTCTCGTCGGGATCGTCCTCCACGATGGTGCCCGGAGACTTGCACTCCTCCTTCGGCGGAAGCTCGGGCGCGGTGTTGTCGCCAGCCTCAGCTCCCCCGTCAGCAGACTCGAGGTCGATGAACTCGGCGTCGGGATCGCTCCTGAGCGCCAGCTCGACCTTCTCGATCTGGCTCTGCAGCAGCCTCTGCAGCTTCTCGAGCATGTCGAGGTTGCTCTGGTGCCAGACCAGGTCACCCCCCTCCGTCTCGGTCGAGAAGAGAGACTTGACGCCCTGCAGGCCATCGATGTTCTGCGTGCTGGAACGCACGAAGATCTTGCCGCCCGCCTCGCGTCGAACGCGCAGCGAGTGCGAGGCCTCGCCCTCGGCAGACATCTGACCGCCGAGAATGGTCTTGTCGAAGACGATGTCGAGTTCGGTGACTCGTGCCATCAACTTCTCTGTCGTAGCAGCGTTGTAGGACAAAGCTACCCCTTTCCGCCTAGTGGCAAAAAAAAGAAAAACTCAATTTTAGGGAGCCCTTCTCCCGTTATCAAAGCAGCGATGCTTCTTTCAGGTTCGGAAGAAAGACGAATTTGAAATGTACTACTCGTGACCAAGGTGTTTTAAACAACTAAAAACACCCCCAGGTCACCAAGATTTGATCATAGTCCAAAGGATAGAGTCAATCAAACTAATAGAGTCGTTCCGCATCTTGAGCGAGCACAAAACCCAATTTGCCTTTTCGTGAACGAACTTTCAGCCAATCACCCGATCTAGAAAGCACCTCGATTCGCGCGCCCTGATCGAGGTAAGCGATTGAAATTCCAAGGAATGAAGGCTTCGACATCACACGAGTACTTGCAATGATTCGATAGAGTTCACCTTTACCAGATAGATCTTCGCTTGGCAGGGACGGCGAGGATCCAGGATATGAACT
Organism: Deltaproteobacteria bacterium; assembly: GCA_020635175.1. GTDB lineage: Bacteria > Bdellovibrionota_C > UBA2361 > UBA2361 > J135 > JACKAH01. The sequence goes on from JACKAH010000014.1 coordinate 34,128, forward strand.
CTCATCAGCTAAGTTTTGGTTTTGCAGCTTTGATAGCTCTGGATAAAAAACAGTCCCCTCTACAGGAGAAGTTGTATTCACAGTTTCTTTTTTAACTGAGTGCTGCGGTGCAGTCGCATTCTTTGTGGGCGATGATACTTCAGTCTTTTCAGGCAGACTAGAATCAATCTCTTCCTTAGTTAGGCCAGCCTTAGCTTCCTTCATGTCATAAAGGATCGCATCAAGAGTTGTTAGTTTTGCAACTCTTTCAGCTTTCGGGATTACTGGCTCAGCTCGCTGTTCTCCCGTTTCTATCGGCAAATACGGTTTCTCTGCGTCATCACTAAATAGAGCTAGGACCTGATCTTTGTATTGATACCCGCCATATAGCATAGCAAACAAGCTTATAACAGCTATTAGCTTATAAGATAACTGCTTTGATTTAGGCTTATCAGAAGCAACTTTTATTTTAGGTTCTTCTGAATTAGTCGCTACCTTTTCTTTCTTGCCTAATTTCAGAGTTAACTTATCAATTGCTTGTTGCCGCCGCTCCTTTAGCTTTTTCTTTCCTAATGTCTGATCAACTAGTTCCTGTTCATTTACTAAAACATCCCTAAGTTTATCTGCAACACCAAGGTCAAATTTAAGAGAGCGATTATAGAATTCAAATCCTAAATTATCAGACAATGTAGACGTAAGGTTCGAACCTATCTTGATAAGAATTAAAGCTATCTCTTTTTTTAGCTTTAGATCTAATTGATCAATCTGCTTAAGTAGCGATTTAGTAGCGCTATCAGCAGGCGCAGATAAAATTGATGCTGGCACAGTTTTTAACTCTAACTGTGATTTGACCCAGAAAAGCCTTGTTAATGGAGATTCCTCCTCAGAGCGATCTAATTCTTTCTCAGATAACTTTTGCAGAGTCTTCCACTCTTTTCTATCAAACAAACTCTGAAGATCATCAACGCCAGAGGCTGAAGATCTGGAAGACTTTCCGTTGAGATCTAATTGTTTTGTACTCTGAGAACTCTTTACAATCTCGGCAGCGGTATCGGAATCCTCGGCGAGAGAAGAGACTAGAGACTCAAAGCCTAAATCAAGTCGCTTTTGCTTATCGCTTGAACTGTTTTTCTCTAATCCTTTAGACATTCTGAAATCTACTTAGCGGCATTCTTTTCAATCTGACAAAACATTGAACATTAATTATAACATTCTTTTCTTATCTCTGACCAAATCAGCAGAAACTGATTTTGAAGTTACTGAAGATATTAAAGTTATTAACAAAAAATGCCTGGCCGCATACTTAAAGAGCATGAAAATCGAACTCTAGCACTTTCGCAACACACTGAAAATACTATAAAGTTTTGTGAGTTTTCGGATTTAATCACTTCGTAGTATAGGCTAATAGCTTAAATCCATAAATTTATAACCCTGAGATTAATGCAATCACTTAGAAGCTCGCTGATTAGACTACTCTCAATTCGCTTCGACTCGATCTCAATCCCTGAGTCGTTTCGAAATTATAATCC
>JACKAH010000015.1 GCA_020635175.1 Deltaproteobacteria bacterium
TAATTAGATCCGTCTCTTCCTTTAATCACTCCGAATACAAAGACTTTACCTGGACCAAAAACATCACTTGGCATCCAACGAAAAGATCCCCAATCTAGATGTAATCTAAGATCCGATTCATTGACTACAGAGAAACCCTTCACTGAGGAACCATCGAAGGTCAAGTTGTCGTACGACTTTAAGAGGAACTTCTTGTCGTAATCGAGCATGTGAAAGCGTCCTTCAAGATCAGTAAAGCAGACCGTAACGGCTTTAAGCTTAGGGGTATCCGAAAGATACCTAATGTAATGCTCTTTGAGCTCCTCAGGATCTCGATGTTCAAGCATCTTGGCCTTGGCCTCTAAGTTGAGCGCTTCAATCTCTTCGTATGAAAGTTCCATAAAATGCTTGATAGGTTTATCAGTCATATAAGCTCACAAATTAAAGTAAAATCCCCAATCTTCACTTCACATAGACCATTTTATCATAATTTTAGCAATAGTAAGCCTTACTGGCTTAATATTTATAGTTAATCGGCCAACAATAAGCTCTAATTAAGCTTTTTTCTTAGCTGAGACATCAAGATAGTAAAAAATGACTACTTACAAGAAAATACAAATCGAATAGATTAATAGCAGCATCCTAAGATAGCGAAAATATACTATTTTTATACTAATAAAGCATGAACGATAAGCCTATTATAAGCGTTATCATCCCTGCCTATAACGAAGAAGGCGCTATTGGAGATGTGATTGTCGCAATCCACGAACTAGGACTTCCAGCAACAGAAATCCTAGTGATAAACGACGGAAGCACCGACTCAACATCTCGAATTGCTGAGGCCGCAGGAGCCAGAGTAATCAACCATCCCTACAATATGGGAAATGGAGCTGCCGTAAAGACAGGTATTCGGTCAGCAAGAGGAAAGGCATTAGTCTTCATGGACGCAGATGGACAACATGCACCACAAGATCTGCCACGCATACTGTCGCAACTTTCAAAATACCACATGGTCGTTGGCGCTAGACAACGAGACTCTGAAACTACATTCATGAGAGATGTTGCAAACTTTATATACAATCGTTTTGCATCATATGCTGCAAAATTTAAGATAGAAGACTTAACAAGCGGAATGCGCGCAATGCGCAGAGAGGACGCTTTGCGCTTTTGCGATCTGCTTCCTAACACATTCTCATATCCAACTACATCAACTCTAGCGTTTATCAGATCGGGTAGAACGTTAAGATACATTCCAATTAAAACTAAATATCGAGTTGGAAGTAGCAAAATCAATCCATTTATTGATGGCCCACGCTTTCTTTTGATTATTATGAAGATTGCAACTCTCTTTTCACCAATGCGAGTCTTTCTGCCTGTAAGTATCATGACCTTCACGCTTGGCCTTTTCTGGTATGCGTTTACTTATGTCACGCAGGGAAGATTAACGAATATGTCAGCGTTACTGTTTAACACCTCTGTCATAATATTTATGCTTGGACTTATTGCAGAACAGATAGCGTCTATGCGCTTAGAAAGAACAGACAACCTCTCAAACTACAAACCCACAGATGATTACAGCGACTTAGCTGAGCTTGATCAAAGCGAAAGCGCCCAGGCCTAGATCTCTTATTGCCTAATACTCTCTCTTATAACTAAGATATTCAGCAATGAAGCGAATACTTATCTTGATATCATTTTTTATTGCATTAGTAGCACCTCTCACCCTGCGCTCTCTCATCTCCGCAAACTCCTATCTCTCAAAGGCGGAGAAACTTTATAAAAGCGATGGCCTTGAGGAGGCTTCAGATAGCTATTTAAAAGCGATTAAGTGGAGCATTCCTCTTTTCTCCAAAGAAGAGATTGCTAACACGTTTTTTGGAAATATTGTAAATAGCGATCTTGAGGCCAATACAAAACTAAATCTACTAAGAGAACTGAGAAGTTCGCTTAAAACATCAAGAAGCTTTCTTACTAACTCAAGAACAGATCAGATAACTCACAAAATAGAGTTAGAATTTTCTAAATACGATCAATCAGCCAAAAGAAAAGATTATCTTCATGATGGCAAGAAATATACACCGAATTATCTAATGCAGCTTTTATCGAATCTTTTCTTTTTAGGATGGATTTTAGCCACAATGATTTTTGTAAAAGACAATTTCAGTCAAGATGCCAAGTTTATAAGGCTAAAATCCGCAAGCAAACTAAGAACTGTTATCTGTTTTTATCTTGGGTGGCTATTAACTCTAAGCATCGCCTAGACAGATTGTATTAGAGTGATCTTTTATTTTTCTGTCATACTCCAGACAGGAGACCAATTTTTGATATTAAAATCCTCTGCCTCAATTCTTGCTAGATATGATTTTGAAACCGGATCCGTTTCTATAATTTCAAATATCTCTTTTGCTTTTTCAAAGTTGCCTTCCGAAAAAACTGTCCGAGCTTTTTCAAAATTCTCAAGATGCTTTTGAGAGTATTGTCCAGAAGCGTAAGGTTCATATACTCCTACAACCATGCCCTTGCCTTTGACTCTAACATCACCAATCTTACGAGCCGAGATCGTTCCATGCAGAGACTTATAGGTCTGCTCGAAATCAGAATCTTTGTACCAAATTTTTATTCAAGCCTTCCTAATCAGGAAGTTGATTTGCAGCATCCCCAATCACTGTATAATCGAACCTCTCTTTTGAGACTAAAATTCCCAACATGTACCTCCCCAGTGTGAATGCTCAATCCGCGTAAGTGGATCACTCAAACTCTTCACGGAAATAGATCAACCCTGATCTTTCAAGGCACGCTGGCAATCTAGAGCAGCTTTAACTGCTTGTAAAGGCATGATTTCAATATCAACTTAGAGCATTCCAAATGCAATTATTGCATCTCCTCTGTGTTATCAACAGTCCCACCACTTTCTAAAATAATACTCGATAAAAGCGACAAGTATGTATTTAGGTGAGACCAATTGTTCGGCCTTCAATTTTTCAGAGATAGTGGTAAAACCCGCAATATCACTAAAAAGATTGTAACTTCTCTTTTTGCCCACCTAAAGTAAGCGCTGTTCGGATTATCGATTATCTGCTCAATTACCTGGGGCTGAGATTAATGCTTAAACGCGCCACGAATAAAGCCAGATTTCGACCTTCAAGATAATACTGAAAACTGAGTCGATATCGCTGACAAGACAGATCAAAACGGAACAGCCGCCAATAAACCAAAGTTATAAGCTGCAAGCGTTCCTGAGAGAAATATAAATGCAGAAAGCGCAATCAGCACGGCTAAAAGCTCATAGCGTAAAGATCTAAAGAACAAAGTAGAGCTATTAAGCAACAACAAGAAAACTAAGCATAGAAGCAACGTAACCGGAAGAGAGACTTTTTTTATGAAGTCGCTATGCAGATAATTATCCAAAACTGTTGCATGATACTCGACTCCAGGATAAACAGCCGCCAAAGGCGTTGGCCTGAGATCCAGCAAGCCTGGCGCTTGCGCGCCTAGGAAGACCCATGCATTTTCAAAATTCTCAGGTTTTACTCTTGGCTCTTCTCCAAGCTCCAAGGCATTAGCACTCTTTAGAACAGGCTCAAAGCGATATGTATCATATGTTAAGGCAGGGCCATGAAAGTTAACTGTTAGTTGATTATTGTCTCCAATAAACGAATCTAACTTTCTAAAATCGGACTGATTGCTAGAAGCAAACAAAGCAAATGGCAAATTTAAGAATGGCAATTCTTCAACGTAGCCACCAATCTGATAGTGTCTAAAAATACCATCCTGATCAGAATTCTCGCTAACATTTCCTAGCCAAAACGAATGCTCAAGGATCTCATTAGTCGGTAAAGTTAGACTTTGATGTGTTCCAACTTTTAAGTCACCTAAAAAATCTATACTTCTCTGATAACTAAACCCTGATCGCTCGGTCCAGATCTGAAACTTGTCCTCTGGCAATGAATGTTTAGCTTTATGCAAAACTACAGTGTTAATAACAGGAAAATTTGGATTTAATGCCTCTCCAAACTGTATATCCTCCTCTACCCCCCAGGCAGAAGTTTCAGTAAAGAGAAGATCTATCGCCAATCCCTTTGCTCCAGCATGTTCAAGATATTTAATAACTGGTGCGTAAAGACTTCTGGGCCAGGGCCAAGTAATCCCATCTTTTGCTAATGCTTCAAGGGATTCTTGGTCTATAACTATTATTTTAATCTTAGGGTCAGCTTTTGCAGGATCAGCAACGACCCGCACCCTCGAATCCCAGGTGCTATACTCAAGCTGTTTTAAGAAATCAAGCTGCAGGAACACAGCAATGATACTTAAGCCAATGACAGTAACTAGCAGCAGGAAAATTTGTTTCTGCCGTTTAATATGATCTGGTGAAGACATCGTTAAGAGATTGTTTTTACCACCTGAGTGAATCTATCTGCTCGTAACTGAATAGCTTCCTCGCTAGCTTTTGATTTTGGAATTTTAGAATTTACATTTTTTATTCTATCTCCAGCATCTGGGTGTGTTGAAAATAGACCTGTAGCATCAGAACCCTTGTAAGTAGAGAGCTTACCTAACATCGTACTAAGACCTTTTGTATCGTAACCAGCCTTTGCTAGTAACTTTAAGGCATATTCATCGCACTCATACTCTTGGCTGCGGCTATAACCACTGACTAAAAGAGTATCAACAATATTATCAACACTTTTGCCAAAGGCGTTAGTTAGTTGAGTTATGTTTTGATAAGAACTACTTTCAGAAGCATACTCATTTCCCAAGATAGTAAATGCTTCTGTCATATTCGCCTGTGAAATGGCATTTACTCCATGCCCCTTAACAACGTGGCCAATTTCATGTGCAATAACCGCAGCCAAGGCCTCCTCATTTGGCATCAATTTTAAGATCCCTTTAGTAATAAAGATAAAGCCTCCTGGTGTTGCCATTGCGTTAATCTGATTACTATCTAGAACTAAAAAGTGATAACCATTGAACGTATTCGGCCTGTCAGATAAAGCTGACAAGTAAGCCCCTACCTTACTCACATATCGATTCGCATCACGGTTAGCATAAGGCTTGTATTTACCGAGAATCATCGCAGCAACGCTTCTGCCTAGGTAGTACTCCTGCTCTTCGGTGAACCCCTCAGAAGCATCCATCGCTTTCGAGCCTGCATCAACAAACGCATCAAATCTCTTTTTTGAGACGATGCCTGTTTGCTCTAAAAGTCCACCAAGTAGATCTCGACCTTGAGCAAAGCAACTAAAAGGAAAAGATACAAACAATACAAAAATTAGAAATTTACTTTTCATTTCGCCCTACCCTGATAACTTTCCATCTTCGATAAATTTAGCTAAATCCTCTTCAGGAACACTAAACTGTTCCACCTGGTTTACAGTGTTGTAATCAAGTCTCTTACCACTTGAGGCAAACTTCTTTTCAACATCTCGATTAAATCCTTTACCAGCTAAGACCAGATCTGATCCCTCAGCCTTTACCTTACCAGAAGAACCTGAACTAAATGCGACCTTCTTTTTGGTAATAGCACTTTCATGAATAAAGCCTGTACTGTCTTTGCCGTAGCTTACATTGTACCAGCCCTTGCTATAAGATTTTTTACTAACGGGATCTCCATACTTAAGCTCCTTCACAGGCTTAGCCCAATGTTTGGGTTCAGATCTAAGCTTTGTCGAGCGGACCTGCACATACAATACTTCAGCAAGAAGCATTGTAGGCGAGAGTAAAATAATCAGTAAAAATATCAGTTTTTTCATAGTGCGAGCATACCATTTCGGAAGAAAATCGCTATCAAGAAAAATGTCGCTGACAGAACAAAATTACTTGGCTGAACCGCTAATGTTTTGAATTGTGCCCAAGACCCTAAGCATTTGATCTTTTAATCCAATAGTTATCCTGACATACCCCTCAAGCTGATGAAGATAGCTTCTATCTCGAATATAGATGCCTTCAGTTTCAAGCTGAGAAATGAACTCCTTTGGAGAGTCTACTTTGAGAAGGATAAAATTACCTTCACCGTAATTCACATGAAAACCTGAACTTTGAAGCTCCTGAACAAACCATCTCTTTACCTCGTTTACGTCAGCAATGTAATCTTCGTAGTACTGTACATGCTCTAAGGCTAACCTCCCCGCAACTTGAGACAAGACACTGACCTCTTTTGTATTTTGAACTCTCATTATCAAAGCAAAGTATTCGGGATCTGCAATAATGTACCCAAGTCGAATACCAGCCAAACAAAGAGCTTTTGAGAATGTGCGTAATACAATTAAATTTTTATACTTCTTAGTTAGTTCAACAACCGTTTGCTCACGACAGAAGTCCATATAGGCTTCATCGATCAGAAACAACGTGCTTGGTGAGCTTTCTAATAAATCAGAGATCTGTTCCTTCGAGTAGAGAACACCTGTTGGATTGTTTGGATTAGCTAAATAAACAAGCTTTGTATCTGAACCGAGACCTTTCGTTATCGCAGCCAAGTCAGTTTGAAATGGATTTTCTCCGTAAATATAATCGATCTGAGCACCAACCACTGCGGCACTGACCCTAAACTGATCATATGTCGGTCCAACAATTTTTACCTTGTCACCATTGGATAAAAATATCTTAGCGAGATAATCAAGAGCTCCATCAGAGCCAACAAAAATACCGATATACTCTAAAGGCATCCCGACATATCTACTAATAGCTTCCCGAACTTGGCGATGCTCCATATCAGGGTACCAGTTTAAGCTATTTGGAGACTTCAGATAATCTACCAACGCATCGATTACAGCTTGAGGTGGGGCGATAGTTCCTTCATTCCAATCAAGCTTAAGCGCAGAATCTCTGAAATTAAGTGCCTTTTGTGAAGCAGTTTTATAAGGTTCTAAATCGTTTACAAATTGTGTAGGAGAAATTATTTTCTGAGACATATGGAATGCTTAAGATGAATTTATAACAGAATGCAAATACAATTCTTAAAATTTAACTTTATAGATTGTATACTAAGGCGTAATTAATGAATAGGTCTTTATGAAGGTACTATACGCAATTCAGGGTACAGGGAATGGGCATCTCTGTAGGGCTAAGGAGCTAATCCCACATCTGATAGATTATGTAGACTTGGATATCGCAGTAAGCGGGACGGAGTCTGAAGTAACGCTACCGATTGAATTGAGATTTAAATTAAACGGCCTAAGCTTTACTTTTGGTAAATCCGGCGGAATCGACTACGCGCAGACCCTCAAGAAGTTTAATCCCATGCTGTTACAACAAGAGATTAAACAATTCCCTGCCGAAAAATACGATCTGATTATAAATGACTTTGAACCAGTGACCGCATGGGCTGCAAGATCAAAGAACGTTCCTGTTATAGCCGTAAGCCATCAAGCATCTTTTCTATCCGAGCACACCCCGAGACCAAGCATAAAAAGCCCCTTAGTCGAATTTTTGTTTAAATGGTTTGCTCCCTGCACGAAGCAAATTGGCTTTCACTACACAAAATACGACAGCTTTATTGAAACACCGCTAGTAAGGAAGGACATCAGGCGCCTTCAAAGTAGCAATAAGGGTCATTATACAATGTATTTGCCTGCGATAAAGGACGATACGATTATCGATGTTTTTACTAAGCTTCCGGATTGCCATTTTGAAGTATTTTCAAAGAGAGCGACAAGCAAACAAACGATTAAAAACGTCGAGATTCATCCAATCTCAAACCAAGAGTTTCTTGAAAGTTTTGCAACTTGCGACACCTTTATTACAGCCGCTGGATTTCAATCAACATCAGAAGCACTCTTTCTTGGGAAAAAACTGATAGTCATACCGATGAAGGGGCAGTATGAACAAACTTGCAACGCAGTTGCTCTTAAATCGATGGGCATCCCTTTACTAAAAGATCTATCTCTAAGATCAATCGATCGTCTAAAAGATGCCATCAAGAACACTAAGGTTTTGAAGGTAGATTATCCTGACAATGTGGCACTGATTGTTAAGAAGATCCTCTCAAACGACTCAATGAACATTGAAAATACTGAGTTAATTGAGCCTATTCCGCTTAATCAATTGAACTAGAGTTGAAATATCTTCAGCTGTTTTCCTCTGGGGAACATCATTCGTAATGAGCCTAGAGTTTTCACCAGTGGGTCCTTTCCGAGGAGCAATCTTCCTTTGAGCTCTTACAGCTGTTTTCCTCTGGGGAGCATCCGTAAAGAAAGTTTAAGATACTTCCGAATATGGAACCCTTCTTGCTGAACTTCGTGGTCATTTAAGGCTCATAGTAATTTCGCAAGAATGTTTCCATATTCTCTAACCACCCTGGGTTTGATGACTGACAAAAAGGAACGCTCCCCAGTAGAAAACCAGCTTTCAGAGCTCTAATAGCTAAAGCCTCTTAGATTACTACATCCAATATTTATCTAGATAACTAGCTACCTAGAGTTTTCGAAGTGGGTTCTTTACCGAGGGCTCAAACAACCTGTCATTGCGAAGGAGCGATAGCGACTGTGGCAATCTGTTTGTAATGCCATATCGTAGAGATTACCACGTCCTACATGCACTACGTGCATGTAGTCCTCGTAATGACAGATTGTATAAAGAACCCACTGGTGAAAACTCAGTAATGCTTATCTTCAACTGCTCCCCAGAGGAAAATAGCTGTAAAAGCTCAGGCATTAACCCTTTTTTGTTCTGCAGGTAATTTTGAAATGCAGTGATGAAACTTTCCACCTGGTCCAAGCGGAATCTCTTCAACAAAGCTCCAAGTGACATCAACTCCTGGCAATGCAGCCTCAACTGATTTTTTAAGCTTCTCAAAATCCTTCTCGACAAACTGCTCTTGATCTACGATTAGCGAAACATCGACCCGATCTAAGTTCGATTGAATCATTTGATATCGATTAATAAATGGCAGCTTCTTAAAGTAGTTCTGCCAAAGATGAGTAGAAAGCAGCTTCCCATCTTTCAGAACAAAAAAATCATTTGCCCTACCCTCGATGTCCTTCATTAGAGGAGCAGTTCTTCCACAGTAGCACTTAGCGCTGTCATCGAGTGTTGCAATATCACCAGTTTGATATCTAATAAGCGGAGTTGCTCGCATATTAAGCAGCGTTGCGACTATCTCTCCTGGCTCGCCTCTAACACTCTTACCAGCCTTAATAGTTTCAATAATTAAATTCTCAGTATCAATGTGCAACATATGATCCCCAGTTGCTTGAAGGGTGCACTCGTGTGCAATAATTCCTGTTTCAGTACCACCAAAACGATTATAAACTGGGCAACCAAATGCTTGAGAGATATTTTCTCGCTGAATATCGCTTAAAAATTCAGCACCTGTAACAATGCTTTTAGGCTTGTGCTTAAGCTTTTGTCCATGAGCGTTGAGATAGGTTGCTATAAGATCAAGTGCACTTACGAAACCTTCGATTATCTTGGGCTTTGTTTTATTTAAGCGAGCAATAAATTCTTCAATCCGAGCTTGCGTCAAAGCAGATTCAAGCGGCGCATTGGGATCGTAGATACAGTAGGGGTCTACGTTTTTAATATAAGATTTCACTTTTTCAAAAAAGCTCGGCTCCAACTCTCCTCTCCAAAAGCGAGCACATTTATCGCCGAGCTCGTAATGAAACCAGCTATTGATTGCGTAAGCTTTGCTAGTCCTTAAATCAAAGCAACGTCTATCTTCATAAAACTCAAAAGGGGTTCCAGAAGATCCAGTCGTAGTCTGCTTTAGTAATTTCTCTTTACCAAATCTTTCATAATCAAACTTTTTTTGAGCAATCCCCGTCTGAACCATCTCTTTATTAATCAAAGGAAATTTCTCTAGATCTGTAAGACTTTCGATCTCTGCAGATACAGAATGCTTATCCCAAAGCTCTCTATAGAATGGAATATTTGCGTGACAGTACAACAAGAGAGATTTAAGTTTCCTCAATTGCATCTCTGCAAAATACTCTGCTGGCTGAGACTCATTTCTCTTAAAAAACTCTATCTGCTCTAAAATCCTGGGAGCCCGAACTCTATATGCAGATTTCAATAGTAATCTTCTAAAGTTCACTTAATGACTCCAAACTATCTGTTGTAGGCCGTATTGCTCAGCTAGTTGATCGTTCGGATGCTTGGTAACTAAAACCTTGTTGCCTACTAGATCTAACAGAGGGAGATCCTTTATGTCATCTGTGTAAACATAAGAATCTTCAAGATCGTACTCATCTAACGAAATCCTATCTCTTAGTTTTTTTACCTTTAATTCACCCATGCAGTTATCTCCTGCAATTCTTCCTGTACAAACCCCATCACTGAAATCTATATCTGTAGCAACTACAATCTTTACTCCAACCTGAGAAGCAAAAACATTGAGATATTGAGAGTATCCGCCAGAAACAATGACTACTTCATCTCCGTTGTCTAAATGCTGCTCTAAAATTTTAGTAGTTCTACCAATTAAGTTTGGACGAATACGTTCCTCAACAAAACGTTCAGCAAATGCCTCAAGTCTCGGCTTAGGTAGTCCTTCAAGCTGCAAAAGCTTTGCTCTCTTGTTACTTTCTCCACGTAAAACTCTAAGAAAACTTAAGATAGTTCTAAAGCATTCACGATATCTCATTCTAGGGCTTCTAAGATCTTCTCTTACGAAATCAACAAATTTATCAGCCGATTGGAATCGGACCAATGTTTCACAAAAATCAAAAATTACTAAGCGCTTTTTCTCCATTAACTATCTTTTGATGACACTGCAGGCTAATAGGTACACTATTGTCGATAGTAGCTATTTCCGCAATGGTTAGAACAGGTTAAGATGCCCTATGCCTACTCCAATAAACAGCTGTCCGATATGTGAATCTAAAGAGAGCTCAACAGATTCAAAGGCAAGCTTCTATCTAAATCTACCCGAAAGTTTTAGAGTAACAATCTGCAACTCCTGTGAGATGCGCTGGCTAAACCCTCAACCAACACCTGAGGAGTACCAAGCGATCTACTCAGAAAGCTATTTCTCTGGGCATGGTGGAACATCAGAATTTCCTGCACCAAAAGAAAACTACGAAGAAGATGTCATTAATACCCGTTATGTATGGTTTGAAAAACGACTAGATAATATTCGTGCCATATTTCCGGAAGCAAAAAGCATTCTTGATATTGGAGCTGGTACTGGAGATTTTCTACACCTAGCTCAGAAGCGTGGTTTCGAAGTTGCAGGTCTTGAGTTAAGTGAATTTGGCTGCAAACGTGCTAAGGAAAAATTTTCGCTAGAACTTGCCTGCATAGAACTCGACAACTTTGAGTCTGAACATAAATTTGATGTAGTTCATCTAAGTCACGTTTTTGAACATTTAACTGACCCGAACACCTCCCTGCAGAAGATCTACTCTCTACTTAAGCCTGGAGGAATCGTTATCATTGAAGTTCCAAATCAGTTTAGAAGCTGGGTTGATAACTTTGTCGATTCGCTACAGGGAAGAAAACAGCAACCTCGAAGTCTCCACTCAATTCATCATCCTTTTTTCTATGGAATTCAACAGCTCTCAACCGTAGTCAAGAAAAACAACTTTGAGATCCTACATGCAACAACTCACTTTCCAGAGCGATGGGCAGGAAGTTACAAAAGACTACTTTTAAGAGCCGTTGATTGGTTTTCAGATCTCTGTGGGGGACATGGCAGAAATATTGAAATTATCGCAAGAAAACCTGGAGAGATCGAAAACATCTCTCACTCTCATTTGAAGAGCAAGAGGTCTTCAAGAGAGCTGCTTTCTGGATCCAGTCAAGCTTTCATCGTTAGCATCATAGGAACAATCTGCGCCTTCGTACTAAACATTATTTTAGCAAGATTTTTAGGTGTTAATGAATACGGTAGCTACAACTATGTAATGTCCTGGTTAGCAATCATCATCCTAATTGGAACAATTGGATTTGATGAAGCTGCGTTAAAATACACGGCTGCATATTCAGGCCTAAAGGATTGGGCGTCTTTGAAAGGATTACGAACAAAGGGGATAGTTACTATCCTGCAAGCAAGCATTGTGCTCGCTATTGCTACAATCATTCTCTCAAGACAGCTAATAGCACCTGAGTTAAGCTTAACGTTCTTATTAGCTGCATTGATAATCCCCCTACGCACCTTGATGATGTTTTTTCAATCAATAGTCCGTGGGCTGAAAAGAATAGTTTTTGCACGCCTACCAGAGATGGTTATACAACCACTTGTTTTGTGCACTTTAGTAAGTATCTGCTTTCTCTTCACTTCATACGAAAAGAGCGCTTCAAACGCTATGGCCTGTAATGTCATTTCGACAGCGATCGCCTTATTTGCAAGCTACATCTTTATGACTCGCTTCTTTCCAAATGAAACAAAAGAGGTAGTGCATACATATCAGACCAAAGAATGGATTCAGACTGCTCTTTCACTTTTACTTGTTACAGGCATGTACGTAATCTTGAATCAATTTGATTCAATCATGATAGGAACGCTTAGGACTATGTCAGAAGTTGGCTCGTATGCAGTTGCTTCAAAGGCAAGTATGTTTGTTCTGTTTGGATTTCAAGCAATTGGTCAAATTGCTGGTCCAATGATCTCAGAGGGGTTTGCAAAAGATTCAAAGGAAGAGCTACAAGTTGTTTATTCAAAGATTACTTTTTGGTCGTTTATAGTAGCATTTCCTACGATAATCTTGATCTGCGTTGGAGCTCCATGGATTCTCTCTATCTTTGGAGGAGAGTTTAAAGTAGCAACAATCGCTCTAATCATCTTAGCACTAGGTCAGGGCTCTAACATTTTTGTCGGCCCAGTAGGTTTCCTTTTTACCATGACTGGATATGAAAAGACTGCTCTTAAAATCGTATTTATATCATTACTTTTCAACGTAATCTTTAATGTACCAGCAATTTACTATTACGGCGCAAATGGAGCAGCAGTAGTGACAGCTTTATCGATTCTACTTCGAAGTGGGATAATGCATATAAAAGCCAAAGAGCTCTTGGGGATCAATTCCTCAATCCTTTATGCTTTTAGAGAAGCAATGGGTCATAAAGCATGAGAATTGTACTATTAACAAGTTCACTAAACATAGGCGGCGCGCAAACCCAGCTAATGCTATTAGCTGAAGGGCTAAAATCAAAAGGCCATGCTGTACATGTGATTTCATACAATCCAGCACGTGAGCTTTCAAAAAATCTTACGCAAAGTGACATCTCTTTTACTGTAATCGAAAGAAAAGGTCGTTGGGAGTTTTGGTCGTTTTTAAAAACACTTTCCGCTGAGATCAACAGCTTTAAACCAGACTGTGTTTATAGTTTCTTACTTGGACCAAATGTAATCTTATCTCTGATAAAAAACAGATTGAATGGTGCAAAGATTATCTGGGGCATTCGTGCCTCTGATATGGATTTTTCTAAATATCATTTTAGTGAACAATTCACCTTCTTTATCTCTCGCCTCTTATCAAGAAGAGCAGATTTAATCATCTCAAATTCGAATGCCGGCATGAAACATCATGTCGCTTACGGATATCCTAGAGACAAATTTAAAGTTGTTCATAACGGTGTAGATCATTCAAAGTACAAACCCGATAAAACTTCAGGACTTCGAGTGCGCCAAGAATTGGGGTTATCCGAAAAACATTTAGTTATTGGCACAGTTGCCAGAATCGATCCGATGAAAGGTTACGATACTCTAATTGGAGCAGCCAAGAATCTCTGTCATACCTATCCACAGCTAAGATTTGTTTGTCTCGGTGGAGGAGATAAGTTGTTAAAGCAAAAACTACAGAACACTGTAGTCGAGCAAGAGCTTGAGAGATTTTTTATCTGGATTGACAAATTCGACGACTTAAATGCCTTTTACAACGCACTCGATCTGCTTGTCTTACCCTCTTCATATGGTGAGGGATTCTCTAATGTTTTAGTTGAAGCAGCACTATGTGAAATTCCTGCCATTGCAACAAACTGTGGAGACAGCTTAGAGATCCTAAAAGATCAAAACACGATTGTTCAGAGGAAAAATCCTGATAGTCTATCAATAGCGATTGCTAAATGGATTAATCAAAGAGATGAGTTTATTAAAGCGCCAAAGGGGCTAGCTCAAACATACTCAGTTAACCAGATGGTAGAATCAACACTAAACTGCCTAAGCTTAGCAATTCACTAGCACCAAAGAGAGCTCTTTATTTACAAACCATTCTAAAATAGACCCCCGACCAGCAACAGGAATGCTACTGGTCGGGGAAAACGTACAAGCACTGGACTCAGTCTTGCCCTCCTCTACTCGCTGTCGTCGCCCTCCTCCTCGAGATCATCCGTCCAGAGGAACTCGAACGTCTCCGTCTGATCGTTGAACCGGATCGCGAGCAGGCGCCTATCCGCCTCGATCTCCACCTCGTTCTGACCGCAGAGCAGAAGCAGCTCGCGGCCCTGCCGATGGTAGAAGATATCCCCGCGGTTCTCGCACTCCTCGAGCAGCGAGGCGCTGGGAATGAAGAGATCTTCGATCCCCTCAGGGAGCGTGATCAGAGCCATGAGGTTCGGATACTCGCCCTCGTCGTAGATCAAGATATTGTTGGGAAAGTGGTTCTGCTCGCCGATGCAATCGTAGCCGTCGGTCAGCACCCAGGAAGGGGGACCTCCACGAGGGATCTGGCCGAAGGACAGCACCTTGAGCTTGAAGCCGGCGAAGCTGACGTGGGGATGGCGACCCTTGGCCGCACAAACCCAATGCGGTCCGAGTCCAGGGAGCTGATGAATTTTGCCCCCGAGCTTTTCGATATTGATGCGCAGATTCGGCATCAATGACACTCCATCTTCAGAGAATCATGATCGCTTGGGCAGCTTTGAGCTCTTTTAAAACCTCCATTGAGCTCTCCTTGACGCCTCGCAGAATATGAAACTAAGCCTGCTAGACGCCAAAGCAAATGTAAACTTCTACAGCGATTGCTGCATAGCCACACCAAACTATACATTTATTAAAAAATGAACGAGAAATGAGAGAATTTGACCCTAACTTATGCAAGAATCTCACAACTAATACTCTGACTCAATCAAACCAAAGAAAATCGTGACCACAAGCATTTATCAAGCTAAAGTGCAGCTGATGGACTCTAATAAACCTAAAGAATTACTATATTTATGCCAAATGGCGATCTTGTCTGGCTTAATGCTTGTGCCGCTACTTCCTATCGGCATGCACCTAAGCACAGAATCACCACTGTATTATCTCTTTATAATTCTTCACCTTGGGATACTTTTGTACACCCTGCTTGGAGCAACAAAATCAGTCCTTTCATTGCTTGCCCAAGAATCGACAATTTACAGAGTCTCATTTACCTCAATCTTTTCTTTGGCAACACTGTACATAGTTTTGCAAGCGCTGCTACCTGTTACAGTTACTGATGCACTGATTCATCACATTGCTGTACCTAACTGGTGGGCAAGAGAAAATTACATTAGCGAAATTCCGTGGCATAACTGGTCTTACTATCCACCACTAATTCATTTAGCGATCACAGGATTATTTGAATTAGGGTTAGGAAACTATGCAGCTCTATATCATGCCTGCTATCTCTTTATATTCTGCGGCATCCTAGCTCATTTTGTCAGATGGAAGACAGACGAGAACAAGGTTGCATTAATCACATACCTAGTAGCTCTAACTCTTCCAATTGCATTTAGACTAGCAACTTCACCACTTGTAGATTTACCACTGGCACTTTTTTTTGGAATAGCTTTTGTACTAGCTATCTACAGTGTGGAAGAGGGAGTAAGTACGAAACTCATATTGCTAGTAGGTATGGCGCTAGGACTTGCATTTAGCACAAAGTATAACTCGCTACCTGGCATGTTAGCTTTTGTGTTTGGAATGATAGTCTTTACTATCAGAAGGGGGCAGAGTCCAAAGAATGTGATTATCAACACCGCAACTATCTCTATAGTTGCCTTACTTATAAGCACGGCATGGCTATATCGAAATTTTGAATTAACAGGAAACCCAATTTATCCACTTTTTCAAAACTTATTCCCTCTGAAACATGATGTCTTAAGTGGACTTCCAGATCTAAAACCTATTGAAAAGAGAATGCTCTATTATGGCGAGTCGTTTTTTGATTTAGTATTGATTCCTGTTCGTATGATCTTTTTTGGACAAGATCACCAACCACGTCATTTTGATGGAACACTATCCCCCCTGTTAGTGTTTTTGTTTCTGCCATTACTGCAGATCAGAAAACGTCCATGGATAATGTTCTCTTTTATTTTTTCAGGCTTTTATTTTGTCATAACTCTATTTGAAGCAGGGGCGCGTATCAGATACCTTACCCCAATAGCACTACCTTTATTTTCTCTTGCCGCGGTTGGGCTATTTAGCTTTTTGCTTTTTATCAAAAATCAAAGGGTGCGGAACATCTCTTTACTTTTTCTGCTTGTGGCTCATTTTGGATTAGCTGCTAAGTATTGTTCAAATGAACTTAAGCAGAGCGAAACTCTAACCTACTTCACAACCAACCAAACTAAAGAAGATTATTTACGGCATAAGATTTCAGTCTATCCGATGATAGAGCTTGTAAATAAAGCTTTACCACCTAACTCAAAAACATATCTAGTCTACACAGGTAATAGATTTTTCTATTACAAAAACGAAGTGCTTGGTGGCTATCATTCAGGGGCATTAATCATAAATTCATTAAAAAATGGAATTCCACTAGAGAAAGCTTTTAGAGAAGCAGGTGTTACACACATGCTCGCTCATAAAGCTCGACTTTTATCGGTTCTAAAGACTCAGTTAAACGATCAGGAAAAGATAAATTGGGATATATTTTTAGCACGTCACTTACAGACAATTAAGGAAGATTCTACTTTTATCTTGTGGAAGGTGAATGTTCTTGAGTCGATTTAATGCAGCTGAGTTTATCGTCTTATATCTCCTAATCAGCAGCGCGTATCTCTTACTAATCTTTAAAGCCAAAAACTTAGGTCAAGCCAGCTACAATTTCCTGCTTGGAGCAGCCGTTGGCATCAGAGCTCTTCTTCTCTTTACTCCCGTGGAGCTAACCTCTGATATTTGGCGTTATATCTGGGAAGGAAAGGTTTTACTAGCTGGGCATTCCCCATATGAACTGGCCCCTAATAACCTTGAGCTTTTCTCCTTAAGAGAAAATTGGTGGCACATGATTCAGCATAACAACTTAACTGCTATATACCCACCATTTGCATTATACTGCTTCGCCCTTTTTGCAAAATCTATCTTAAGCTGGAAGGCTTTTCTGTTTATCTGTGAAGCTATCAGCCTAAGGTTTATCATTCTCCTACTGAAAGAGTACAAGCTGCCTAAGGAAAATATCTTCATCTATGCTTTCTCTCCACTTGCTTTAATTGAGATTATGGTTTCAGGCCACCTGGAGGGTTTGCTCATTACGTTAATCTTAGGATTCTTGTACTATGCAAAGAGAGAAAAATATCTTGGCTCCATTTTTATAGCACTTGCAATTGCCACAAAATACGTTGCTATCGTGCCCTACCTCTATTTTCTAATACAGACAGGAAACAAAAAATCGATACTTCGGGAACTTGTAGGAACCACAACAATCATCTTGATTCTGTTCTCCCCTTTCATTCTAAACCTTGAGTCTCTCTTTAATTCATTTGGAACGTACCTTGAGCATTGGAAATTTAATGCATCAACCTTTGAGGCACTTGGAACTTTAGTCCGAGTTAACTGGCAAGATAGCTCTAGCTTTATTGGGATAAAATATCTGCTTGCCCTAGTCTGGTTTGGAATTCTTTATTTCTACTATCAAGCTAAGCTTGAACTTTCTAAGTTTACAGTTTATGCATTTATCACCTTGCTGCTGCTTAGCCCGGTTGTGCACCCTTGGTATCTGCTTTGGTTTGCGCCTTTTTTATGCTTTGCAAATATCTCTGCTGGTTTCGGCTTCACACTTACTGTTCTTATCAGTTACTATCCAATGCTAACTGCTGGACAATATGAGCTGAGCCTGACTCAAGCCCTACTAGAATACCTTCCTATCTACGCACTGCTTTTCTTTGTCGATCTGAAGACAGATTTTTTTAGCCATCAGAACGCATAGGCTTTGAAAAGCAGATCAGAAAATCTGCTCTTACAGGAGACTTAAATCTGCTATAACCTTTCTTAGAATGAAAAAAGTTTTTGAAGAGCAAAGCGAACATTTTAAACTCACTGCCCACGCCTCAGTTGAGATGCTAAAGCTTTTTATTGACGTTGAAGGCAAAGCAACAAAACAGGAGCTGCTTGATTGCTTAACAAAGCACGTTCCTGCAGATCTCTTAAATGAAGGTGTAATAGCTGATATTGCAACTCAACTTAAAAGCGATGGCTCAGTAAAAGAAAGACGTGTCGCTAAGGGTGTTGAGGCTCAGCCTGGGGCAGATGGAAAGTTGCTCTTACTAGTTCAGCCGTTTAAAGGCAAAGGATCTCCGTACGAGACAGACTCACAAGATGCGGTCGCAAAGAGAAAAATCTTTGACAACATCGAGAAGGGTCAGATTATCGCCAGAATATATGAACCAAAACCAGGCACTCCAGGAATTGATGTACTAGGTAACCCAATTAAACCAACTCCAGGCAAAGCTCCAAACTCAAAGATTGCTAAGACAATTCTGAGAGAGAAAACAGACAAGAATTATGATGTTTTAATTGCTGGCTGTGATGGATATCTACAACAAGATGGAAACAATCTGACCGTCCAGGACACTCTTAAAATTGAAGGAGACCTCGATCATCTTTGGGGATCACTTCAGTTTGTCGGGTCAATCAAGGTATCCGGTGATGTCCTTTCAGGGATTACAATACGAGCAAACAAGGACATTGAAATCGCGAAGGGAGTTCAAGGTGCAAGCCTCTTTGCTGATGAGGGAAGCATTATCGTACGTGGCTTTGTTTTTGGCGATCAGCAATCAGAACTCGTCTCTAGCGGAAATATTCAGATCAAAGGTGGTCATCAATTCCTAGGCAGGACAAAGCAATACTTCGTTTTTGAAAAAGAGTTAATTGACTGTGTTATTCATGTTGGTGGAACAGTTCACAGTCGCAGCGGTATCATAATTGGAGGTGAAATTTACACGGTTTGTGGGCTAGAGGCTGCGGAGATAGGCACAAAGGACGGTCAAGAAACTAAAATCCATCTCTGCACAAGCATCGAGGCATCTTGGGAATACCAAAAGCTGCTTAAAGAGATACGCAATCATGATCAGGCAATAGAGCTCTTAAACTTAAAAATTGGACCAGCTTTAAAGGTTGAAAAGCTTAAGGACAAGCTAGCTCCAATGCTTGAAAAACTTGAAAAGATCAAGAAAAGCAAAACTTCACTCGAAGAGAGACTGACCGAGCTAGAAGAAAATGCGAAATCAAATAGTGAGATTCGAGTTAATTTCTTAAAATCGTTTTATCCATGGGTGACGCTGCACGCTAAAGATAAACAGTTTTCAGTAGATCAGAAGATAAGCGGACCTAAATCAATCGTGTATCGACCAGAAGATGAAACGTTTTCAATTGAAGATTATCAAACCTTAACCTGTGAAATATTAGAGAACAAAGAGGAAAAATAACAATGGGAAAGCCTAGCATTACAGATAGCATCGCTCAACTACTTGAAGATGATCGCACCTGCTTTGATATCAGATTTTTTAGCAATACCTTAGGAACAATCTTAACTGAGGATCCAATCTGCATTGATGAAGATAGCACTCTGATGGATGTAACTAACCTGCTTAAAAAGGGAAGAACTGGGTGCGTAATTGTTGTAAACAAGAATGAACAGATCTCAGGAATCTTTTCAGAAAGAGACATGGTCCTAAAGGTGATTGGTGAAGTGAGTGATTTCAGCAAGGCCCATGTGAAAGACTACATGACGAAAAATCCAATCTGCGCTACCCCGCTTACTACAATCGCACATGGCTTAAGCATTATGTCAGAAGGAGGCTTTAGACATATCCCTGTAGTAGATGACAGTAAAATGCCGGTTGGAATTGTTTCCGTCAAAGATTTTGTAGATTTAATTGTAGAGAAGATCGTAAACGCTTCTATCGATAGTTTAGATCTATAATTAATGCCTCTTTTGGCTATGAAGCAAAGACTCCAGTAGCTCTAATTCATCAAATGGTTTCTGTATGTAACCATCAACGCCTGCATGCACAGCATCATCTTTAGTAACCATCAGTGAGCCAGATATGATTACTGATGTATTCTTATTCTTTGATTTAAATCTTGTAACATCGGTAAGCTCAGCTGAATCAACACAAGCTATGTCTTCATCGATCATAACAGTGTCATAGTGAAATCTTGAGATAGCCTCTAAGGCATCGCGGCCCTGCTCGACTCTATCGACCATAGCACCCCAGTCTTCGAGCAACTGAGAGACGGCTTCTCTGTTTCCTAAATCTTCGTTTACTATCAGGATACTTAATCCAAGAAGTGGAAGCTCTTCCATCAATCCAAAGTACTTTTCCTCGTCGCTCATAACCTCGATATTCCGAAACCTAATTAAATTGTATTCTCACACAACCACAAACCGATTCTAGAACTAACTACTTAATTGAATATCGACCTGATTCTTGAGGAGCTATAGAGGAAGAATTTGCCTAAAATTAGCCCTTTGCGAGTTTTCTATATAAATTCAACACATTAGAGACGTAGAATGTTTGATTTGGCGAACGTGAAAATGTATTGTTGTGCCAACGAACTCTCAGATAATTCAACTACCACGAAGTAAGAGCAGTTTAATGAAAGAGAACTTGAGACTAAAACCAAGACCAACGCGTAAAATCAATGTTGGGTCGATACAGATAGGGGGAGATGCTCCTATCTCTGTACAGAGCATGTGCGCCACCAGAACTACCGATCTAGATGCAACACTTGCGCAGATTAAATTGCTTGAGAAAGCCGGGGCAGATCTAATTCGCATTGCAATCGATAGCAAAAAAGATGTGCAGGCTTTAAAAGAGCTAAGACCACAAACTGAAGCAAATCTAGTTGTTGACCTTCAGGAAAACTACAGACTAGCGAAAGATATTGCGCCTTACGTACAAAAGATTCGCTACAACCCAGGTCATCTTCACCACCACCAACGAGAGGTCTCAGTTTCTGATAAGGTAAAATTTCTAGTTGATGTAGCTGGAGAAAACGACTGCGCGATGCGCATCGGTGTAAATTTCGGATCAATCGATCCCGCATTAAAAGGCGAAGCTGAAGATCCAATGCAAGCAGCATTAAATTCAGCTTACCAGCATTGTGACCTAGTAGAAGGGCTTGGTTTTGAACGATTTGTTGTGTCTCTTAAAAGCTCTGACCCATTAAGAGTGGTAGAAATATACAAGGAATTCGCTAAAAATAGGCCGAATATACCTCTTCACTTAGGGGTAACTGAAGCTGGCATGCTGCCTGATGGCGCTATTAAAACACGCATAGCTTTTGAACAGCTTCTCTCTTCAGGAATTGGTGACACAGTTCGAGCCTCACTAACTCTACCAGACAACGAAAAATTCAAAGAGATTGAAGTTGCAACTCAGATAATTGAAGATGTTAAAGCTGGCAAATTCAGATCTGTTCCTAAGGAGTTCTTAGAAAAAGGACTAAACGTAATCTCCTGCCCTTCCTGCTCTCGTGTTGAAAATGGGGCATTTGTTGAACTTGCCAAACAGGTAAAGGAGGCAACTGAGTTTGCCAGAGAATACGAAGTAACTATCGCTGTAATGGGGTGCCGAGTAAACGGCCCAGGAGAAACAGACGATGCAGATCTTGGCCTATGGTGCGGACCTACTCACGTAAATCTTAAACGTGGAACCGAGAAAGTTGGCGCCTTTAAGTATGATGAGGTAATGACTCATTTAATGCAGCAGCTAGACGAGATCATTGCCACAAAAACTAAAAAAATTGCAGTAGGTTAGCTACCTTTTTTTATCGTAGAATCCCTTTATTTTATCCCTGATTCGCGGTAGATTCTGGGCTGTTCAAAGACAGACCCTAAATCGAAGTAAATTATGGATAATACTGAAACTATTGCTCAGATAAATATCGAAGACGAGATGCGTCAGTCCTATATGGACTACGCAATGAGTGTAATCGTAGGACGTGCACTACCTGAAGTTAGAGACGGCTTAAAGCCGGTACAGCGCCGCATCATCTACGCAATGCACGGTGAAGGTCTTCAATCCAATAAGAAGTTCTCAAAGTGTGCCGGTGTAGTTGGTGAAGTATTGAAGCGCTTACACCCACACGGCGATATGCCGGTTTATGAAGCCTTG
The DNA here is from genome assembly GCA_020635175.1 of Deltaproteobacteria bacterium. Taxonomy (GTDB): domain Bacteria; phylum Bdellovibrionota_C; class UBA2361; order UBA2361; family J135; genus JACKAH01. Next base: position 22,216 of record JACKAH010000015.1, read on the forward strand.
GTTGGACTAGCTCAACCTTGGTCAAAACGTTATCCACTTGTTGATGGACAGGGAAACTTTGGATCTATTGATGGCGACCCTGCGGCAGCCTACAGGTACACAGAATGTCGCATGACCGCAATCGCTGAGAGATTGTTAATCGACATCGACAAAGAAACAATCGATTTCGCTCCAAACTTTGATGAATCAAGTGAAGAGCCGCTTGTACTCCCAGCTCAATATCCGAATCTACTTGTAAATGGCGCTGATGGTATTGCCGTTGGTATGGCTACTCACATACCACCACACAATCTGACGGAAGTGATAAACGCCACTTTGGAGCTAATTAGAAACCCTAAGCTCTCAATGCAGGAGATTATGCAGATAGTGCCGGGCCCAGATTTTCCAACTGGCGGTATTTTATACGGTAAAAAAGGCATTATCAGTGCTTACAGCTCCGGAAAAGGTATTGTTAGAATCAGAGCTAAAACTGCGATCGAAACTCTAAAGAAGAAATCACGTGAAGTTGAAGCTATCATCATCACTGAGATTCCTTATCAGGTAAACAAAACTCGCTTAATCGAAAAGATAGCAGAGCTTGCCAACGACAAAAAAATCGATGGTCTCTCTAACATCCGTGATGAATCTGACAGAAAGGGCATGCGTGTTGTCCTTGAGTTAAAGAAAGATGCAGTTACTGATGTTGTACTGAACCAACTTTTTAAACTAACACCGATGCAAACAAGTTTTGGTATTATCAACCTGGCAATCGTTGATAACCAACCAGTTGTTTGCACGATCAAAGATCTACTAGTTCATTTCGTAAACCACAGACGTGATGTAATCGTTAGAAGAACCCAATACCAATTACGCAAAGCTGAAGAGCGCATGCACCTTTTAGAAGGTTTTAAAATTGCGCTTTTAAATATCGATGACGTAATTGCTCTAATTAAAGCCGCTCAGACTCCTAAGGAAGCTCGTGACGGCTTAATGGCTAAATACGAGCTATCTCAGGTTCAAGCTCAGGCGATTCTAGACCTCAGACTCCAAAAACTCACAGGAATGGAGCGTTTAGCAATCGAGAAAGAGCATGAAGAACTTGCTAATGAAATCGAAAGACTAAGAAACATCCTTGCTGACGGCAAGAAAGTTGACGGAATTATATCTGAAGAGCTTTCTGAAATTAAGGAAACTTTCGGTGATAAGCGCAGAACACAGATCGTAGATGAAGATGTTGAAATAGACGTTGAAGAACTCATCGTTGATGATGAGGTTGTTGTTTCAATAAGCCATCAGGGCTACATCAAACGTACACCAACAACTAAGTTCAGAGCTCAGAAACGTGGTGGAAAGGGCGTAACCGGCGCTTCTTCAAAAGATGATGATTTCACAGAACATCTCTTTGTCTCAAGCAACAGATCAGACCTGCTCTGCTTTACTAATACGGGCAGAATGTATTGGTTAAAGGTATACCAATTGCCTGAGGCATCCAGGACTGCGCGAGGTAGAGCTCTAGTGAACTTACTTAGACTAAGAGAAGACGAGACTATTACAGCAGTACTATCTGTCTCTGAGTTTTCCGAAGATAAGAACGTATTTTTTGCAACTCGCAAAGGCTTTACGAAGCGAATTCAACTAAATGATTTCGCAAAGCCTAGAAAAGGCGGTGTAATCGTAACCACGCTAGATGACGACGATGCCTTAATCGGAGTCGGAATAACTGATGGCGAGAGTGACATCATACTTTCATCGGCTAGTGGCCAAGCAATCAGATTTGCCGAAGACGATATCCGTATCATGGGCAGAACGGCTCGTGGCGTGCGGGGCATGAACCTAGCAGACGATGATCAGCTTGTGGGAATGTCAGTCGTAAGAGCTGAGAGCAAGAATGGGCACGAAGAATCAACTACCCTTCTTACCATCTGCGAAAACGGATACGGAAAAAGAACTTGCTTGACTGAATATCGCTGCCAAACAAGAGGCGGAAAAGGCGTAATTGATATCAGAACCGAAGGAAGAAACGGGCCAGTTGTTCGTGCACATGTTGTTCAAGAATCAAGTGGTGCCATGATCATAACCGATGGTGGAAAAGTTATTCGAATTAACGTTAACGACATCTCAGTTATTGGTAGAAATACCCAAGGTGTAAGAATCATAAACCTTGATAGCGAAGAGAAGGTCTCGGCACTTGCTCATATAGCTGATAGCGATGAAAACGGAGAAGGAGAAGACGAATAACAGATGCTTAAGATATCTGTTCTTGGACTTGGCAACTGGGGCACTGCTCTAGCTAACCACCTAGCTTCAGGTGGCAACGACGTTCTCGGTTGGTGCATCGAAGAGGATATCGCTGCGTCAATTAACTCAGATCAGAGAAACCCTAGATATCAATCAGACATAAAGCTAGAAAAATCCCTGAAAGCAACAAACGATCTTGCAGAGGCTCTCGAGAGAAAAGTTATCTTAATGGTTTTCCCGTCCGCAGCTCTTAAGGAGATGGTCCCAAAATTAAGCCTCAAAGCTGACACCATCCTAATAAGCGCTATTAAGGGACTTGAGAAGGAAACTCTATTAACACCTCTTCAGTATGCGCAACAGAATCTAAAAACGCCCGCTAAGCTATGTGTAATTTCTGGGCCAAGCTTTGCTAAAGACGTGGTTAGGCATCTACCTTGCACAGTTGTTGCTGCTTCGGACGAGCTTGCAACAGCCGAAGAGGTCGCAAAATTATTTTCATTTAATAATCTTAGAGTTTATAGCTCTACTGATACTATCGGTGTTGAGCTTGGTGGTGTCTTAAAGAATGTAATTGCACTTGCAGCAGGAGTCTGTGATGCACTAAACCTTGGTGACTCAGCCAGAGCTGCACTTATAACAAGAGGATTAGCAGAGATGACTAGACTAGCAACTGCTATGGGGGCGGATGCTAGAACACTCGCTGGTCTATCTGGGCTTGGAGATCTGGTAATGACTGCTTCTTGCGACACTAGTAGAAATCGAACTGTTGGCTTGCGACTAGGTAACGGCGAATCCCTGGATCACATCATTGAAACTTTGGGTTCGGTTGCTGAAGGAGTCACAACGACACCCTTAGCACTTAGACTTGCTGAAAAATACCAAGAAGATCTACCAATTGCTCAAAACGTACAAAAACTTCTGAATGGGGAACAAACTCCAAAGCAGATGGTTGAAGCATTAATCTCGAGGCCACTGCGTAAAGAATTTAAATGATGGGTTTTCTAAGTATTTGAATCTTTTGTGATTTCAAGCCCTGCTAATCAAAATTCTAATTCACTAACACTTATCTTTTGCCTAGATCCGTCCGATATAAATTCAAGGGGTTAGCTACAGTTACATACAAAACTTGCAGTGTGTTTACTCATAAAATTGGGTGTGTTTTTTGGTGTTATACAAATGATTTTTTGGCTTAGAAAATTTACAATTTTTGCTTTGCTTTTATTATTGCTAAGTACAGCAAAAGCTCAAACACTTCCGCAAGTTGGATTGCATAGTAATTCTGTAATTGTAACTTTAAAATCAAAGAAATATAGCATTGCAAATGACACAACTACCTTTACTTGGGTAGTGACTCCAAACGCACCAGCTGGAACAGTTTCTGATTTCTTTATTACATACCCAAAATGTTTACCACTTCCTGTAGCTGCTAGCCCAGTTCCTCAAAATGCAGGAGATGCAGGTGTATACGGTTACTATCTGCAGTGGACAGGCAATTACACATCTGGAGCAACTTTTTCATTAACATGGGAAGGAAACTTAGACTTTGATGATACTGGCTATGTAGCCGTAACGATGGGAAGTCTCGAGATAGCCGCAGTGCATGGGATAAGTTGTAGACGTTACGGGTGTACGACCCTTGATTTCGAGGAGTGGCAAGCTGGGCAACAGATAACGAATCAATACGCCAGTAAGGGAGTAACAGTTACAACTCAAAAGCAAACCTCTCCAGGCGTATATACCCCGTATGTTTCAATTGTTTACGATACCGATTGTCCAAATGGATGTACTGGTGGCGATGTAGATCTTGGAACCCCCAACCAGATGTACGGTGGACCTGGTATAAGCAACAATCCATCTACAGCTCCTGGCTCTCCTGCTTACAGTAACAATAAACCTGAGGGTAAGATTATCATAATTCCTGACAACCTGACTGATTCAGACAGTAACGGCATTATCGATGTGCCTAATGATTACTCAGGTGGAGGAATAATTAACTTTTCATTTGCACCTTCAACTCTACCACCTAGCGTTTTAGTTGAATTTGATTGGGTAGACATGGAGGAAGATACCGGTCCAGGAAGTGAGAACGGTACAATTACGGTTAAGAAAGCTAACGGTGTAGTCGCTGGCACGTACGAGATTGTTGGTTTAGGTGACAACTCGCTTTACACAATCGATACCGGGGTTGCCTTAGAAAGTGTTGGCCAGGTTGAAGTTCGTTTTAAGGGCTCTGGAGGATTTGGTGCTATAACTTGGTGTGATGGGGATTGTATTCCTGATAGCGATGGAGATTTAATCCCAGATTGTGCGGATCTCTGTCCATTAGATCCTAACAAGACAACAGCAGGTACATGTGGCTGCGGTGTTGCAGATACTGATAGTGATGGAGATGGAACTGCTGATTGTAATGATAGCTGTCCAAGCGATTCAAATAAAACGAGCCCTGGGGTTTGTGGCTGTGGCACTCCTGACACCGATAGCGATGCCGATGGCACACCTGACTGTAACGATGCATGTCCAAATGATCGCAACAAGATAACAGTTGGAATCTGTGGCTGCGGTGTTGCTGATACAGATTCAGACAGCGATGGAACACCAGATTGTAATGACAACTGTCCAACTGATAACAGCAAGGTTAATCCTGGAATTTGTGGTTGTGGTACACCTGATACCGATTCAGATGGTGACGGCACTGTCGATTGTTTAGATAGCTGCCCAAGCGATCCTAATAAAACTTCAGCAGGTGCCTGCGGATGTGGTGTTGCTGATACAGATAGTGACGGTGACGGAACTCCTGATTGTAGTGATAACTGTCCATCCGATCCTAACAAGATTGCACCAGGGCTTTGCGGATGTGGAACATCAGATATCGATAGTGATGGTGATAGTAGACCTGACTGTAGCGATGGCTGTCCTACGGATCCAAACAAGATCTCACCTGGTATTTGTGGATGTGGCATATCAGACGTTGATAGCGACGGTGATGGCACAGCAGATTGTAACGATGGGTGTCCAAGTGATAGTTCGAAAACAACGCCAGGAATATGCGGATGCGGCGTATCTGATGTAGATTCAGATGGCGATGGCACTGCAAATTGTAATGACAGCTGCCCAAGCGACCCTAACAAAGTTAGCGCTGGAGTTTGTGGTTGTGGAGTTGCTGACACGGATAGCGATGGCGATGGTACGCCTAACTGTAACGATGCCTGCCCAAGTGATCCAAATAAAATAGCTGCTGGAGTTTGCGGTTGCGGTCAAGCAGATCTAGATAATGATGGTGATGGCTCTGCAGATTGTAATGATGGCTGCCCAAGCGATCCTAACAAAACTAGCCCAGGAGTATGTGGCTGTGGAACACCGGACACAGATACTGACGGTGATGGTACTCCAAACTGTAATGATACTTGTCCAACAGATCCAAATAAAACAACAGCAGGGGTTTGTGGTTGTGGCGTAGCGGATACCGACTCAGATGGAGACGGCACTCCAAATTGTAATGACAACTGCCCTACCGACTCAAACAAACTTAATCCCGGCGCTTGCGGTTGCGGGGCTGTTGATACAGACAGTGATGGAGACGGAATAGCTGATTGTAACGATGGTTGCCCAACTGACCCTAATAAAACAACTTCTGGTGTGTGTGGTTGTGGCGTAGCTGATTCAGATACAGACGGAGATGGCACTCCAAACTGCAATGATAGTTGCCCAAGCGACCCAAATAAAACTACAGCAGGAATATGTGGCTGTGGACAACTTGACCTAGATTTAGATAGCGATGGTCAAGTCGACTGTGTAGATAACTGCCCATCAGATCCTAACAAAACTACTCCTGGCATATGCGGTTGTGGAGTTGCAGATACTGATAGCGATGGCGATGGCACCCCAAATTGTAATGATGAATGTCCAAGCGATTCTGGCAAAACAACCCCAGCAATCTGTGGCTGTGGCGTTGCTGATATAGATAGCGATGCGGATGGATTTTTTAACTGTAACGACAACTGTCCAAGCGACCCAAACAAATCTCTACCAGGTATATGCGGTTGTGGTTTCGTAGATAGTATTCCATGTATTGATTGTAATGGTGTACCTGGCGGTAGTGCCGCTATAGATCAATGTGGAGTTTGTGGTGGAGATGGCAGTAGCTGCGCAACTCCTCCTCCAGGTCCACAAGAAGAATGCAACAAGCAACTTCCAACAAAGCAGGAAACAAAAACTGCCAAGAGAGTTAGAAAACGTGCGAAGAAACTAGTGGATCGTGCTAAGAAGTTTGCAGCTCGTGCAAAAAATGAATGTTCTAATCCTTCTGATTACGGGAATTTGCTAAGCGGAGTTACAAAGCATTTTAACAAGATAAAGGAAATTTTAGAGCAAGATGTAATTAATAGTGTAACTGTCTGTGATAATACTGTCTGCACAAACAGCAGTACGAAGAGCACTAAGCATAACCTTAAGAAACATGCTCAAAAGCTTTACCTATACTCGCGTGACGCAAAGATTCAATTTACAGATGACTGCAATATTGTGCATGACCCAAGTAAATACGATCCGAGAAAGAATACAGCCGACTATCGAGATCTATTGCTTGGTAAGATTTCAGCGCTTCCAAAGAGCAAGCTTATCTGCGAAGCCGCTGCTTACAGCATAGAATTCTAGATGCATTCTCTATTAAAATAATGCGATAATGCCTCGTGTTATGAATTATTTTTTATCTACAATAAGTAATTTCAGTAACTTAGCAATGCATCCAAACAGTAGGTAATTTTCATAACAGATTAAGTGTGTCGGTGCTCTTAGTGGGTGAAAGCTCATTAGAGGTAACTACATACGGGTCAAGACGTAGCACTATCTATTCTTGGTAGGCTATCTATTAATAGCCTACTAGGCTGCCAATCAAAGGTTTCCAAAAATCACTACTTGTTGGAGAGGTCTCGTGCGTAACGAAATGCTCTTTCCCTACACCCTGTTTCTGGTCATGATCTACTACACGGTTTATTCGATCCTCACGATGAGTCGAGGAGAGATGACTCCGCCGAACCTGTTCATCTTCGCCTTCTTCTTTGTCGCTAGCTGCATGCAGCTGATTCGGAGCTTTCGCGACGAGAGACAGGAGAAGAAGCGGATCGCAAAAGAAAAACTCGAAGGTGGCAAGATCCTCAGGCTCGCGTTTCCGAAGCTCGAACTCACAGAGCCTATCTCAGCCAAGACCTGCTACCTTCACCCGCGGGAGGGGCTGAATGAAACTGACACACCTGTGGCAGGTAGACCGCACCATTTTCGCCTGCTGGAGACAGCGATAGATCAAGACGATCCCGACAGGGTGTGGGAGTTTTCTCTCCATCTCCAACATGAAGGAGGGAGGCTCGTAATTGTACCGCTTGGAGCACGGAAAGAAGGGCTAGTACCCCTCGAGTTCTTCGGAAGATGGACCCCTTTCCTTTACTGCTCAACGAACGATCCTCGGATGCAACGACTGCAACCGATACGCTACGAGAGCTTCAACGCAACGGTCGTTTAGAATTCGATTCTCGGGACGAGGGGCACACAAAGCGCACCTCGTCCCGGAAGAAACTTCTTCTTTTCAAAGGTTATTAATGGCAGCCTAGTTTGCGCAGATCAAATAAAGAAAATCTGTAATATTTCTTAGTAGCCGTTTAGCTCTTGTCTAACTTTTTGAAGCTTAACGCATATGCCTGTCGCATCAGTTCGGTTGTTATCACGGACAATAAACGAAGCTTTTTTATTACCCATCGGAACAACGGATTTCACACAATAGGTAGAATGAACACGTCCGTAACCGTACCAACTTCCATACGGTTCAAGTGTTTTTAACTTCGTTGCTCCCTTCTTTTTCCAAAGGGTCACATCAAGTCTTTCGTCATAACTAACTTTATTAACTAAAAAGATAGGCTGACCTAAACAGCCACCCTTTGCGCCTTCAGCTTCAGGTTTAAGCAAAGCTTGATTACTTGTTTGTGGCTTACGTGGTTCCATCATTACAGAGATAACAGGAGAGCTTTGTAAAGTTGCCGTATTTACGCCGCTCAAATCTATGTTTACCCGAATTACATATTTGCTTTTCTTACAAGCATCAAAAGGTAAAATTAAATCAGCATACAAAGATCCATCATCGGGAATAATCTCACTACTAGATCCGCCACCTCCTGAGCCACCTCCAGAAGATCCGCCACCATCTCCAAAATTTGGATTGTCTTCCTTACAACCAGCAACTTGTGCAATCGCATCTTCAATTGCAGTCCCTGGAGGAAAGAGTTTTAAAAATTCATTAATCACTAGAGAAAGATACTGCGGTGGAACATTAGCAAAGAATTCTTCTGTCGTTGGATAGGTGCAACTTTCTGCAGCAGATGTAGCATATGAACTTGAAGCTGCTACCGTTAAGATTTTTTTCTCATTACCATTTGAGGCATTGCGCATTAAGATTTGCTCAAATTTTATCTTTGAAACTTTCTTTTTACTCTTTGCAATCTCAACTGAAACTTGAGCTCCTGCAGGTGCGGTAACTCTTAAGCGTGCGGATTGAGCGAGACTCTCTTTACTGGTTTGAGCTTCAAACACCAAAAGCTCTGTAGAGCTCTCTGTGAGGCTAAAGCTGGTCTCTGAGCCATTTAAGTTAAACTCGACAGTCTCCTGAGCAGAGCAGTTTAGAGCCATCGACATTGTCGAAGATATTAAAACTATGCTTAGTTTTTTAAGATTTTTAGAGAGTTGAATATATCTAATCACGCCTAACTTCCTGTTTTTCCTACATTTATTCAGCAGATATCAATCGCTTATATGTAAAAATGTTATGCAGAAAATCTTAGCTTAGGTAGCCTAGAGATTTGACTTTTCGTAATAAATACCGCTAAATAGCCCTTCAAATTTCTATAGAGACGCAAAGATAGTAATTGGTAGTAAGCAATGAAACGTACATATCAACCAAGTAATAAGTGTAGACACACAACTCACGGTTTCCGTGCTCGTATGGCAACTAAAGGCGGTAGAAAAACTTTGAACCGTCGTAGAGCTAAAGGTCGTCACCGTATTGCTGTAACATCTCCACGCAAAGGCCACTACCGTTAGTAGCCCCTAGCAAAACAATCAGCTCCTGTGCCCTTAAGTAAGCTTACCCTCTCTTCAAATCGAAGACTAAAAAAGAGGCGTGAGTACTTAGAGATCCAAGCTGACGGTAAAAAGCTATACAGCAAGCAATTCTTAATTATCGTAAAGAAGTCAGAGCGAACTGATTCCAGGATCGGTGTCACTGTTACTAAAAAAGTCGATAAACGAGCTGTTGGTAGAAACAGAATAAAACGGCGCATAAAAGAGATTTTTCGCTTAAATCAGTTTCGGTTAAATGGAATTTTTGACATATTGATTATCGCGAGACACGATGCTCATAGCTGTAATTACCACGATATGGAGCGTCAGATTCTCGGCACACTCAAAGCTAAAGGATATCTCAAGGATACACCTTGATTGAGAATTTTTTGATCAAGCTCTTCGTAGCGGTACAGCGTGGCTATAAGCTATGCATAAGTCCATGGCTAGGAGAAAATTGTAGGTTCCATCCTACATGCTCTGATTATTCAGTAGAAGCAGTAAAAGAGTTTGGACTTGTGAAAGGAAGTACCATGGCTTTTAAGCGCATCTGCAAGTGCCACCCTTTTTGTGAAGGTGGTTTCGATCCAGTACCAATTAATGAAGCAAGATAAGAGATGAGCAATTCTAATATTATGGAAGATAGACGGACAGCATACGCTATTTTAATCTGCATCATAATCGTGATGCTCTATACTGAAGTTTATCTTGCCCCTTATACAAGACAACCTTTACAACAAGCACCTGCAGCTACTCAAACTCAACAGGTAGCTAACAATCAAGGTACTTCATTAACTCAGCAGTCTGTTGAGAACACAACGAGTTCACCTACAGTAGTAACTCCAAAACGTGAAGGAGTTCCAACACCAGCTGATATTAACGCTGCAGAGAAGTTCATTGTTGAAACAAAAACTATTAAAGCCACATTCGTTAGCCTTGGAGCAAGAATTGAAAGCTTTGAGCTTAAGACACATAGAAAGGAGCTTAAAGGAGACCAAAACTACGAGATGGTCTCTCACATTGAAAACACGGCTCTACCACTAGGTGTTTATTCCGGCGATGTTAATGATAATTTTACAAACTACAAACTTGAAAGTATTGAGGGCTTAACCCAACAGGGCAACGTCTTAAGAATTGCCTCAGATAAGGCAAGCTTAACCTTTGTTGGTAATCTTTCAGATGGAAGAGAGATTCGCAAAACTCTTACTTTCTATCCTGATAATTACCTTTTCGATCTAAAGGTTGCCCTTTCAGCACCAAGCAAAGATGGCTCTCGGCTTTGGGTTGAGTGGAGTTATTTTGAACCAAAGCTAGAGGAACGCAGCCGCTACGACTTTCATGGCTTTATGAAGCTTAGCGATCGCTCGACCTCTACAACAAATTTAAACAGCATGGAAGATGGTCAAACTGACATCGGAAATGATTCTTGGATCGGGATTGGCGACAAATATTTCACTGCGACCATGATTCCTGCAGCGACAGGTCAAAACACAAAAACTCTTAGAAGAGGAGAGATGTTTTACCAACAGGTTGCTGGTGAACCGGCAACTGGCGAGTTTAACCTCTATGTTGGACCAAAAGTATATGATTCTTTAAAGGCATCAGGACACGATCTATTTAAAAGCATAGATTTAGGATTCTTCTCTGCGCTCGCACATCCACTACTTTCTCTAATTCGATTCTTTCATTCGATTTTTGGAAACTACGGCTTAGCGATCATCTTGTTAACCTTGATTATCAAGGCTCTATTTCTGCCACTAACCAAGAAGAGCTTTCAATCAATGGGAGCAATGCAAAACATCCAGCCAAAGATTAAGCAACTTAGAGATAAGTATAAAAGCGATCCCACTAAGATGAACCAAGAGCTAATCGCTTTATACAAACGAGAGGGTGTTAACCCTATGGGCGGTTGTTTGCCAATGCTCATTCAGCTACCCGTATTTTTAGGGCTATATAACGCATTGCTGAATTCAATCGAGCTTAGACATGCTCCATTTGCTTTATGGATTCATGACCTATCTTCACCTGAGAGACTACATGTATTCGGGATAGCGATACCAGTAATGGTTATCTTAATGGGTGTCTCTATGTTTGTGCAGCAGTGGATGACTCCAAGCTCAATGGATCCAACTCAGAAGAAAGTAATGATGTTTATGCCTATCATGTTCACATTCTTCTTTTTAGGCTTTCCTTCTGGACTTGTAATCTACTGGCTAACCAACAACTTGGTTTCGATTTTACAGCAGTACTATATTAGAAAGGAAAGAGCTGCAGATGCTACAAAAGCTACGGTTGTGGCGAGTATCGCGATCTTTGGCTTTGCCTATATCTTGGTGCTAACAACATAATATGGCTTCAAAACCGAGGAATCCACTCACTCCTATTGGCTGGTGTGTCTTATTTCTTGGTTTCGGGTTTTTATCGCTAACTTTCTTAGCTGGGCTTAAGGATACCCTTGGCCCCTTTATATCTCCCCTTCTATTCTATTGTGGGTTAGAACAGGTTCTCAAATCACTTCAGCAACTTTCACCTTGAATACTCTTATCTATGTTCGTATGATCCTGATACTCATTTGCTCTGGAGAATAATGAAATGAATCGCTTTTTAAAGATTATCGCTGGTTTTTTTATAGTCGTTGGCCTAGGAGTAGGGGCTGTCTTTTACTTCACATCAGCACTTTCAGACGAAGCAGATGAGTTCTTTGCTGCCGTTCAGAAGGAAGAGTACCAAACTGCGTATGGCAGACTTTCCAGTGAGTTTCAGAAAGCAACCTCTGTGGATGAACTGACAGGTTTTTTAAAACAAACCGGCCTTACAGAGATCTCAGATCATTCTTGGGGCAAACGAAATATCTCAATGGATCAAGGGACGCTCTCAGGAACTGTTAGCACCAAGGCTGGAAGCACCTTCCCTTTCGAAATGACCTTTGTAAAAGAAGGTGGTGCGTGGAAGATTCTCAACATGCACAAAACATCAGCAGGTGCATCAGAGTCGAACGAAAACTCAGTAGCGAAAGGAACTCTTCCTCCAGAAGCGCAACAGATAGCTCTTGTTCAAAAAGCGCTGTTTGCTTTTGGTGAGTCGATTAAAGAGAAAGATATGTCAAAGTTCCATAATCACATTTCACAACTTTGGCGCAATCAATACACAGTCGAGAAACTTGATGAGGCATACAAGAGTATCTATGCCATCGAAGGAGATCTAACTCAAATAAGCAAACTCTCCCCTATCTTTGATCAATCTGTAACTCTTGATCAAAATGGGGTGATGAATATAGCAGGACATTTTCCAACCGAACCTCACCTTTTAAACTTTGAACAAAAATTCATTCGCGAAGGAACTGATTGGAAGCTACTTGGCTTTTCCATCAACTTCACGCAAAAGGGATAAATGGCTGAATGCCCCGATCTACAGTAAACCTAGCTCTAAAAAGACCTCTTCCTTTCTATTGTTAGCAGACTCAGGGTTATCAAGCTCTGTGCAGCAAGAGATAAGTACCTCTGCTCGCAACATTGGGCCCATCTCCTCAATCATTTCATGCAGAAATTGAAGCGATTTTGCATCAAAA
>JACKAH010000016.1 GCA_020635175.1 Deltaproteobacteria bacterium
AATCTCGCCTTCTACTTTTTGATTTCTATTCTGCTCACGCTCTTTCTCGAGCATCTCTCTAATTTTAATCTTAAGCTCAAGCGCAGTTGCACATTCAGCATCAACTGTCTTAACAAACGCATCAGTTAGCTCAGGTAAGATCTGCTCATAAATAGCCTCGAGTGTAACTTCATATTTTACACCAGCATCATCAGCGGTGTGCTGAGCAACACTTGGGACTTCAATTGTTTTAGTCTCCCCTACCTCCATCTCACTCAAAGCTTGATCTAACTCAGGCGGCAACTCATCTTGGCCCAAGCAGGCTTTAACCGGCTTAAGATCATTTGGCTTGTTTTTGTCTTGGCCTTCAATAAAACCAAAGACTGTATACTCAGCTACTTCTCCAGCTTTTGGTTTTTTTCTATCTTCTATTTTCTTATGTTCGGCGTTTGAACTCTGAATACGTCTAACAACTTTATCTACATCCTGATCTGCAACTTCAAGTTTTGGACCTTTGACCTTTATTCCCTTGTAGTCTTTAATTTCTGGCTCAGGGTAAATTGCAAAATTGGCTTTAAATTCTAGATCATGTCCTTCTTCGTTCTTCTTGATATCTAGTTCTGGATTACCAACGTAGTTAATCTTATGCTCTTTAATCAACTCTCCAAGACTAGTCGAGATAAGCTTCTGAACTACATCTCCCCTAACTTGTGGGCCATGCATCTTCTTAATCATGTCGATTGGTGCTTTACCCGGACGAAATCCTTTGATCTTAATCTTTTTTGAGACTGCACTTAGTTCTTTCTTAAAGCGCTCTTCTATCTCAGCGTTTGGAATAGTTACTGATAATGTTGTCGTAAGATTGTCAGTATTATCAACTGATGATTCGTAGTTCATTTATTTAACCGTATAATTTTGTGGCTTTCGCCATCGGACAAAAAAGTGCGGGAGGGGGGAGTTGAACCCCCACGCCTTGCGGCACTAGATCCTAAATCTAGCGTGTCTACCAGTTCCACCACCCCCGCGGGTGGTAAGTTTACGAAAATGTATCGTTTCGCAAACGAAGTCAATAAGTTAAGGTGAGTTTATCCATGAAATTTTTATAAATGTCAATTATGACTAACGAATCTATCTCTGTCCTTTTCGTATGTAGTGGAAATATCTGTAGATCGCCTACGGCAGAGGGCGTTTTTCGACACCTTGTAAGCACTGAAGGGCTTGAGGATTCAATCTTTGTTGACTCCGCAGGCTGTCACAACTATCACGCAGGCGAAAGCCCAGACCCAAGATCCCAAGATGCTGCCCTAGCCCGTGGGTATGATCTAAGTGATCAAGTCTCAAGAATGATTAAGCCACGTGACTACGAGACCTTTGACTATATATTAGCAATGGATCGAAGTAATTTTAACTTTCTAAGCAGCAATGCACCTAAGAAACATGCTGAAAAGATTGAAATGTTTTTGAAATATGCACCAAAAATAAGGACGAAAGAGGTTCCTGATCCATACTACGATAGCGTTAGAGGATTTGATCTAGTTCTTGATATGATTGAAGTAGCCAGTGCTGGACTACTTCAATCAATTATGGAAAAGCACTTTTAGCCGACTTTAATCAACTCAACATCAAATATAAGATCAGCATTAGGTGGAATTGCTCCTCCAGCGCCTCTAGCACCATATCCTAGTTCGGCTGGAATATATAAGGTGCGCTTGCCACCCTCTTTCATACCAGCAACTCCCTCATCCCATCCTTTTATTACTCGACCAGCGCCGAGTGGAAAAACAAATGGCGTTCCTCTATCAACAGAACTATCAAACTTCACTCCTTTATTACCTTCCTGATCTAACCACCCAGTATAATGGACTGTTACTTTTTGTCCGGGAGTAGCTTCTGCACCAGTTCCAACAACTGTGTTGTCATACTTAAGTCCAGTCGGCGTCTTCACAACTTCTGCATGCGAAGCAGATGCAAAGAATAACGTAGATAGAAAAACTAGGAATTTTTTCATTGAAATTCTCCTAAAATTAGGTACTTATTTAACATCCCTCTTATAGTTAATTTTTACTTAAAGAGGAATAACTCTTTCAATAAACAAGAAATAGATTTTTTATATGAAGAAACTTAACCTTTTAGCAGCCCTCCTATTCTTAAGCTCATGTACAAGCCAAAAGACTGCGCCTATTACACCGCAAACACCCCAAGTTGTCGAAGTTAACAATATTAAACTAATTGATAACTATGCTTGGCTAAATCAGACTAGCGATCCAAAAGTTTTGAAACATTACAGGAACGAAGAACGTTATACTGAGACTGCTTTTAAACAAAATCAAAGTATAAACCGTGAATTGTTTCGGGAAATGCAAGAGCGTGAGCTAGTTACCCCTGACGCTAATCCAATTGAAATTGATGGTTATAGATATTTCTCTAAACAGGAAAAGGGCTTTCGCTTCCCAGTTTATTATAGAGCTGCGATAAATTCTGCTAACGAAGACGTCATACTAGATTTAAACTCAATTGCTATTGAGTACCCGCAGGCAACTTTAGGCACGTTAAGAATTAGCCCAGACTCTTCTAAAATCCTCTTTTCGCTTCGAGAAACTCCAGCTAGGGGCTATGCGCTTTTTCTAAGAACTATCAACAACGATAGTATGAAAAAGATCTCTGACTCAGTTCATGAATTTGAGTTTTCTCAAGATGGTTCTCATGCCTACTTTACAACACTTGATTCTTTAGAGCGTCCATATCGTTTATATCTAAGTGACCTTAGTCAGGAGGCGGAAGAACTTGTTTACGAAGAAGATGAGGATGCTCTGTTTTTAAGACTAAGTCGTTCAAAATCAGGTGCCCATATTTTTCTTGCCTCTGAAAGCATTAATAACAGAGCTGTGCGTATCATAGATACAACCAAACAAAAACCTGAGGTAAAACTTTTACGCAAGGTAGCTGAGGATCAGAAGGATTATATCTATGAGGGTCGCGGCAGTTTTTATATCTTAACCAACAATGCGTCTGATGCATATAAAGTTTATAGAACACCTGTATCCGCTATCGCCAAAGGCAACTGGGCACTTGAGCTGGCCCCACCAAGTAATGGAACAATTGAAAAAATTGATGTCTTTAAGAACTACCTTGTAGCACTGACCAGAGAAGAGGGTCTTCCTGTTATATTAGTTAAAAACTTAACTACTGGTTTGTTTAAGAAGGTGTCATTCGATGAAAATTTCTACGAAATTACTTTTGGTGCAAACCCTGCCTTCTCAACTGAGAAGTTTAACTTTAGTTACTCTTCTCCAATCACACCAAAAATTACCTATGAATATGATATGAAGAATCTGCAGCTTAAAGAGCGCAACAGAGAGCTAGTTGAAGAGCACAATCCAAATGAATATGAATCTCTAAGGACTTACGCAACTTCTGCTGACGGCACCAAAGTACCGATGACGTTGATTGTAAAAAAAGAACGTCCAAATGCTCCACTGCCAACGATTTTGCATGCATACGGGTCTTATGGCCTTGTCTTAGATGCATCTTTTGAATCTGAAAGGCTCCCCTTACTAGAGCGAGATTTTGTATACGCTTTCTGTCATGTTCGTGGCGGAGGATTTTTAGGACCTAAGTGGCATAAAGCTGGACAAAAGCTAAATAAGCAAAATTCACATAAAGACTTTATTGCTTGTGCAAAACACTTGGTAAAAAAGAACATTACTACTCCAAAGCAGCTTTCTGCGTATGGACGAAGTGCTGGTGGAGCTTTAGTTGCAGCAGCACTTAACGCTGAACCGAATTTATTCGCAGCCGCAATTTTGGATTACCCATTTCTCGATGTGCTAGGAACTTTGCTAAATCCTTCCCTACCACTAACCAAACGCGACTATGAAGAATGGGGAAATCCAAAAAATCCTGAGATACTAAATTACCTCAGTCAATATGCTCCATACGTTGTTGAAGTTCCAAAGACTAATACCAAATCTCTGGTAACAGTAGGACTACTCGATAAGTATGTGGGCCCATGGGAAGGTGCTAAATGGGTTGCTAAGCAACGTGAATTAAACTCTTTAGCTTATCTGCGCGTGCTTGAGAATGCTGGTCACGAAGGAGCTCTCTCTTCTGAGAGACAGAGAAGTGAATTGGCATTTCAATACGGTTTTTTGTTAAACGAGTTAGAAGCTAAACCAAGCTCCTAATTGCATAAGCTGCTATAGTTTTATATTTCTTCCTCGAAACACTATCTTTCCTTCTGGATCGATCAGGAAAGATTTAGGTACTGCCGGTGATCCAAAGCGAATGTAGGTCTCATCGCCTGGTCCATTCCCAGAGTAGACATGAATAACATTGTTAAGATTTTTTACCCTGATACGGGTATCAAACTCTTCCCTATTATCATCGAGACTCACTGCAATAAAGACAATGCTATCATCGTCTTTATGTTCAGCAGCAACTTTATTAAAATCTTCGATTACTGGTTTTGAAAAATTACACCATGTAGCCCAAAATAGAATAGCTACACGCTTGCCTCTATACTGCTGCAGTAACCCTCGCACACCCGAATCGTAATGAAGCGGCATATATCCAATTACCGAACCAGGTTCAAGACCATCCTGAGTTGCACAGGAACTAAGTGAGAGAAATAGTAATATTGCTAGTAGTTTTTTCATGAGGGCAAGAATGCCACGAGGACGAAAATTTCTAAAGAAGAAAAATCTGAGAAATCGGTTTGAAACGAAAACTTAATTACTAACACTATACTAGACACTAGCGACCGCCGCGCGTTGTGAGCACGCGGCTGGTCGCCAACATCGTCTAGAGACTTGCGTCTCAGGTTCCGGACTTCAAGCGCAGGCCTGCTCTTCCTCGTCGCCGCTGTCCAGAACAGGGAGCTCATGCGAATAGCCGTTGAGTTCCCGGAGAAGGCTTGCTGCTTCCTCGATGCCACGCTGCTGATCAGCTCCGATGACGATCACATGGGTACTGCGAGCTCGAGCAGCGAGTATCGCGGGCTGCTCGCTGTCCTGTTCGAAGTAGATCAGAGCTCGACGGTCCTGCTCTTCGTGCCCATCGAGGGCAGATGTCAGTCCTTGAGCAGACCTAGCGCTACACAGAACGAGCCAGTCGCTCGACTCACCGCTCAGGTCACTCAGCCTGTAGATCTCTCTGGCCAGTTTGGTCAGAGCTCCTTTCCCCCTCCCCATAGTTGCTATGAGGATCTTCAAGCGATTGTCCTCCATTGTTACGCAAACCTACAAACCCCAATGGTATTCTTCCTCGACCCCTGCCAAAATCTCTACGTTGATGTCTGGGGTCATAGATCTACTACAGGTCGTGGAAGTAAAGAGATATATCGCAATAAATCTCTACACTTCCACAATCAAGCTATTAGATCTTTAAAATCCTTCTTTCCGTTCTCGTTTCGCTGTTTATTTAAAACAGCGAAACGGAAAAGTAACAATATACTCAGCTTTAACTTACGAGAGATCAGGGCAAGACATGAGATACTATTTAGAAAATCAAGATTAATCAAATGTTTGGCCAGTATTTAGACTTTACTAGCAATGAAATTCTACGCTTTTACAATCAGGCTCATCTTTGCTACTTTCACGTAATTAACTGTTATTAATGATGTTTCTGATGAGTGAAAAATTAGATCTCCTCTACCAAGAATTTCAACAAGCGCTATGTGGTTCTGCTTCTAGAGCAGAAACTCTAGATTTAAAAGCTGGTTACTTAGGATCTAAGGGCAAGCTATCAAGTATTCTTAAATCTCTAAAAGACATGTCACCTGAAGAGAGAAAGCAGGTTGGCTCAAAGTCCAATGAGTATAAGAATAAAATTGAAGCTGATATCTCAGCAAAATTGCAGGCATTAGATTCTGAAGAGATATCTAAGAAGCTAGAGAAGCAATGGGTTGATGTAACCCTAAAAGATTCCAACCTTGATCTTGGTCTAAATGCAGCTGGGTATCATCCAGTTACATTAGTACAAAGGGAGATAGAAGACATCTTTAGCTCGATGGGTTTTGACATCTTAGATGGTCCTCATATTGAAGATGATTGGCATAACTTTGGTGCACTAAACATCCCAAGCGATCACCCTGCGCGTGACATGCAAGATACGTTATGGTTTCCGGATGGTGTACATCTACTCAGAACCCATACTAGCCCTGTACAGGTACGCGGTATGGAATCTAAAAAACCTCCTTTCAAGTTTATTGTTCCTGGGAAAGTCTTTCGAGCTGAAAGAACAGATGCTTCTCATGAGACTGTCTTCCATCAGGTAGAAGGCATGATGGTGGATAAAAATATTACTGTCTCAAATCTAATTTACTTCATGAAAACGATGCTCTCTGAGATCTTCAAACAGGATGTGAAGATTCAGCTAAGACCTGGATTTTTCCCGTTTGTTGAACCTGGATTTGAACTAGATATGTATACAGAGCAACTTGGATGGCTCGAGCTTATTGGATGTGGGATGACCCATCCAAACGTACTGCGTGCGGGCGGGATAGATCCTGACAAATACTCTGGGTTTGCTTTTGGCATGGGATTAGACAGGCTTGTAATGATGCGATACGCCATCAACGATGTGCGCTTGATTCACTCAGCTGATCTACGCTTTATCTCTCAATTTAGATCATTTTAGGTTGCTCCAATGTTGATATCACTTGAATGGATTAATGATTTCACAACCCTGCCCAAGATTTCTCCTGAAGAGATCGGTAGAGCATTTACTCGACACACTGCTGAAGTCGAAGAGGTTATTGTTCCTGGCAAGGAACTTGATCAAATAGTAATCGCAGAGGTGCTGAGCGCAGAAAAGCATCCTGATGCAGATAAACTTAAACTTTGCAAAGTTACTATTGATGGGAAAAGCGAAATAGATGTGGTTTGTGGCGCACCTAACGTTAGAGCAGGACTAAAAGTAGCTTATGCACCTGTTGGCTCAACCCTTCCCGGAGGATTTGTACTTGAGAAGAAAAAGATCCGTGGTGTTCTCTCAAACGGCATGATCTGTTCTGAGCGTGAGCTCGGTCTAGGCGAAGATCATGATGGAATTCTTGAACTAGCAGCTGATTTAAAGGTTGGAGCAAAATTCAAGGAAATTCTACAAAAAGACGCTGAGATTGTGCTTGAGGTAGATAACAAATCATTAACTCATAGGCCTGATCTATGGGGCCATTATGGTATGGCGCGCGAGTTTGCAACAATATACTCAAGCCCGCTAAAAGATTTCTTCTCTAAAGAATGGAGAGCTGAAGTTGAAGCTCACTATACTGACGAGCAAGCACCGATCACCGTTAAAGTTGAAAGCGACGCCGCTTGCCTTGGCTACTTTGGACTTTCTGTTAGTAACATTAAGGTTGAACCAAGTCCTGAGTGGATGCAAAAGCGACTTATTGCAGCTGGACTTAGACCGATAAATAATATGGTTGATATCGGCAATTACGTAATGCTTGAGCTTGGCCAGCCACTGCATATGTTTGACCGCTCAAAAATCTCAGGCAAACAGATCATAGTTAAACGTGTGAGCGACAAACAGAACTTTGAAGCTCTGGACGAATCAGTTGTAGAACTCCACCCTGGTGATACTGTTGTAGCCGATCAAAATCAGGCACTTGTAGTTGGTGGAATCATTGGTGGTACTAACTCAGGAATTGCTGATGATACAAAAGACATTTTCATAGAGGCAGCAAATTGGAATGCAGCTGAGATACGAAGGCTTTCAACCAGAATTGGAATCCGCACGGATTCTTCTCAGAGGTTTGAAAAATCTTTA
The DNA here is from genome assembly GCA_020635175.1 of Deltaproteobacteria bacterium. Taxonomy (GTDB): domain Bacteria; phylum Bdellovibrionota_C; class UBA2361; order UBA2361; family J135; genus JACKAH01. The sequence goes on from JACKAH010000016.1 coordinate 7,750, forward strand.
GATACGCTACAAACTGACAAGGCGGTACTTAGAGCAGCTGAACTCGTACTGAAACTCTGTCCAGATGCTAAAGTTGTAGGCAAGCTACAGTATGATGGCCCAGATCTAAGTCAGACTAAGGCTTTGACGATAGAAACTGAAGTTGCTGCATTTTCAGAGCTGCTTGGAGTTGAAGTCAACAAGGAACAGATCTGCACGACCCTTGAGAGTATTGGATTTAAAACCACCCCTAATGGAGACAAGCTAAGCGTTGTCGTCCCATCTTATCGCGCCACAAAAGATGTAGAGATGGAAGTAGATTTAATCGAGGAGGTCGGACGTTTCATCGGGTACGATAACATTGAGCCAAAATCACCAAGAGTTGAACTTGCTCCAACTAGGCTTTCAAAGGAAAAGCAGCTCTTTCGTAAAGTTCAAGATTTTATGGTAATGCGAGCGCATGCCCTTGAGGTATTTACCTATCCTTTAACAAGTGAGAAAGCACTTACTAAAGCTGCATGGCCAAATTCTGATCAATGCTTAAAGCTCAAGAACGCGCTTAGCTCTGATTCTGAATTAATGCGCCCCTCTATGTTACCCTCAATGTTAGAGGCAATTGCACTTAACCAAAAACAGTACCAATCATTTAGAATGTTCGAGATTGGCAGAGCATATTTACCAAAAGATAAAAATTTCTCAGAAGAAAGAACTCATTTGGCACTCGTGCTATATAGTAGAGATAAAAATCAATACATTGAGACGGTAAATATTACTGAGAACTTTTTGCAGTTCTGCAACATGCCTGCGGCTCTTTTGATGCACTCAGCCAAGCTGAGCAATCCTGTAGTCCCAGTTGAGTGGCCTGGTGCTCATCCAATTGAATACCAACACATAAAGTTAATGGGCAAAAACCAAGGTGCTGTGCTGTCACTTCACCCCTCACTACTTCAAGCATACAAGATTAAAGGCTATGCTTCGATTTGCTTACTAGATGTAACAGATTTTGTTTCTGCAAGTCTTAAAGATAAGCTCAAATTTACCCCCATCTCAAAATATCCTTCAGCGTCTTTTGACTGTACTGTTTTAACAGGCAAACGTGACGAAGTTCAGAGATTAATAGATCTGGTAAGAGCTATCGGAATCAAAGAGATTGTTGATGTTAAAATTGTTACCTGCTTTGATCTCAGCGCAGAGGATAATGCCGTTACTGTTAGGACGACTTTCCATCATCCTGAGAAAACGCTCTCTGGAGACTTTTTAAAAGATGCAGAGACAAAAATTATTGAACAACTCGCTAATGCTGGATTTTTCCTAAAATCCTAGAGAAAGCTTGCCAATAGACCAATAAAACCGCCAAAGACTCCGCCCCACACGACAAGCCACCCGAGGTGTTTGTGGATCATCTCCTGCACAAGCTCTTTGACCATTTGAGGAGTTAATTCATCTAGTCTTCGACTTACGATCTCTTCAATTTGCACTAAAAGTTTATCAGTTAAATCTCCCCCTCCCAGCGAGCTAGCAATCTTAGCTCTAAAGCCCTCAGATTGAGTAACATCATCGATAAACTCTCTCATTTTTTTTATGAAAGGCTCCTTTAGTGGTGAAAGCGCATCCTCACCTCCAAACATGGCAAGCATTCCACCTAAAGGTGAACTTTTAACAACATCAATTAGCCCCTTAAAGGCTTTTTGAAAATCTACGAGCTCAGTTAATTTATGTAGGGGTTGACCGGAAGTACTATCCTTTAAAAATCGTTCCAGGTTTTCTTTAGTAAAAAACTGATTCATCACCAGATGTCGAATACCTGACTTAAACTCCTCAAAGCGATTAGGCACAACTCCAGAACCATATAGAAATGGAACTTTTTCAAATAACATATAAACAGCAAGCCAATTTGTAATTGCGCCACTTAAAGCAAATAGACCAATGTTTAATATCTGATCAGGATAGTATGGAGAGACAAAACCCACCCCAACGATCAGCAATGAGATGAAGTTCGTAATAAAACTTTTACCTTGGATTTTCTCTGAGAGGTTCATAGATACAATCACTTAACTTTAAGCCATATATGTATACTAGCTAAAGTTTAACAGTAGCAAAAGTACTGAGACCCTCGATTAGAAATTCTTTTTGGTAGTATAAGTAATCTTGGACTTCTTGCTTTCGTCCTTTGTCTGATCGACTTTTTCCTCTTCTGCTTTCTTGCGTTTTTTGCCGATGACATCTTTTGGTGCCGGAACTCTCTCAAGCTTTCTAACAGCTAGCTTATAATACTCTTCATCAAGAGATTCACACAGAGAACTTAGTGTCTGAGCAGTTTCAATTAAGCGCTTACGTTCCTTACCTGTTGGTTTCTCGAGAGCCATCTTGAGTGCTATCTCATCAATCAGAGAAAGCGCTCCATCTAAAAGAAACCCTGCAGCAGAACGTTCTTCAGGACCTTTTCCAGTTGCCTTGTTAAGTGCCACTACCTTAACTAGTTCAGAGATATCTGAGATTGAATAAGGAGAGCACAAGATGCCATTAAAACCATTTAGATAGCTTTGAGCAATAAATGATCTGTCGTTATCTTTACCTTGTATTACAAGAACCGAAGAGAAAACTTTCTTACCCTGTTTTTCTTTTGCTTCTTTTAAGAAGTCTTTAATTTTTTCGTGATCAAGTGAGCTTGACAAAAAGATATACTGAAAATGGCTTTTTTCTCCTATCTCTTTTAATCCAAGAGAACATGAATCTACAGAGATGATCTCAGCTCTAGGCGCAGCTTTAGTGGCAGCCTGTTTCAAGCGAATACGACTATTATTGTCTCCATCAACAATTAGTACGCGAACCACAAAACCTATTCCCCTCAATCTCTCAATATAATGTGGTAATTAAATAGATTATACCAATTACAGAAATCGGCAGTTTTAAAACTAAACTTGACGTATGAAACAGAAGGATTTAATGAATAAATTCAATTAGCTTGAAGCTAAGAAACCCTAATTACTACAGTTATTGACATCAAAGAAGTGAAATGAATTTGGTCTTCTGAGCCTAACCTTATCTCCCCGTGCAGATACGAAATCTACAACGAATTTTCCCTTAACGTAGCCATCAGGAAGCTCAGTGGCGCCATCATTAAACCGTTTTCCACCGCTGGTTGAATAAGCTATCAGCGTCTGAATAACCCCTTCATTCCCCGGCTCGATTCTAGTTTCACCATATGCAGCACCCTTAAATCGATATAGTACTGAGCCTGATTGTTTCAAGACAAACTTTAGTTTCTTAACAGAAATTGCTGTACTTGTATTGTTTCTAATAGTCAGCGATGCCGTAGTAATCGAGGCAAAAGGCTCATCTTGGTCCTCTTCGCAGACCCCCTGAGTTGTATCAATTACTAGGCTGGCTTCTTCGCTATTTAATGGATTATCAAAAATCTGAAGATCGGTTACACGTATAAGATTTGTATTTAGATCTGCGTGCGCTCGCAGAGCACATAAAAAGATGATTACAAACCAAAGCAGCGCAAGACCACGCACACCAACTCCCATAAACTGGACCTCTATCTAAACTCACAATTTCACCTATAAAGATCGTGAGAGATCCGAGTCAGCTTAATGAAAGGGCTCTAATTTCTTAACTATTTGATTTTTCAGATACTATAAAGTGCTGCAACGGTAACGGTAAAGCAGCTAGGTCCTCAGGAACTGCCTGTTGGTATTGTTCAGGGGTAACAGGATGAAGGTTCTGCATCTGAGGCGTCCAACGTTTCCAGATGTTTTCATACCAGTTTTGTATAAACTCAGGAGCATGCGAATTCGTCTCAAGTTTTCGCTGCATGTACTGATCATCTCTGGCGTATGAGAGATGATAACAAATCCCCACTTCTGGTGGTATAATCACACCATTGTATTCCCCATCAGTCTCTATTATTCCCTGCTCTGTTCTCTTGACTGCAGTGGTACCATGTCGAATCGCATTAAACTGAAAGCTATCTGTTTTTACACAAATTACTGGGCGATAACCTTCTCTAGGCCAAATCTTGAAATAATCCTTACTCCAATATGTGTTCCATTCAATATGAAATGCTGAAAATTGCGGACAAATCTTAATAAATTGAATTATACGTTCAAATTCATGCTGATGATAAAGCTCATCTGTATCTATGAGAAAATAATAATCGATACCTTCTTTATAAAATAGTTCCAACCCGTAGTTTCTTTGAACAACCTCATTATCCCAATCTCCAAAATGAAGCTCGAACTTAGGATTTCTAGCGCAAAGTTTTTTTACATGTTCGATTGTTTTAGAGTTATCGCTTTTTTTCCCATTCCAAGGGATGTTACTTATCAGAAAAATAACCTTATCAAGATATTTTTCGACGCACTGCAATGAAAGATCCAAGTACTCATGGTCATCGTATAAGCAGTAACATGCGCCAAATTTCATCAACTATACCTTGCTATATCTTAAATAACTCCGATCTTTTAGATGCCCGCGGCATACTAATTGCTGCACTTAAATTATCGGGTTTTTTGAGCAAGCAGTCTGCTCATAGCGAATACACTTTTAGACAAAAAAGTGCGGAATTTTAAATAGTTAGCGGATTGCCGACAGATAAAAGCTGTTGAAATTATTGCGGTGCATATGGAATATAAATTCACAAGCACCCACGAAAATTGAGATTACGCGTTTGTCCGAATGTTTATTAGTTTACGATGCGAGGACAAACTATGGTCAAGAAAATACTTAGGGGCTTTGAAGAAGAGCAAAGAAATGATGGCATTTTAGCCGAAACCCAACTACTGGAATTAGACAGCGATGTTTCAGAGGAAGAGTTTTGGGAAAGTCTGCTAGAGATGGATCCGAACCCAAACCTACTTGTGTCTCAACGACACGAAATTAGACAGCATGTAATGCGAATAGAAGGTTACTTAGAAGACAGACTATCTGAGTGCCGCAGCGAAAGGAAGAAACGTAAACGCTTAGAGCACTTAAAACAGATCTAGGCTTAGTACTAGCAATTTTTCGTACTTCTACTCACCTAAGGGTATTACTCAAATATCCTGCTTTACCTTGAGGTAATCTCTACCGATATTACATTCATCTAATAATCTCTGGTGAGAATACAAAGTGAAAGACGGCGAAAGAAAAGCATTGTCACAAGTCGAAGAAGTTGAACAGGTAGATTGCTGTGGAAACGAGAATTGCACAGAGAAAAATTGTCGACCTGTTAGTTCTCTATTAGAGAATCAGCCAGCGTTAAAGCTAAAGAATCCAAGAATAAATTCAACTGCTATTGCTAGATTTGCTGAAAAGTCAAAGGCTAAGAAGAAGCAAGACTAGCGCAACACAGGTCCTACAAAACCTGTATTGCGCATTAGGATATGAATTAGAGATCAAAAGACCAGATTAAGTCAGTTGTTACTCTCCAATCAAAAAGGTTTGAACCAGCACCATCAGTTAATGGATGTTGATAAGCGATACCTGCATCAAGAGCATCTGAGAAACGATATCTCGCGCCAACAGCTCCTGTAACAAGCGTTTTTCCATCAGACGCAGATGCTCCAAACTGGAAGTAATCCGCACCTTCATCCGCGATACCTAATCTAGTACCTGCATCAATTACATGCACTAGACCCAACTCAAGTACTGGATAAAATCCATTGAAGTTTCTGCTGAGGTGAAGATCAACATCTAATAGAGCACTATCGGCGCTATCTAGAGGCAATCTAGCACCTGCTCCAGCCATCAAGTTAAAATCACCGATAGCAACTGCTCCACTTAGAAATGGGTTTACAAACCCATCACCTTCTCCTTGGAAAACATCATCGTCCCCAACAGGAATTTCGTATCTAAAGCCAACTGTTGCAATCTCTCCCTCTTCAGAGTCACGGTGTACCACATATTTCACACCAGCAGTAATATTACCAAAGCCAGACTCATCAGACAGAACGGCATCAGGATTAAGATCAACGTAACCATCTTTTGTGGCTATAATCGCTAAATCCTCATTTACTGCATACCTAAGCTGTAAAGCATAAATGCGAACATCACCACCAGTAGTAATGAAATCATCACTTATTTCATGGTGTAGAAATATCGCACGTGCTTCTGTATTAGGTCTTGGATCTTCAAAGTTTACAGGATTTGTAATAGGTGAAATCATATCATCGATCCTATCAGCTTTAGCTTCTGGCGAGCTCAAAACTATTGAGGCGACTACGATCCCAACTAGTGAGAAAAATATCTTCTTCATTGCCTACTCCATTTTCAATTAAAGAAACATGCAACTATGTAATAACCACGAGTTTGCCGAAGGTAAATAGCAGATCGACAATATTTTTGAGTTTTTCTAGGTAGTTACTTGAGCAAAACGATCAAGTATTACGCTGTAATCGACTAAGCAATTACTTTTGCAATGATTTTCTAAGCGCAAAGATTATTCGCTCCGCATCACGTGCATACTGTCCATAGAAATTAATAATCTTCTCATAGGTCTGAAGCGCAGAATGAAGGTTACCTTCCTGAATTAATCTAGAGCCAAGTGACATCATTAATTGGCATTCAAGTGGAGCATCATCCCAAGCTGCAGCTACCTGAATTTCAGGATGAAATCTTAAATGTGCAGCAATTTCCTCTCTGTCTGCAAGTGGTTCGCGCTGTCGACGCAAAGTCACGATTGATGGAATCTGTTCACCTTGAGGGGTAACGATAGTTTCAGCTAACTCAAAACGCTGAACATCCGTAACTTTAAGTCCTGCAAGTCTAACTGCTCTTTTCAAGCATCCTTGGTCATAGCAGCGAATGGCTAAACTATCAGCCTCAACAGTTTCTGATTCGGTGCCCAAGTACAATTGCAATCGACAGATGCCGTTTTCTTTTATGACTCTACAGATCTCCATCAGATATCCAGCAAACATACGCGAAGAGATGTGGCTCAGTGTTGCAAAGGAATAGACAAAATCAACTGAATTGTCACTAACATCTTCTAGTTGATATCCATCATTCTTAATGAAATAAACATTAGAAGTATCTGATAGCAGTTGGTGGGCTTTGTTAATTGCATTGTTAGAGATATCTACCGCGATAACCGATTCAAAGATGTTTTTGCTTTGCTGCAGCAAACGACCGACTCCACAACCTATCTCCAAGGCACACTTCCCCTTGAACTCGGCTAAGGCAAGTCCTTCTGTAAGATATTCAAAATCTCTCTTACCTGTCTCGAACATCGCATTGTCATTCTCAAAACCATCACTCATCCAAAAGCGATAATCTTGTGAAATTCGTCTGTCCCAGGCACGTCGCAAACAATAAGAGAGGTGAATAATTGCTGTTTGCTCTTGTTCGCTCCCCATCACGATTTAGATGCAGAGAGGGTTTTGAATGTTCTAAACGAATAGAAATATAAGCTATTGAAATAACTACGTAATCCTACAGCAAGTGCTTGCTATTTTGCAAAAAGACTCTATCCGAATCTAGTACAAACATTACCAGTTTGACCATTTGGAGCTTCAAAAACATATTCGTCTGTACCCAATAGGCATGTCACAACGACCTCTCCTACTGACGAACACTTAAAGTTCGCTCTCCATGTTTGACGATTTCCGTTAGCAAAACAACTAAACGGAATATGTGTCCACTCCTGATCGTTAATACAAATTAGATCTGCAGTTGTTCCATCATCCTTTGAAACCCTACAGCTATCAAACTGTTCAGTATACTTAGCACTGAATAAAACTACCATATTTCCGGCTCCAGAAGCTGTTAGGTCGCTAACTGGCTTATATAGATTACCATCCGTTCCAAAATAGTCCCGAGTTACAACCTTCTCAACAATTGGATCACTTGCAGAGCTACTTGAAGTGGAATCAAGCCCTGTAGAACCAGCCCCACCACCGCAAGCAATTAATGTGGATAGAATGAACAAACTGATTAGTCTCATCAAAACTCCCTTAATCAAATTAGTTTAAGAAGTTTAAATTATGCTTAGTAATTTGAACAAGTAGTGTTTCACCTGATTTGTTGGATATTAAATCACTCTAACCTTGATTTCGAACTAAATATTACGTCGTTTTGCGCCTTAAGTACTGAAATAAATAGATTTTTTGCAGCTAACAATAATTTAACTTTTTGATAGTAACCTCAACAAACTCAAGACGTATTCCTTCTTAGGAAAGCGAACTTGATACGTTCTTATTTTTAGTTTTTTGCTTCAATAATTAGGATTGATTCAAAACAATCCTTGTCTCATTCCATAAGAAACGCCACTAGGGTGGGTAGACGATGAACTACTCACCCTTTTTTTATAGATCCAAATTGATGCTATTACCCGCTTCATCTTTGCATGTGATCTTAATGTAGTGATCATTTTGATCGACATAAGGTAGAGCAATCGAATGCATTGTATCTTCACTTGTCTCAAGATCATAAAGCCGTGCTTTTAGATGCTCGAAACCTTTCCTACTGATTGTAGCAACACATATAGTTGGCTCTAAAGTTCTAAAGGTAACTTCGTAATTATCATAACCTGATCCAGCTGCTTGCTTGTAAATTACTAAATCATCAATTTCAGGATCTTTTTGATCTGTTGGTAAAGCTGGATATGAAAAGCCTAAGTTAAACGATTGCGAATTTCTGCGTATGTAATAGATCAGAGCTCGCAGGTCTCTTCCACTAATCTCAGGTCTTGGCACTGAGCCGCCTATGCCTTGATACCTGACAATATTTTCAATCTGACTATCTGTCATATTTGCTAGATCGTTAAAGGAGAGCACTCCATCACCTAAACGATGTTGGCCAACTAGACCATGTAATGCTGCAATTGATGGTCTTAGATCTAAATATTTTGGAAATGCAGGAGAAGTTCCCTCTTGCATTATATACTGAGCTTGATTCCAAAGTGCACCATCATTCTGAACGACATCTACACTAGAGTTATAACGCCGATATTCATTTGGTCCTTGGTTACCAAAACCTGTGATTAAGAAGCGTGCTTCAGTATCATCAATGACTATTCCCCAGGTATAATGACCAGGATCCTGTCTTGTCATGTTTGCTCGACCACTTGGATAACGCTCTCCTCCACTCAAAAGGAATGTTTGTGGACGTGTGCCATCAAGAGCAATTCTATTCATCGGATGTTGATTGTATCCTTGAGAACCAACTACGATGACATCATCAACCGGCCCCACATTTCCATGTCTATCAACATCTAACCAGACCCAGGTATCCCATGCATCACCTAGTATCCTCCCATGCAACTCTACTTGGCCAGTGCTTAGGTTTACTCTTCGAACGGCACGGGTCTTATCCGATACAAAAACAGGATTTCCTTGTGAATCAAGTCGAATCGATTGGGGTGAATAAATTGGGGATTGAGAAATTGACTTAGTTGCAAGAACTGAGTTTGACCAAACTTGCCCACCAGTTACATTTGTCACATTCCATGCAGATTGTGCTTGTGTTTCAGGTGGCAAGGCTGGGCCAACGGATCCTCCTGCAATTGTGGATACCTGACCTGCGGGAGAGATCTTTCGAATTGCGTTATTTCCACGATCAGCAACGTACAGATCTCCAGTTACATCATCGAATACAATTGAGTACGGTTGATTGAATTTTGCTACTGCTAAGCTACCATCAACATATCCAGATTGCCCTACTCCGATCGATGGATTTCCAAGGTGTCCATTCGGATCACCAGCATAAACACCAACTATAGGATTACAGTACTGGATATCACCATTTAAATCACATCCAGTGAAATCAATAACTCGAATTACATGGTTATATGTGTCTGCAATGTATAAGAAGTTAGGATTAAATGGATCAAATGCTAGATCGTTTGGCTGATTAAAATACGCTAATGGATTACTTCCTACAGTAAAGTCTCCACGCAGATCTTTATCTTGCGGAATGATTGATTGCCAAATATCAATTGACTGATCGTCAAAATGATACGGTGGAACTGTGTCATAAGTATTGTTAACAATTCCTGCACCTGTTCTCATACTGCCATCTGCACGGAGTGCAAATACACGCCCACTAATATCGACTCCATAATAACCGGTACCAACAGGGTTTGGAATGAACGTAGAGTATGGAGAAACAGATGCATTTAATGGGGGTCCGCACCACCAATCTCTCCTATAGTTAGCAAGCTCAGCATCTTCGCTCGTAGCGCCAGTTCTATTTGTACTCATACCTAAGGCTTGAACTGTATTATCAAGAGTTCTGTAAATATGAGGTTCAAGCTGATATAGCCCAGAGCTAGGATGTAAAATTGGTGTCACCCACCACTGGCTTAAATTCAAAAGACTATTTCTTTCAGAACTTGATACCGGCACAGGTGAGTTCACATACGGAATTGGATACGGAGTATTTGGGAAAGCTTTTAGTATGCCAGTATAATCAAATTGGTCAAAACGATTTGACCATACCTGAGAGATATAGCGTGGTGGAAAGACAGTTATCTTTCCTGGCGTATACATAGCACTCGATGCAGTGTTTTGATTATTGAAGTAGAGTGAATAAACTAAGGTCTGAAATCGATGCTCAAACTCTTTATCGTTTGAACTAACAAACTCTATGTTAATACCGTAGTTTCCATCATGATAAGCCTGTCCAGGCAAAGTAAAATTCGCAGTATCAAAAGCAAATGGTGTACTATAAGAAACGGGTGGACTAATTGGAATATCATTTATCCTGTAGCGAACCTTGATATCAGAAGGAATATCTACTCCAGGATATAAATATGCTAACGGACCATCTTTCTGACGAAATTCAGTTTGTAAATTGACAACTCCGGAAACTGTTTTCATTGGTGCAGGGTAGTTTTTGCCATGTGGTTGCAGGTTCCCCTGCCCAACAATGTTAGGAACCATGTAGATATGCTCAGTTACACTTAAATCTTGTGTAATTGATACTGGTATTTTTAGTTGCGATTGATTTCCATTTGTATCAACAGCTACAACAGTGGCGCTATAACGACCAGCATCATGTTCGCCAGTGTAAGTAGATGGCCACTGGTACTTCTGTGAATTTAAGTAAAATGGACTTTCCCAGGAATTCACATTGTTTCCTGGGACAGTCCAACTTGGTGTTGTAATGGGACCTGTTGGGAAACCACTTACAGAAGCGATTCCTCCTCCTATATCTTCTACTTCAACATACAAACCAAAACTTATTCCCTCCTCCCTTTCAATCAAGTCCTTTGAGGATAAATAAGTTGGTGTGTATGGTATCTTGATTCGTATGATTGGACCGTCAGAAAGTGTTCTTTGAAGGATCTGAACATTTCTTATCACCTGTACAGAATCTGGATTTGATCCTGCTCTAGAAGCAATTAGCTTGTACTGGACATTACCTGCATCTCCAAGGCCAGAAACTATTCTTAAAACCCGCTTATTTGAATCAAACTCTGAACGTGGAAGCCCACCTAATGAACTACCAACGTTTTGCCAGCCTGAGCCTGAGTTCATCTGGACCTGGTAACTTACAACACTATCGTCAGGGTTATATGCACTCAGATCAATACGAAGTACGTCTCCTTCTGTAATCGTAAAATCATCATCAGGACTCAAAAATTGCAATGAACCACTGGCAGATGGTGTCTGAATTTGAGAACACGATCTAGAGCTATCGACATTAACAACAACTGTATCGATTGCTTGATTATTGTTGCTATCGCTTGCTCGTGCAGTGATACTATGTAAGCCATTCCCAAATTGAGGAGAGTTAAAGGTAAAACTATATGGGGCTTGAGTGTCAATTACTCCGGTAGATGTACCATCAACCAGAAACTCAACATTAGTAATACCTAAATCATCTTCAGCATGAGCTCGGACTAAGACTTTACAGTTTACACTTACATTGTTAGCTGGTGCTACAATTGAAATTTCCGGTGTACCGGCGCCACTTGAAGGTATAGGCGTCGGTAATGGTGGTGGTGTTGGATTAGGCGTTACTGTTGGAGTTGGAGTTGGAGTTGGTGTAGGCGTAGCAGTTGGCAAAGTACCATTGCCATTAGAGCCTGGAGTACTCGGTGAACTTGATTGAAGGATTCCATTAACTGTTATAGATGCAACGGGGCTTGCCAATCCTTTTCCATCATAGAGACTAAAAGCTGCTGCATGAATTACAAAAGTGCCTAAAGCAGGCAGAACTCCACCTCCTCCAACAAGTCGAAAATTGTTTGCAGCAGCTGGTAAAACTATCCCATTAACTGCAAACCAAGCGCTCTTGGCATTAACAGTATTTACTACAAAATCAATCGGATGATCAGTAAGCGGAAAATCAACAACTGATCCCTGCACAGGATCAAAGCCTGGAACTGGAACTCCGCTTTCTGCATTTATAATTGAAAAGCTAGTAATCCTTACTTGAGGATCTGGTATATTTCCGGGAGGATTTGGATCTACAGGATCTGGATTAACATCTGGATCATCTCCACCTGGGGGACTTGGTTGATTATGCTGCTCTTCGCACACCTTGGCGGCAGTCGTAATAACTGAAAGTGTCCTAAATGCCTTTGTCTTTCTCTTAAAGAGTCGCTTAACTGGGCCACGGAATCGACTAGCAAGACGTCTGAGCTTTTTAGTCTTAAGTAAACCCTGACTGTCTGTATAGAGAATCACTCTTGAGGTGAGATCTTTACCATTTTTGTAAACAAAAAATGCATTTGGACCTAAGCAGAATCTATTTTGTCGATTTAATGATGAGCTACTAAAGAGCATCTGATTTAACTCATCCACCTGTACCTGACGAATATTAACGGGATACAGATCCTGATACTTCTGGGGAAGAGCACGACAAAGCGCTGCATTAAAAATGAGATATAGAGTGACTACCAACCACTGAGCAAACTTCATTCAGTGAAAACCTCAAACAACTTAATACTACAAGTACATAACAAGCTTGAACGGCTAGTATGCAAAGCTGCTCATACGAATTTCGCAGAGAAACCAAATTCAGAATAAAAACTCTAAAACTCACAATAGGTTGGCAATCTGAATCTGTTCTGACGCGCTACCCACTTCCCTCTGCTAACAATTCTGAGCAAAGCCCATGCCAGAAAAAGGGTAAATTGCACTTTTTCGACACAAACAGAAAGTATCGCAATAAACATGCCACTATAATGTGCAAATACCACACTTTTGGTGATGGAATACTAACCCAATAATTACAGGTGGTTACGAAACAAAGGCAAGGACTTGGTTTACTATCGTTCGGCCAACATAGCGATCTCCAACTACTTGGCTCGCTGCATGTGAGGGAGCCCCTTCTGGGATGTGTAGATAAGCAATATCTGAGATCTCAGACTTACACTTAGCTATAAAGTATGCGGCATCCTCACTTGAAATCCCATTAGGGGTTTCACTGCTAACAGGTAGATATGCTATGCCATCTAGATCCAGATCAACACCAACTGGAAGATTACTTTTTTTAGCGTAATCGATAGCACGCTTTACAGCCTTCTCGAAAGTAAGCTTTCTTTTTACAAAGATATCTTCGTAAGTAACGAAGTCAAAACCTGAGCTCTTAATTCGCTCAAAGGCAATCTTTGAATTACTATGAGTTTGAAGACCTAAGATAAAATAAGACTCTAAAATATTGTCATTCAATGAGTAGGTAAAACCATTTCCACTATGCCTCCCCTCCATCTCTCTTAGATCAGCGTGAGGGTCATAGTTAATGCAAGCAATCTTTCCTGTTTTGCCTGCAAGCTTTAATGCTTTGGATACACCAACTTGGATTGGATAAACGTTATTATGTCCTCCACCAATTACTATTGGAATAATACCAGAACTACTTATAGCTTCGACAAGTGGCTCAACCCGTTGATCGATTCTAGAGCAAAGCTCACGCAATTTTACCAAATCCCCTTCAAGCGAATTATCTAAACTCTCTGATTCTTTCATTAGATCAGATAACTCTACCTCGCCTAGAACTACCATCACGCCTGGATCGATATAGCTATTTACCTGCACGTTTAGAAAATATTGTAAAAAAGAGTTCCAGGCCTCACTTGCGCCGCAACGTCCTCTATTGGCACGAGGTCCGATGTCTTCTGGAATTCCTACAATCGCATACTTTACACCCTGATAGGCAAGGTGTTTGAAAGAATTCTGATCTATTACAATTGGTAAAAGTTCACCTAACTTAGTTTCCCCTTTCCGAATTTGTACATAAGAGAGAAGATCTTCTCTTGAGTAGATTCTTAGATCGTTCACAGAAATCACTAACTATTTATTAAGCTCTTCTTCCATAGAAGCATATCTTATCGCTGCTGCAAATGGTCCATATGAAGGATTTTCTTCAAGATTATTAGCATAAAAAAGGACTAAGGCTAAACGAACTCCATCTCTAACCTTTTGTATGCCATGAATCCATTTAGCATCTACTAAGAGTGGTTCACCGGGACTTGGTGCGTAATCATCCCAATCCTCTTTGAACTCTCCCTGATAGACCCTAAAAGTTCCTCCGGCATGAGGCTTATCAAAAACTATGGAGACCGCAACTCTGTAATCCGGATTAGCAATGGTATCTACATGATCAGATAAAAAATCTCCTCGCTTCATCAAATGAACCTGTGCCCGCCTTAGATATAACTTTTCATCGATACCCCTGGCTTGCGCTAACATCGCCGTAAACTCTTCGCTTCCAACAATTGCACTAATTTCTGAAGCATTAGAGTGAAGTACTCTCGGTCTTTCACCAGCTTTGTCAGTGATAATAGGATAGACATATAAACTATGACCTGAGGTAGAAAAACCTTTATCGTAATTAGGATCGCATCTAACCTGATTTATAAGAGCTTCTAGAGCTACAAATTGCTCGTCAGATAAAAGAGCAGAGCCTCTTTGGAAGCAAACGGCTCCTCTTTCTGCAAAAGCAGACTGAACAAGTTCGAGATCAGTCTCGTCATGATAAGGAATAGGAACTACACGTTCTGGATCTAAACCAGGTGTCATCGGTCTCCACCAACACAAAATTCTTACTTCATCAGGTTATGCAGTTTAGTTTAGATTCGTGTCTTTATTAAAATGTGACCATCACGAACCATGAATGATAGTAATACTATTAGATGGTTTTGTTACATTTTTATTAGATTTCTTCGAGAATTAGCCGTTTTTTGCACTTTTTTGCTGACTCGTAACTTCTCAATCTGCTATTATCAGTGAACAATGTAGTCGGAAGCACTCTTCCGGAGTTGGTCTTTTTAGAAAAATTATGTGGAGGTGAGGAAAATGTTCGTACAACGTAGCGTCGAATATATACTAGCAACAGGTGCTTTGAATGCGCACTTAAAGCCCACAGAGAAAGAAAACAAGACAAATGTCAGCCACTTAAAGCATTTTAAGCGTCAGATCCTCACTGAAAAAGTATTCGAAATAGACCTCAACACAAAAAAATCCAAATCATTTGATTTAAGCGATAAAGAAATCTAGAATCACCGAATCTCAGATAAAGACCTAAGGAGGCATTGTTTGAATAGCCCCTAACGGTTTTTAATGTGTGTTGTTTGGTAATTCAGTCTTAATAGTTTCAGCTTTTCTGCATCTAGGCAGCATGGATGGCTTAGTCCTATTTTTAATAATGTGACTAGGCCATTCATGTCTGCTGGCGAGCCCATGCTACATGCCCATCCCTGACGTCACGGGCTTCAGCTCGGGGTTGTAACCGTGATGGTCGGAACTGTAGCTGCTCTGTCGGAAGTCGAGTTGCGAGCACTCCTTCCGGCAATAAAAATCCCAGGCAGCTGGGATATCTGCAAAGCTGAAACGCTGCGGATAATGCCCCTAGTCACCCCTTCAAGGCGGGCGAACGACTAGTTTGGGTATCGGTGCCTCTCTCGAAGAGGCGTGTTGTAGGAATTGATGCGAGCGGACGTGGCGACGGGCCTTCCTACACACACCCACCTTGAGCAAGGGTTCCCTCTCGTCGGTGGGTAAACGAGGTCGAGGGGGGGACGCTGGCTCAACGCCGCTCCCCCCCAAGACTGTCCGAGACTGAATAAGTTAGTTGATAAGGAATATTGTCTTTATCTGAGATTAACCATCCTCTTATAATGCTTTTATGAAGCATTTATCTAGACAACTTTTCCTAGCTTTATTAGCGTTATGTCTATCGAGCTGTAGCATCTCTAATCAACAAGAAGCTTTTATGCCAACTAAAACAAAAGCGATTATTTTTATACCTGGGTTTAAGGGCAGCTTTTTAGCTAATCAACATGGCTATAAGCGCTGGGTTACTGCTGAGCAAGCCATTTTTGGAACAACCTCCCTCGCCTTACCAAATGAAGATATAGGCATAAGAAACGAGGAGCTAACTGATGCTGGCGTAATTCATGAGGTACCAATCGTACCTTTTCTCTACTCTCAACGTGTTTATAAAAGCATCCTCTCATTCCTAAAGAAAAAACTTCCTCAATATTCAATCGTAGAGTTTAGCTATGATTGGCGAGTCGATTTTATTGATACACTAAAGAGACTAGATCAAACCATTCTTGATTTAAGAGCGAGTGGAGTAAAATCAATCTCTATAATTGCTCATAGCATGGGTGGCATGCTTACTACTCACTACTTACGCTATGGCCTTCAAGATCCAAGCGATGCACAAGAAAATTGGTATGGTTTGAAAAATATTGATTCAGTTGTTTTTGCAGGAACCCCATTTCAAGGAAGCTTAGAGATCTTCGATGATATGCAATGGGGACTTTTAACTGGAATAAATAGCTCACTTTTAAATGCCGAAGCCTACTCCTCATTTCTAACTAGTTACTATTTATTGCCAACAACAGAGCAGCTATCAGTACTGAATCAACAAGATCAAAAAATCGACATCTACGATGTTTCAAACTGGCACAAGAACAAATGGGGACTATTTTCAAATTATAGCCATGAAGCTGCTAAGTTTGAATTTACAAAATTCTATCTAAATAGAGCATCTGAATATCATGCACTCAGAAATAGTAGTTCCAATGTGGCTCCAGGTAAATTTATAAAGATCTTAAACATCGTTGGAATTGGCCTAAAAACACAAAATATTGCTCAATGGAATGAAGAAAAACGTAAGTTACGCTTTAGAACCTTTTCAGAGCATGAAGAGGCAAAACTTGATGGAGATATAGTAGTAACAGCAAGATCCGCAGAGCTGCCTGAATCCTTAAAGCAGAACTTCAGCAATGAAACTATCTATACCAAGCAGAACCATGTAACCCTTTTTCGCGACGGATTAGTTAAGGCGGCGTTGCTCAAGCATTTTTCTTAAAATTTGATTATCGATAGTATCAGAGCTATTATCCCTACTGGTTAGGTGGTGACTCTAGAGTTATCAAGCAGTTAACGAGGTACCGCCATGAAGTTCATATCAACCACCCTGTGTATTTTATCCCTACTAGTACAAACGCACGTAGCAGAAGCACAGGTTTCTAAGCAGACATTTAGAGCACTTGCCAACAAAGTTAAACGCATAAGCAAGCGCAGTCAGAAAAACAATAAGACTATAAATTCTCTAAATTTGCAGTATGCAAGCATCAACGGCCAAATTGCTGGTCTATCAAGTCAGATAACTGCCCTTGGTGATATTAGTGGCATCATCGGGCCTCAGGGGCCACAAGGCCCTCAAGGACCGACAGGACCACAAGGACCAGTTGGACCACAGGGCCCAGTTGGACCACAGGGCCCTACTGGAAATACTGGTGTACAGGGACCTCAGGGTCCACAAGGGCCTGCTGGTGGCGTCAATACAAATAGTTTAGAGACATTTGTTTTCGGTGTAGCCGATGCGTCAAACTTAATTATTGATGATGTAACCTTACAAAACAAAACTCTCTGCTTTTCATCTGGTCATCAGTTAATTAATACCGGCCAATTCATTAATGGAACGAATTCAAATTTTGTTGGTACAGTTGTTCCAGTTGACTCAACTGTCGATCAATTTGATTTTAGTTCAGTTGCTGGCTTTGCTAGTGGAGTTCCAAATTCAATCCACTCCTTTGTGGCAAACACTCCAAATGCTCAAGGTAAAAGAAACTGGCGTGTAATATATGGATGCGCTGTCCCTGCAGCTCCTGGAAGCATTCAGGTTCCTGTAAACGTATCAAATGCTGGGAGATGCGCCGGTAGATTAGTTGTGACCTGTATAGACTAGTCCGATATCGTTACCTTAAATAAGAACCTCGAGGGCCACACGATTCGTAAGAATCGGTGGCCCTCGTTGCTATTCCCTCCTGCAGCTCTGAGCGGACTCAGTTCTGCAAGACCTCGAACGGCAGTTCGAGCGAGGTCTTGAACCCGCAGGGCAGGTTGACCTCCGCACGAACCGTCCAGAAGCCCTCCACCGGGGGAATCCACTCCTCCTGGAGCGACCCCGGCATGATCGTCACCGAATCGATCAGCGGCGGACCGTTGCCGTCATCGAGAGTCATCACGAAGATTCCCCCCGTATGCGGCGTCTGATTGATGAAGGTGATCAGATCGAGTACCAGCGGTTGCGCGACGATGCCGAAGTCCTGCCCCTCGGGCAAACTGACGCCGAGCTCGCACGGAGTCGAACCGAGGACGATGAAGAACCCGCTCGGCGAGAACTGCTGTCTCACCGGATCGAATCCGACGATCTCGTAAACCCCGGGCGGCAGCGAGAGCGCGACCGTCCCGAGACCGGTCAGGTCGGACTGGAACTGCGCGACCGAAACGCCGATGTCGTTGAAGACCTCGAAGCTCGCGCCGGAGATCGGCATGTTGGTATCGACCTCGCGCAGCTCGACGGCGAGCACGTTGTTGGCGAAGACCGTCTGCGAAACGAAGCTGACGAAGACCTCCGTCTGCTGCGGAGCCATGCCGTTGTTGCCCCCGCCGCCGCCTCCGCAAGCGCTGAGGGTGCTGAGCAGGATCAGGAAGATCAGGGTGTGGAAGCGCATCAAATGGCCCCCCTTTCGTGAAAAAGAACCGTGAAACGGGCGGCGTAAACATACAGAAAAATATATGCTTAAGACGCCCGTAAAAATAGATACCGGACTAGCTTGCAGCCTGATACAACATAAGGGGCTACAAACTAGTCGCTTTAAGAGCAACTACTCATATTCATGTTGTTGCGTGATTAAAAGAAAGAAACTGGAACTATAGACATCGTAGACCCCACAGAAAACAATTTTAACATGGGCAAAAATGCTAAGCGAATCTCGCAAATTTCGGTAAAAACAGAGCATTTTTGAATTTTTTACTCCCTAATGATACATCTGAGCTGTTAGATTGACCTCTCAATCTGTGGCTAGGGTATAAGATCTTATCTGCTTTCGTCTTTTAAGTACGCCTCGGGTACTTTGAAGGCCGAAGCTATCTCTCCTCCTCTTTCATGAGGGTTTTCAACCATGACGCGTCTGCAACTGAAGCTGACCCTGATCGCGATCGTGCTGTTCCTGGGTTCAGGTGGTGGGCTCGTCAAGGGTCTTCTGCCACTCACAATCGTGACCATCATCTGGCTAAGAGCGCTACAAGCCTGCCTCGTGCAGTGGTGGCTTAGCCGCAGGGTGTTCCCGTTTCTCTTCAAGCGAGCAAGCTACATCGCTGCCTTCTGGATCCTTCTGGCCAACTCCTTCTTCGTGTGGGGAGTGGCGTGGGGTCCGATCGGCTACGCGTTTCTGTACTCCTGCAGCGGGCCGGTTTACACCGCCGCACTCGCATGGCTTTTCGACAAACGAAAGCCGAGCGGCTGGGAGAGAAGTGCGATGCTTGCTCTAGTTGGCGTCGCTTCGTATGTCGCCTTCTTCGAGAGCCTCGCGCTAACTGCTAAGCTGGGTGTACTCTGGGCTGCTCTGGCTGGATTCTTTCTGGCGATGTTTCTACGTTCACAAGAAAATGTCTTTCCACCCGAAAGACGTGCAGGCAGCGTTGTGCTAGCGAATGCGGTCGTCGCATACATCGGCATTATGCTGATACCAACCGGGATCGTAGACCTGTTCGCCCTAGCTCACGCAACTCCGCGCATGTGGCTTTACATAGTCGCACTTGGCGTGTGTCAAAGCGGACTCGGCTTTCGCTGGATGGCAATCGCTCAGGGTCAGATCGGCAGAAAGGTGGCATACTGCGTGATCCTGGCCTCACTCGTCGCACCCTTTATGGGGTTGATCTTGGCCAATGACCAACCGAACATGAGCGAGTACTGTATAGCGCTCGTAATACACGGCATGGTTGCAATGGCTGTGCGCGACTCACTCAGAGCAGCTCCAGCGAGGAGATGACAACCGCAAGGTACTACAGCCAGGCGTCGCCCCAAACCTTCGAGGTACGGGGCGACGCTGACGCTGATTCAGATAAGGTTCTACGGAGAGATAGCGTTGCCTAGCTTATTAGGCTGCAAGCTTACGATACTTAATACGCTTTGGTTTAAGCGCTTCATCACCAAGACGTTTTTTCTTATCAGCTTCATAGTCTTGAAAGTTCCCTTCCACTAAAACTACTTCACTATCACCTTCAAATGCCATGATATGTGTACATATTCTATCTAAGAACCAACGATCGTGGCTGATTACAAGTGCACAACCAGCAAAACTCAAAAGCGCTTCTTCCAACGCTCGCAAAGTATTTACGTCTAGATCGTTCGATGGTTCGTCTAAAAGCAAAACGTTATGACTACCCTTTAATAGTTTAGCCATATGCACACGGTTTCGCTCTCCACCTGAGAGAACTCCTACTTTTTTCTGCTGATCAGAACCGGTAAAGTTAAATCTACTGCAGTAAGCTCTCGAGTTAACCTCCTTGCTTCCAAGTAATACATCTTCTTTACCACCGGAGATCTCTTCCCAAACACTCTTCTCAGAATCTAAGTCATCACGCATCTGATCTACATAACCAAGCGAAACACTCTGTCCTAAGTTAATCTCACCTGCATCCGGCTTTTCTTGTCCAGTAATAAGTCTAAAAAGTGTTGATTTACCAGCGCCGTTACCACCGATAATACCAACAATACTTCCAGGACGAATATCAAAGCTTAGATTTTCAAATAGAAGTTTGTCTCCATATGATTTGGTGATACCAGAAGCACGAATTACATCATCACCAAGACGTGGTCCTGGCGGAATGTATATCTCCATCTGTGCAATCTTTTCAGGAGTATTCTCAGATAGAAGCTGTTCATATGAACTGATACGAGCTTTGCTTTTAGCATGCCGAGCTCTTGGAGCCATCTTGATCCACTCTAATTCGCGTTGCAATGTTTTACGTCGAGCACTTTCCTGCTTCTCTTCATTTGCAAGCCGTTTTTCTTTCTGATCAAGCCAGGAGGAATAGTTTCCTTTCCAAGGAATACCTTGTCCACGATCTAACTCTAGAATCCAACCTGCTGTGTTATCTAAAAAGTATCTATCGTGAGTTACCGCGATGACAGTTCCTGGATATTCATTTAGATATTGCTCTAACCACTGCACAGATTCAGCATCTAGATGGTTTGTCGGCTCATCTAACAACAAAATATCAGGCTTACTGAGTAACAATCGACAAAGTGCAACACGCCTTCTCTCACCACCTGAAAGATTTTCAACTCCTTGGTCACCAGCTGGAAGTCTAAGAGCATCCATCGCGACTTCTAGGATATGATCTATTTCCCAACCGTTTACTGCTTCAATTTTTTCCTGAACTTTTGCTTGCTCATCAATTAGAGCTTCCATTGCTTCAGGAGTAATGTCTGGATTGGCAAATTCATTTCCAATCTCGTCAAATCTTTTTAGAAGACCACTTAAATCTCCCAATCCATCAAGAACATTTTCTTTAACAGTTTTAGAATTATCTAACTC
Organism: Deltaproteobacteria bacterium; assembly: GCA_020635175.1. Classification (GTDB taxonomy): domain Bacteria; phylum Bdellovibrionota_C; class UBA2361; order UBA2361; family J135; genus JACKAH01. Next base: position 29,504 of record JACKAH010000016.1, read on the forward strand.
TGGTTCTTGCTCTAAAAATCCAATTGTTGTCTTTTCATCAACGTTTCGATCGCCGATGAAGTCTTTGTCTTTTCCAGCAATAATTCTCAAAAGAGTGGACTTACCTGCCCCATTCAAACCAAGCACACCGATCTTTGCCCCATAAAAGAAAGAGAGGCTGATGTCCTTAATTATCTTCTTATCAGGGGGAACAGTTTTAGCAACTTTATGCATGCTAAAAAGAATTTCTTCACTCATATAAAATCCATAAAAATTTTGTTTAAACTCCCCCTTAATCAGCCAGGCTAATTAAGTAATTGGGCCGGGATAAATGTAAGATAAAAATGCTACCAGTTCAATCCAAACAGTTTTCGCCAGTGGATCCAAATGATAACCATAGCCATGGTATCAAGCTCGCAATACTGCAATAGAAGTTTTGACCAATTTTCTTTAATTTCAGGTTGGCCTCGAGACAAACCATACATCATCTCTTGATAAGCCGTCATCGCGCCTGTGCCCTCTTTAACTACCTGAGAGGCTCCACCGATTTGAATATCAGGTAAAGACTCATATGGACTTAAAATCTGATCTTCTTCTTTTACTAGCAGGTTTTTTAAGAAAGAGATCTCCCAAAGGTAAGGATTATGATTCCAAACAGCTGGCAAAACGTATTTAATTGAGGTCTTACCTTTCATCTCAGGATGAAAGTAATTCTCAAGGCAAAGCTTATTCATATCAACAAGTCTACCTGCACTGTCTTTATCAACAGTCACTTCGTCGATCCAATCCCTAAGTTCAGAATCTACATACCCATAGTCTACCATCTGACGCTTAATGTCTTTGAGAACTCTATTCTCATGATCTGCCCACATAAAGATAGTTCCAGAATCAGAGATAGCGCGTTTTAAAGTTTGTGCGAATTCAAATGAGGGAAAGGAATCATTGAGATTGATCCATTCTTTATGTTCAGGTGCAGTACCTGGAGCACTAATGGTATGCATACTCCACTGAAATGCTATCTGTTCATATGGTCGCATATCTTTATGATATGGAATCGCTGATGTAGATGTCTCAAAATCTATAAAATGAAGTGGATATCTATACGTCTCTAGAACTCGCTCAAACCCAGGGTTAACGTATTCTTGTTGATCCTTCGTGCAAGCAATCTGTAGGGCCTGTCGCTCTCCCCGCTTACCTTTTATAACCTCCTCAGGAATATCAAATAGTGAAACTTTCTTTTGAGCGATTAACTCATCAAAAAGAAACTTGCCATTAAGTTTTAATGCTCCACCAAAATAAAGATCAAAGATGTGAGGCTTAACATCTGCGATGTCCTTCCAGCACTCATGATAGCCGTCTGATGGCTCACCAAGATTAAATTCACAATCTTTACAATGTTTACCTAAATGATATTGAGTGCGAACTAGCTCAGGATTTAGCAACTTCACAAATTTATTTGACTCAAGCTTCACTAGAGGTGCAACGAATTCGATAGCTTCCTCTACATTTACTTTTGTCAAAAAATGATTGTGAATTAATTCCTCTGCATTTCCTGTAAATCTAACCTGAAAGACTTCAGCATTTTTCGTTTCAATTTTTTCGATCTGAAACAATGATGCTAGTGAATCAATCTTTGTAGTTTTCGCCTTATCGGGCAGCATCAAATATGGAATTATAGTTAGTTTAGGGTGTTGCTCTTTGAGCACCTGATACTGAAATGCAATATCTTCGATATACTCCTGCCATTCAGATTTGATTCCTCCTCTTTTACTTAGAATTGGATTCTCCTCTTCTGAGCTATAGGATTTAGATTTTACTTCTATGAGCTCAACAGTGCTGTTTTTCTTTATCAGTATATCTACGGCTACAAGCATACCTTCATGTAAAAAAACAGGTTCAAATAATGTAACCTGCTCCTTATCCATTTCAAGCGCTGTCTTTGCTAATGCAGCCTCCACACCATCAGCCATCCCAATATAAATCCCACCGGGATGAATCACTCGCGCCATCTCACCAACGATATGACCACCCTCTTTTAGGAATTCTAAATAATCGTTGCCGGAGATCTTTGAGTTGTATTTTTGCTTTGTGTAATAAAGTTTAGTTGGACACTCTCGTGCCACTTTATAATCAGTTTTAGTAAGGAGATTTTTTGACATGCTTAAACCTAGCACCTCTACAGATAGAGGTCACTAGGATTAAGCCTTTTGAGAATCTTTGTTAGCGATTGAGAATTCTAGCGATGTTATTTTTTAGAACATCTTGTAACTCTTGAATATAGTTTCTAACACGTGGAAAACTCTCAGCTGAGATGTTTGGCATCTTATTGTATAGAGCCCTTAGATCTTGGTAATAACTTTTCATAACCTTATCAAATAGATTCATTGATTGGTTATAGAAATTTCTTTTCCTTGCATCTGACACATTTGGCAAATCTGAAAACTTTTCAGCCATTGAATCTTTGAGAATATTCTCAAAGCGCAATTTTGCATTTTTATGTACGAGCTTAGAAAAATCAGCGTTGTTACTTGGTTCAGTTTGATTTGTACCAGCAACTCGAAATGATGAGATATTCATAATTTCTCCCCTAAAATTAACACACACCAACTAATCGCATTTTTTCAATTGGAGTTGCTAAAAAATATTGTGAGGAGATTTAGCTATCTACATGTTCAAGTAAGATAAGCTCTACAGTTAATCCTGGTCCAATCCCCATGATTAATGCGTTTTGGCCAGGCTTTAAAACATCATCGCGTTGAAATGAGTCTAAGACATAATGAATTGTTGTCGAGGAAAGGTTTCCAAAATCACGCAAGACATCATAAGACCAGTGACACTGCTCATGGGATAGTGAAAAGCTTTCCATCAAAAAGTCTAAAATCTTTATTCCGCCTGGATGAAAAAGCCAAAAATTAATATCTGAGACCTCTTTATCATGCTTTGCTAAGAAGCTATTTACAATCTTAGGTGCTTCTTTGACTAACATGCTTGGCAATGCACGATCTAATCTTAAATGAAAACCATCATCAAAGATATCATACCCCATCAAGTGACGTGAGTTTGGTAATAAATACGATTGTGAATCAACAATTGAGAGATTTGAAGCGCTTCCTCCAACGATAGTTGCTGCTGCGCCATCTGCAAATATGGCAGCGCCAACTAAATGAGCACCTGAGTGATTGTTCCGCTGAAAAACTAACGAACAGAGCTCTACTGATGAAACAATTACCGGCTTTCCAAGCTTGCTAAGCTTCGCACCAAGCGAAAGTCCAATTACCCCTCCTGCGCAACCGTGTTGATATATGGGTACTCTAGATATCTCTGGAGAAAGCGAGCTTTTTAAAATTGCTGCTGCATCAATTGATGGAATTAACGGCACACTACAGGAAGTAAAAACCAAAGCGCCTATATCTTCAGGAGCTTGGTTGTTTTCCTGCAAAGTCTTTTCGATAGCTTCAACAAGCATCTGTGTGCCAATCGTTTCAAATTGGGCTGCTCTGTTTTCAAGGCCGTTTAGGGCGAGGATGTTGTCATATGGCTGAGTAAACCTTCTAGTTTTAACACCTGATTGACTATTAATCCTTAGAAATTTTGCTTGAGATTGCTTATCATCATGTAACCAGCG
>JACKAH010000017.1 GCA_020635175.1 Deltaproteobacteria bacterium
TGAAGCTGGAGAGATAGTTGCTAAGTCAGAGCTTTTATCACAGCCGCTTGCCATGAGTTATACCGTATCGCTTTTTGATAAAGTTAAAGATGGTGCTATCCGTTTGCGAGACCTTTTTGAGGAAGAAGAAAAAGGCCCTGATGGAGAAAGTGAATCGAGCGAAGAGGAGGAAGAAGAGGAGGAGGAATTAGCAGAATCTTCTCCAGAGGCTGCTCAAGAAGCTCAAGCCCGCAAAGCCGAAGACGAAGAGAGACAAAAGAAAGAGTTTTTAAAGAGAGCATCTACATTTAAGCGAGCTCTGCGCGATACGACTCAGGCATTTGAGGAGTTGATTAAAGCTAAGACTAAGAAAACTGTTGATAGTGCTGATAAGAAATATCGCAGAGTCTTAAAGCGTAACGTTTCTCGAATTGAAAGTCTCAAGCTTAGTCAGAAACAGTTTGAGAAGATGGCTGAACTGATTAAGAAGCATCACGAGGAGGTTGTCGATATCTCTCGTACACTACGTCAGTTCGAAAAGAAATTAGATCGTTCAAGAGCTGAAATTCTAGAAGCGATACCAGAGTTGAACAGTGAAAACCAATTAGACTTTAAACGAGTTTGCCGTCGCTTTAAGCTTAAGGCTGCTCAGGGTCGTGAACTTGGGGATTCTTTACGTGGCATCCAAGAGTCTGTTGAAAAAACTGAAACAACGGTGTTGATGCCTTTTGATGAGTTTCGTGAGTCTGTCTACCGCATGAAAGATGGTGAGCAGTCTGCATATGAAGCTAAGCGTGAGTTAATCGAAGCCAACCTAAGACTAGTTGTATCTATTGCTAAGAAATACACCAACAGAGGATTACAATTCCTAGACCTGATTCAAGAAGGAAACATCGGCTTGATGAAGGCGGTTGATAAGTTTGAGTATCAACGTGGTTATAAGTTTTCAACTTATGCGACTTGGTGGATTAGGCAGGCCATTACAAGAGCAATTGCTGACCAGGCACGAACAATCCGTATCCCTGTTCACATGATTGAAACTATCAACAAGCTACTTAGAACATCTAGACAGTTAGTACAGGAGCTAGGACGTGAACCTACCCCAGAAGAGATCTCTGAGAGAATGGATATCTCAATTGATAAGGTTCGCAAAGTCTTAAAGATTGCTAAGGAGCCTATATCTTTAGAGACTCCAATTGGAGAAGAAGAAGATTCACTGTTGGGTGACTTTATTGAGGATAAGAGAGTTATCTCTCCATCTGAAGCTGTTGTTAACATGAACCTTCAAGAGCAAACTCGTACTGTGCTTGCAACACTAACTCCTAGAGAGGAAAAAGTTTTACGAATGCGTTTTGGAATCGGAGAAAAGAGCGATCACACTTTAGAAGAGGTTGGTCAGAATTTTGATGTAACTCGTGAGCGTATTAGACAGATTGAAGCTAAAGCCCTTAGAAAGCTTCGCCATCCAAGCCGCAGTAAGAAACTAAAAGGATTTGTTTCTGAAAATTAATATTGGATAGCAATTAGCGTGGCATACAACTCTGAGCAAGTAAGAGAACTTTATTCACAATATACTGTTAATCTTTATCCTCGTGGCACAGGTGTTGTCATGGAACGGGGAAAAGGTGCTTTGGTTTGGGATCTAGAAGGTCGAGAGTATATCGACTTTACCTCAGGTATAGGAGTAACGAGCCTTGGACATGCCCATCCTGAGGTTACAAAGGTTGCTTTAGACCAGATTGAGAAATTCGTTCATAGTAGCAACTCTTTTTACAATGCTCCTCATGCAATGCTTGCTGAAAAACTTTGTACTTTATCAGGCTATGATAAGGCTTTCTTTTCAAATAGTGGAGCTGAAGCAAATGAAGCTGCTTTTAAGCTCGCCCGTAAATGGGGGCACTCCATTTCAAAAGATAAAAAAGAGATAATCTCATTTGATAGCTCTTTTCATGGTAGAACGCTTGGTACTATCTCAGCCACCGGAAGCCAGGCTGTAAAAGGGGATTATGAACCGTTGATTCCAGGTTTCTATCAAATTCCAGCTTTTGATATTGAAGCCCTTAAAGCGAAATTGAATGAAAATACAGCAGCTTTTATTTTTGAACCAATCATCGCACGTGATGGATTAATCTTTCCAAAAGCAGGCTTTATTGAGGAGCTTGTTAAGCTAAGAGAGAAGCATCAGTTCTTAATTATCGTCGATGAGATGCAGTCAGGTATCGGTAGAACAGGCGAGCTTTTTGGCTATATGAACTTTGATTTCAAACCTGACATTGTCTCGATGGCAAAAGGGCTAGCTACTGGGTTTCCGATTGGGGCTACTCTATGTAACGATGAAGTTGCTGTGACTATGCAAGTTGGTACGCATGGTACTACTTTTGGAGGCAATCCATTGTCGTGTGCAGTGGGAACCAAAGTGCTTGAAATTATCTCGACACCTGAATTTAAGTCTGATGTCCTTTCAAAGGGCACTGCTCTTACTGATCAGTTAAAGCAAATAGCTAACAGATATCCTGGTATTCTTACATCCGTTCGTGGGGTAGGGATGATGGTAGGTGCTGAGCTTGGAGTTCAAGCTTCTGATTTTGTTAACAAACTGTCAGATGAAGGTTTAATGTGTATGACAGGTGGTAAAGATAGTATTAGGATATACCCACCTTTGGTAGCAACATCTGAGCAAATTGAGAGAGGCGTTCAGATTATTGAAAAAGTTTGTGCAACTTTTTAGTAGCGGAGAGAGGGATGAAGAAATTTTTAGCTGGTGTCTCAATTTTATTCTTAGCAAGTTGCGGTCGTTATCTTTCGCCGATTGCTCCACAAGAGCTTGCCCCTGAAAAAGTTAAGCAGCTGACCGCTACTGCTGATGCAAGCGGTGTTAGTTTTGCATGGAGCTCTTCCACCCGGGATGTGCGGGGTAAGAAGCTTAAATCTTTAGAGGGCTATCGAATTTATCGTAAAGAGATCGATCCAGCTGAAAATGAAATTTTATCATTCGATGGATGGGATCAGGTTGCCTTTATTGAGGATAAACATCTAGCTGAACTTTTAAGAAGACAAGAAGAAGCTAGGGCCTCAGGAGGGATAGTCAGGAAAGTCTCAGCGCCTGATGAATTAAAGCACTTTAGTTTTACTGATAAAGATATTAAAAACGGCACAATCTACGCCTACAGAATTATTGCTGTTAACCAAGGTGGTGTAGAGAGTGAAGATGAGCAGATGGTACAAGTTACCTATCTTGGTAACGATAGCATCGTCGATCGCTTTACCCTTGATGATTAGTTAGAAAATCTAAGATTGCTTTTCCTGCTGCAACTCCGGCGTGAATGCTGCGTCTGATATCGCTGTGTCTTAATTGATGACTTTCAAAGTGACTTTTGCCAGAAGCATCTACAATATAGCAGTGAAGTTTATTTGCTGATTTATCATCTGAGAGAATACATAACAGATCGGTCTCCATATTTTTGCTTTCAGCGAGCCTGTTTAGCTCTTCACGAGTAATTGGAAGTTGCTCAACGTAACGGTAATCTTTAATTGGAAAACTATCGCTTTCGCAGTATTTTCGTAGCTCATATGGAAACCTACCAGATGTTGCACTATCTATAACTTCTAGCGTCGAAGAAGGGGTTTGTAACTTTTGAGCTAGCAGATCCATAAGATTTTCAGACTCAAAATTTTCTGAGTAGACTATATCTTTTAGTTTTTTGTGAATATCGCTTTTGGCTGAGCTGAGTAGCTCTTTCTGTTCTGGTTCGCTACTAAGAATAATATGAATCTCAGGGAATTTTACTTGATAAGCAATTGTAACCTCAGTTGGGATATCTAGCTTTTCAACAATGTCGGCAATTCCAGATTCAGGCATGCCGTAGCATTTGAGTATAGCTTTGCACTCGTCGTTTCGGGAAAAACGTTTCTCTAGCAGTGGCAGAACAGTTTCATGCATCATCCCGATGAATTCAACAGGGATGCCAGGCATGGCGAAGATCTGAGCAGAGTTATAGTCGCCGTAAAATCCAGCGGCTGTGCCCACGGGGTTTTTAATCTTTGTGCAAGACGAAGGTATAAGAGCTACTTTGTGGTTGTTTTCAACGAAAGGAATGTTTTTCTCTGCAAAGTAATTTTTTACATAATCAAAATGCTCTTCATCTCTTACAAGTTCAGCTTGAAGAAGATTTGCTACAGCTTCACGAGTAAGATCATCGCTTGTTGGGCCAAGTCCACCAGTGATAATTATAATGTCAGATTCTTTTGATAAGCTTTTAATCGCTGTTTGGATTTCAGATTCTACGTCATCTATTGTGAATATAGCATGCAGCTTTGGAGCTATGTGGATACAAAATTGACTTAGCGTCTTTGCATTTCTATTCAAAACACGGCCATCGAGAAGTTCAGAGCCGATAGCAATATATGAGATCTTAGGATGCATTATTTTTGATTACTATCTGTCGAGTGCTTTTTTGCCATAAACTAACAGATCTTCAAATACAGGGAGATGTTTTTCAAACATATCCCAAATTGATTCTGTTGGCAGTTCATAGGTTATAACATGCAGCTCTCTCTCTTTTGCCCAAGAGCCAAAAGAACCAGGAACTGGATAGCCAATATCTGGAATAAGTTCGAGACCTGTTCTTTTCTCCATCCATTTGCCGATCTCAGACATCTCAGGATCGTCAATGCAGCCCAAAGGGCCATGAATTGTGATTACATGTTGAGGATTAATTTTTTCAATCAAGCTAATTAATGCTTGTGTTTCCGGTTCAGAACCGGGTGAGCCACCGGTCTTCAAATCAACCTCTTTCGCTTCTCTCTTAACCCAATAATCCTTTACTGGAGTTTCGCTCCAATTCTTAGCTGGAAAATTACGGTTTAGATCGACACCACGGATATTAGCTCGAGTTCCTCTTAAGAGGCCATCGGGGTTAGCAGCTAAAATGACAGCACAGTTAGGTGATGGTTCTGCTAACGCACGCAAAGCTTTCGCTAGAAGTAGGGTGCTTTCAGGTTCCTGACCATGGATGCCAGCAAAGATTAAAAATTCTACCTCAGCACTTGGCATCCAGACTTCAAGTGGAATTCCAGAAACGGATTTGCCGTAAGTTTCTGGTTCAAGCGTCACAACTCCACGCTCTTTAATTGGAATAAATTTCATAGTCTCCTTACAGATAATTTATCAAGGCTGATTTAATACAGTTAACTGCTTTATCAATATCTAATTTCGTAATTACAAATGGGGGCAAGAAGCGCAAAACCTTTGTGCCAACGGTAGTACAGATTAATCCCTGATCTAAGATAAGTCGTTGTAATCTTTTATTGTCGATGCTCACTTCAAGCGCGCACATTAGACCACAATGTCTAGCTTCTGTAACTTTATCTGGAAACAACTGTTGTAGCTTGTTCAATTCTGAAAAGAGATACTCTCCGAGTTTCGCAGCGTTTTCAATTAGCTTATCTTCATAGATTGTATCAAGCACCGTAAGTGCCGCTGTGGCAGAAACAGGATTTCCTCCAAAGGTGCTGCCATGAGTTCCCACAGTCATGTGCTTAGCGATGAAGTCCTTACAGAGGGTTGCTCCAATTGGAAAACCTCCAGCCAGAGCTTTTCCAAGAGTAAGAATATCTGGAGTTACATCTTCGTGATCGCAGAATAGAAAACTACCGGTGCGACCAATGCCAGTTTGAATTTCATCAACAAGCATTAAAATAGAGTTCTCATCGCAAAATGCACGTAACTCTTTTAGAAAACCAGGCGGAGCAGGAAAGACACCTCCGTGTCCGAGTACTGGCTCAACGAGCACACCAAGTGTATTGTCGTTCAGCTTTGTTTTGATTGCTGCGAGATCAAACTTAGGTACCGTTATAAATCCTGGCAATAGAGGCTCAAAGCCAGCTTGCATACTTTCGTCTTTGCAGGCTGAAATCGTGCCGGTTGTTCGGCCATGCCAACCAGATTCAAAGCAGATAATCTCCTGCTTTGGATGGCTCTGGGCGTTGCCCCATTTTCGTGCAAATTTAATCAGAGATTCATTCGCTTCAGCACCACTGTTTGAGAAATAAGCCTTATCAAGCCTTGTGATTTTGCATAGCTTCTCAGCTAACAGAATCTGCTCGGGGATAAAGTATAGATTGCTTGGATGGATAATTCGCTTTAGCTGGTCCTGAACATTTCTAACAAGTTTAGGATGGCAATTGCCTAAAATGTTCACTCCCAAACCTGCAGCGAAGTCTAGGTAGCTGTTTCCATTAACATCTGTAATTGTTACTCCGTCACCTGAGCTTATGGTTAGATTTATGGTGTGAGGGTACACGTCGAAGGTGTATTTCTCAGCGAGGGACTTAATTTCCTGATCGTTTTTCATCAAAGTATAGAATTAGAGCTTAGTATTTAGTACATTATACTAGCTCTGAAAATGTTTAGGGTCAAAGGGGGCATAAGTCAGATTTTAAAACGTAGAGGTCATTATGGAACTTACATCTCATAATTTATTTGGAACACTTCCAGCGATAGCAACCCCATTTTCCCAGGATGGCTCAGAGGTTGATTATAAATCACTAGAAAAATTGCTCGAATATCAACTTAAGGCAGGAGTGAATGGAATAGTTGTCTGTGGTTCTACAGGTGAAGCAGCTACGTTATCTGCTGAAGAATATCGCTCGGTTGTTAAATTCGTAAAGGAGTCAGTTTCAGGTAAGGTTCCGGTAATCGCAGGTGTTGGGGTTAACTCTACTCAGAGAGGCGTTGAGCTTGCGACACTTTGTTCAGAGATCGGTGTAGATGGTCTTTTGGTGGTTGTGCCTTATTATAACAAGCCCCCGCAACAGGGTGTTCTAGCTCACTTTGAAACAATTAAGAAAGCAACTAAGCTTCCAATTATTGCTTACAACGTACCTGGTCGTACAGCATGCAATCTCACTGCTTCAACGCTTAAAACACTTGCCGATAACGAGACGATTATTGGTGTTAAGGAAGCTAGCGGTAACATGACACAGATGATGGAATACCTCTCGCAGACAAGAAGTCAGATAGCTGTGCTTTCAGGTGAAGATAACCTTGTTTATTCATGTATGTGCTCAGGTGGTAGGGGGACAATCTCAGCAAGCGCGAATGTAATTCCTGAACTGTTTGTTGAAGTAACCGATGCATGTCGCAACCACGATTATGAAAAAGCGATGGTTGCTCAGGAGAGAATCCTTCCGGTCTTTAATGTGATGTTTATGGAAACTAATCCAATGCCAGTGAAGGCTGCTTTAGCACTTAAGGGAGTCATTGCTCATGACACGATGAGATTACCACTGGTACCTGTCGCAGAATCCACTAAAGCAAAGATTCGCGAAGTCTTAGGGTTATAGAAAATGATGAAAATTGGACTACAGGGTGCAAGCGGTCGCACCGGATCTAAAGTTATTGAAGTTATCGGCGAGTTTCCTGGGCTATCGATTGGTGCAGCGCTAATTGAGCCAGGATCTGAATTTATTGGAGCCCCTTGCGCTGATACTGGAGTTACTTATAGCTCCGATTTTGAATCAGCACTTCAAAATTGTGATGCATTTATCGATTTTTCAACTGTAGATTCATCGCTTGCTCTAGCGGCTGGCGTGGCAAAGTTGCAGAAGCCGCTCTTGATTGCAACAACTGGTCATTCTGAAAAGGCGATCGAGCAGCTTAAAGAGCATGCTAAAACTGCTCCAATTTTATTGGCATCGAATACTTCTTTAGGAGTTTTTGCTTTGCATCGCCTAATTGAAAATGCTCAGGAGATTTTAGGTCCCGATTTCAGAATGGAGATATCTGAGATACATCATGAGCATAAAGTTGATGCACCATCGGGTACTGCAAAGACTTTGGCTGCTGCGTTGAATAAAGACAACAAATATAAAATCGTAACTGACAGAAGTTCAATACATCAAGCAAGAGATCAATTCGAAATAGGGGTTTCTAGTATACGTGGTGGTGATGTTGCTGGAGAACATACAGTTTACTTTATTGGCAAAGGGGAAAGAATTGAAGTTGCCCATAAAGCAACAGATCGTTCTATCTTTGCACGAGGTGCATTGCGACTAATTCAGCGTCTTCACACAAAGCCAAATGGATTTTATACCCCTACAAATCTCTATTGATTGCCTGATTTAGTTGAAAGTGCCTGGAAAGGGAAGTGATTTTATATAGTTACTGTGAAAATCAGCTATCTAAATAATTATCGTTTGATTTTCCTTAGAGATAATATATAACTCTATTTTGCAGTATAAATTTACGTAACTTAGGCTATTTTCGTATCCTTTGCTTACATTTAAACGGCAGTTGTTTGTCATTTTTATTTTAAAATCTTATTTCGAGGCGAGCTATGGTGAAGCGCGACAAGTCAAACTACATGATTCAATCTGTTTCGCATGCTCTAGATGTTTTAGAGGAATTAGCAGGATCTACTCCTGAGATCGGTGTAACAGAACTTTCAAAGCGTTTGAAACTTCATAAAAATAACGTTTTTAGATTGCTAGCAACATTAGAACTACGTGGCTATGTTGAGCAGAATCGTGAAAGCGAAGACTATCGTCTTGGTGTTAAAGCATTACAGCTTGGCCAAGCTTATTTAACTCACAGTTCATTAGTTAAGCGTGCTTATCCAGTTATTAAGAAATTAGCTGAAGATATGGGCGAAACTGTAAGTCTTGCTACGCTTCAGAATGGCATGATTCAGTTCCCACTTTCAGTGGAGTCAAAAAGACCTGTAAAAGTAGCTCAAAGAGTTGCAATGTCATTTAGTGCTAAGGAAAATGCAGCAGGTAGGTTGTTAACAGCTCAACTATCAGATGCGGTATTAGCAGAACTTTTAACTTCTAACACTCCTCAAGATGCGGCGATTAAAAATCAGCTTGCAGAGCTTAGAAACTCTGGAGCTATCATTGATAGAGCAGCGATAGAGGCAGATGTTGTTGCAATGGCTAAAGTTGTAACTGGCGTTAACAACGAAGTTGTTGCTGCAATTGAAGTACTTGTTCCTCAATATAGAGCTAAGGTTGATAACCTCATGCCTAAGCTTGAAGAAGCAGCTACAACTCTTTCTAAATCGCTCGGCTCAATGAAGAAGGGATTGGTAGCTAGTATTGAGAAAGAGTCTATGACTGCTGACGCAGCTATGCGTTAAGTCGTACTTTTTTAAGAATTTCTGCCCAGTTATCAGATTTTGATAACTGGGTTTTTTTGTGCCAAATCTCGTGGCGTTACATGCTTAAAGGAATTGCAGATATCGGCTCTTAAAGTTAGAGTAGCTGCGATAATTTGTATGGGAATTAATAGGATATGAAGATACTTGTACCGGTTAAACGGGTGCCAGACTACGAAGCAAAAATCAAGGTAAATGCTGATGGCACTGGAATTCAAACTGCTGATATCAAATGGATAGTTAATCCTTTCGATGAGATTGCAGTCGAAGAGGCATTAAAGTTAAAGGAAGCTGGTAAAGCAACAGAGGTGATCGTTGTTGGTATCGGGCCCGATGACTCTGTTCAACAACTGCGCTATGCCATGGCTATGGGCGCTGACAGTGGAATTATTGTTAAGACTGATCAGGGCGTAGATTCTGATGTGGCATCTCGAGTGCTTGCTGAGATCTTTAAGAAAGGTGATTACGGTTTAATTATCATGGGTAAGCAGTCGATTGACTCTGATGCAAATCAAACTGCGCAGCTTTTAGCTGCAAGGCTTGGTTTAGCCCAAGCTTGCTTTGCGTCAAAGCTTGAGCTGGGTGATGGAACTGCAACTGTTACTAGGGAAGTTGATGGTGGGCTTGAAACTATTACAGTACCAACCCCGTGTATTGTTTCTACTGACTTAAGATTAAATGAGCCACGTTACGCACCGCTTCCTGGTATCATGAAGGCAAAGAAAAAACCGCTTGAAGAGATTGCGATAGCGGATCTTGGAGTTGATACGACGCCGAAAATTAAGGTTCTCCGAATGACTCCGCCACCGACGAGAGCTGCAGGCCGTAAGGTAGAGAGTGTTGAGGCGCTCGTTAAAGCACTTAAAGACGAAGCAAAAGTTATCTAGGGAGTTTACATGAGTAATGTTTTAGTTTTTGTACAGCAGACGGATGGAGAGGTTGCCAAAGTAAGTAGGGCAGCTGTTACTGCGGCTAAGCAGTTAAAGGATAAGTGGGGCCATGATAAGCTGATAGGGTTATGTGTAGGGCCATCAGCTGCAGCTGCTGCTGACAAGGCTGCCTCGCTTGGTCTTGATCAAGTTTTCTATTCTGAAGAAACATCGTTCCAGAACTATTTAGCAATTCCACATGCGGCTGCTACTGAACAGGTTGCTAAACAAAACGATTGTAAGACAATTGTTGCGGCGGCCACTACAACAGGTAAAGATTTTATGCCAAGAGTCGCTGCTGCGCTTGAGGCTGGACAGGCTTCTGACATTATCGCTGTTAACGATGATGGGAGCCTAAAGCGTCCTATGTACGCAGGAGATATTTTTGCGGATGTTGAAGTAACAACAGATACTAAAATTGTTACGGTGCGTTCAACAGCATTTGAGGCGGCTGAGCCTTCAGGGACCGCTGGATCTACAGCAGCAATTTCTGTAAGCGTATCTGGTCCAGAAGTTAAATTCGATAATTACGAGACTTCAGGAGGAGATAGGCCAGAGCTTACTGATGCAGAAGTAGTAGTCAGTGGTGGTCGTGCATTAAAAGATGAGACTACCTTTATGGAGGTAATGGGACCATTGGCGGATGTTTTTAGTGCTGCAATAGGAGCTTCACGAGCTGCTGTTGACTCAGGCTATGCGCCGAATGACTGGCAGGTTGGACAAACTGGTAAAATCGTTGCACCAAATTTATATATTGCTGTGGGTATCTCTGGGGCGATTCAACATTTAGCTGGAATGAAAGATTCTAAGACGATTGTTGCTATAAACAAAGATCCAGATGCGCCTATCTTCGAAATTGCTGATTTCGGTCTTGTAGCTGACCTATATGAAGCCGTACCAGCTCTAATCGAAGAGGTTAAGAAGGCTAAAGCTTAGGACTTATGGGAAATAAGAAAAGGCGAGTACGTTCAATTAAGCAGGCATTAGTTATATTTGCCTTGCTGACCGCTCTATTTGTTGGTGTTCCGTATGCTTTAGAGTTAAAGAGCGAGCAGCACCTCTTAAAGACGCATTTCGTTACAAGTAGTGGTGATACTGAAACCTTTAAATTAGAGATTGTGAATACGCCACAGGGCCGAGCTAAGGGGCTAATGTTTGTCAAAGAGATGGATTCTGACAGAGGTATGCTCTTTATCTTTCCTGAGCCTCGAGTTCAAAGTTTCTATATGAAGAATACTTATATCCCGCTCGATATGCTGTTTATTGATAGCGAGTTCAAAGTTGTTGGGATCTTAGAGGATGTACCTATTCTAAATGAAAAATCTCGAAAGGTTGCTAAGCCAAGTCAGTATGTGATTGAGCTTAATGCAGGTACTGCCAAAAAGCATGGAATAAAAATAGGCGATAGTGTGGTCTTTGCAGCAAAACTTCCTGCAGCTTCTTAGTCAGATAGATAATATTCAACAGAGGTCACAACACGTACTTTTTTAATGTATGGTGTGTTGTTGTCCCTGTTCTCAATAGAAAATTGGCCCTGACGTGCCTTTTTAATCTTACCTAATCTACTATCTGAATCCTTGGCGAATTTTTGAGCAACTTCACGTGATTTACGTGTCGCTTCTTCGATCATCTCAGGTTTGATGTCGTTTAGCTTTGTAAACAGATACTCGGCTCTCTCGCTATACTCATCACCAGTTACTAGGACGCCAGATTTGCCCAATTCTGTAATTTTGTTCATTGCAGATCTGACTTTTTCAATGTTGTGGCTATAGACCGTCACGGTTTGGTTCGCAAAGTAGCGGTAAGTAACCGCTGCGTTGCTGTAGCTATTAGCCTGCTTATCGTTAATATATGGCGTATTAATAGAGATCTCTTTGCTATCAAAGCCTTGGTCGTAAAGATACTTGACGACTAGACCTGCCTTTTCTTCTATGTGTTTATAGAGCAAATTTACGTCATTTTCAGCACTAATGAACTTAATTGGCCAGATGACGGTATCAGCCGGTACCTCTCTTTCAGAGAGACCCTTAACGGTTACAGAGCGTTCAAGCGATCTAAATTCTATCATGCTTGAGCCAATTAAATAGCCGATAGAGATGAGCCCAAGGCAAAGCAGCCCACCTAGAAGAATAGCTTCTTTAGTCCATGTATTTTTCATTTCGTTGTTCCGAATTTAATAACAGCGTCAGTTGCAGAGTAGCGATCCGAGAGACGAATCTCAATAAATATTTCACATAAAGTGAAAAATAAGCAAGGTGATACCTGAGATAACCAATCCGATAATAAAAGTGAGGTAAGCAAAACGAAGTAGTTTAAACTTTCTGTTGGCTAGAAACATCCCTAAAGAATAGACCTCTTTAACCTGAGCTTCGTAAGTTAAGCTTGGATCATTCATGATTGTTTCCATCTCAGAGAGGTATTCATCATATTCAAGGTGCCGAAAGTGCCCAAAAAATAGGATATTGAATAGAGGGCTACTCCGATCGATTGGCAGCTTATCTGTCAGTGGGCTAGGCATAGTAGAATATGCAGCAAAAACAATAGTAAAGATTGAGCATACAATTAAAATCATAGCTGCAATTTTTAACTCTGGTTTTAGGAGTGCAGGAATCGCCAGAGTTGTAACAATCGAAGACATGGTTAAAAGCATATTAGCTTTTCTATCTGCCATTAAGCTTAGTTGCACATGATGATTTCTGGTTTGTCTAATTAGTTGATCTAGATATGCTCCAGGTTGAGAGATTTTGAAGTTTGATTCCATTAGTCTACCTCTGTCTTGAAATTGAATCTAACCGACTCTGTGCTTTCCAGAGGCTATTATCATTTTCGTCTGGTAAAAGCTGCATCAATGCAACTGCTATTGCAGCAACTTCTTGGTCCTTAAGTTTATCTTCAGATTGCTTAAGAAGATCTGTTGCAACAATAAACGGAATCTCTTCGGTGTCGAATCTAGGAGAGGATTTTACAGTAGTTGTTTTTCTAATTGGTGTGATTTTTGACATTAGCTCTTACAATCCTCTGGACAACTTTCGGCAGTTTCGGCACAGGGGCAATCAATTGCCTGACAAACTATCTCCTGACATTCGCCATCGCCACACTTATCAATGCAGGTATTAGGTTTTTCTTGGATAAAGATAAGTCCATCTTTAGTTACACATTTCGGAGGCATGCTTCGGAGTACCTGATTGCCAGCGGCAACACACTCCTCAAAACTTAAGATAGGCTTAGCTTTTTGTTCTGCTGTAAGGCTAGAGCAGCTTGCAAGGACTAACGCAAAGATTAGAGCACTAGAGCGGAATATTTCCATGCTTTTTCCTCGGATTTAACTGTTTTTTATTTTGTAGCATTCTAAAGCTCTCAATTATTTTTGGTCGAGAGTTTTTAGGTTCTAGCACAGCATCTATAAATCCAAGCTCAGCAACTTCCCAAGGGTTTGCAAACCTTTCACGATAATCTGCAACTAGCTCTGCTCGCTTCTCTTCTACATTGTTAGCTTCTGCAAGTTCTCTTCTAAAAATAACATTTACTGCGCCTTCAGGACCCATTACTGCTACTTCTGCACTAGGGTAGGCAAAGTTTAGATCTCCTCGTAAGTGCTTGGAACTCATTACATCATATGCGCCACCGTAGGCTTTGCGGGTGATTACAGTAACCTTTGGCACAGTGGCTTCTGCATAAGCGTATAGTAACTTAGCTCCATGCCTTATAATCCCACCATGCTCTTGGTTAACTCCAGGTAGAAATCCCGGAACATCAACTAAAGTTAAAAGTGGGATGTTAAAAGCATCACAAAATCTAACGAAGCGTGCAGCTTTAGTGCTTGCATTAATATCAAGACAACCAGCTAAGAAGTTCGGTTGATTTGCCACTACGCCAATTGAATATCCATCTAAACGGATAAACCCGATTACGATATTCTGTGCAAAATGAGGTTGTACTTCAAAGAAGTAATTCTCATCTGCAATCGGTCTGATAATATCTCGAATGTCGTATGGCTTGTTTGCATTTTCCGGTACAATCTCATTAAGCGCTTCATCAACCCGTGTTGATAAATCATTTGTCTCTACTCGCGGTGCAGGATCAAGATTATTTTGAGGAATAAAAGAGAACAACTCTCTCGCTGTTTCGATACATTCTTTATCTGTTTTGCTCATTAAGTGCGCAACGCCACTAACCGAGTTATGTGTGACAGCGCCACCAAGTTTTTCCTTATCAACTTCTTCTTTTGTAACCGTCTTTATTACATCGGGCCCAGTTATAAACATGTGGCTAGTGTCTTCAACCATTAAGACAAAGTCAGTAATGGCAGGGGAGTAGACTGCACCACCAGCGCATGGTCCCATAATCAAAGATAACTGCGGGATTACACCTGAGCAGAGTGTGTTTCTAAGGAATATATCAGCATAGCCACCAAGGCTTTCAACTCCTTCTTGAATGCGTGCACCACCTGAGTCATTCAGTCCGATTACTGGACAGCCATTTTCTGCTGCCAAGTCCATAATCTTTACTATTTTTTTTGCGTGGTAAGTTGCGAGGGACCCCCCGAAGACCGTAAAGTCTTGAGCAAAGACAAATACATCACGTCCATTTATCGTTCCGTGACCAGTGACAACGCCGTCTCCATAGAACTTCTTTTCTTTTAACCCGAAATTCTCGCAACGATGAGAAACAAATTTATCTATTTCAAAAAAAGATCCGGGGTCTAGCAGCAATTCAATTCGCTCTCTTGCGCTTAGCTTGCCTGCAGCATGCTGTTTTTCAATTCTCTCAGTGCCACCGCCTTGCTCGGCAAGTTCGTTTCGCTTTCTCAGTTCGTCTACTTGGGTCATAAATCATTAAAAAAACTATATAGTTAGTAGCAAGAGTCTATATTTGAGAATACAGCTCTGTCAATCAAATCGACTCTATTCTATATACATTTATATGAACGCCAAAAAGCTTAGAAAAAGTCACTTTGAGACTATCTCAGGGCTTAGTGTAGAGCAGTGCTACAGCAAAGAGCATCTAGCTAAAGATCTTGATGAAAAAGTTGGCATGCCAGGTGCCTATCCTTTCACACGTGGCGTGCATGATACGATGTATCGCAGCAAGATCTGGACGATGCGACAATACGCTGGATTTGGAACTGCAAAAGAGGCGAATGAAAGATACCGTTATCTTTTGAGCCAAGGAACTACAGGTCTTAGTGTAGCGTTTGACCTACCTACTCAAATGGGTCGTGATTCTGATCATGCGCTAGTTGTCGGTGAAGTTGGAAAAGTAGGTGTTGCTATAAGCAGTGTGGATGACATGAAGGTTCTTCTTGACCAGATCCCACTAGACCAAGTTTCAGTTTCAATGACGATTAATGCTACCGCTGCAATTTTGTTAAGCTTCCTTTTGGTTGTAGCAGAAGAGCAGGGGGTAGAGTGGGCTAAGCTACGTGGTACAATTCAGAATGACGTCTTAAAAGAGTACGTCGCAAGAGGAACTTATATCTACCCACCTAAAGAGGCTTTGCGAATTATCACAGATATCTTTGGATTTTGTTCCAAAAATGTAACTGGCTGGAATACAATTAGCATCTCTGGCTATCATATTCGTGAAGCAGGTAGCACTGCAGTTGAAGAAGTAGCTTTTACTCTAGCTGATGCAATTGCGTATGTGCAGGCTGCTATCGATGCAGGTTTAGCTGTTGACGAGTTTGCTCCAAGGCTAGCTTTCTTTTTTAACTGCCATAATAATTTCCTAGAAGAAGTAGCCAAATTCAGAGCTGCAAGACGTATGTGGGCTAAGATAATGAAAGACAGGTTTGGGGCAAAAGATCCTAAATCTATGATGCTCAGGTTTCATACTCAGACTGCTGGGAGTTCATTAACTGCTCAACAGCCACATAACAATATTATGCGTACGACGTTGCAGGCATTAGCGGCGGTTTTTGGTGGAACGCAATCGTTACATACAAATTCATTTGATGAAGCACTCGGTTTACCAACTGAAGATTCGGCCCTAATTGCGTTAAGGACACAGCAAGTTATCGCTTATGAGTCAGGTGTTGCTGATTCTGTTGATCCGTTAGCTGGTTCATATTTAATTGAGAGTTGGACTGATAGGATTGAAGAGAAAGCAAACGAGATGATTGAGTATATCGATAATCTCGGTGGAATGGTTAAGGCGATTGAAGAGGGGTATCCACAACGTTGTATTCAGAAATCAGCCTATGATTATCAGAAGAAAGTTGAGTCAGAGGAAGAGATCGTCGTAGGTGTGAATAAATTTACGAGCGAAAATGATCCTGAAATTCCAGTTTTAAAGATTGATAAGAGTAGCGAAGAAGATCAAGTGAAACGCTTAAAGGCTTACAAATCTTCAAGAGACAAGGCAGCTCTTGAAAAGTCGCTGAAAGCGTTAAGCGAGGTTGTTCAAACTGATGGCAATATTATGGCTGCGATTGTTGAATGTGCACGCAGCAGAGCTACTTTAGGTGAGATCTCTGACGTTTTGCGCACTCATTTCGGTGAATATCATGAGTCGCTAACAATTTAAGCAGGTCTTGCGCGTAAGTTCGTTTGTAGAAAATCAAATAAACCTTTTGTTGAAACTAGATAGTTCTCTGAATCAATAGCTGCAGGCATCTTTGGATTAGGAACGTGACCCGAAATATGTCCAACGACTGCACCAGCTTCACTAGCAATTAAACTCCCAGCGGCCATATCCCATGCTTCAAGACTAAATTCAAAAAAGGCATCCAACCTGCCACAGGCAACCCAACACGTATCAAGCGCAGCAGCGCCGAAACGTCTGATGCCACGTGCATTTTCCATAAGGGTGCGAATGTTAGCTAGGATCGTATCCATTACCTGCTCGCGCACATATGGAAATCCAGTTGCAACAATTGCATTTGCGATCTCAGTACAGTCAGTAGTTTTAATCTTTTGATCGTTGAGATAGGCTCCTTGCCCCTTAATCGCAGTAAATTTTTCATTTAAGAAAGGGCAATAGACTACGCCAACCTGGGTGATGCCTTTGTCTAAGAAAGCAATTGAGGTACAGGTATGGTGGTGTCCGTGAGCGTAGTTTACTGTGCCATCAATTGGATCGATTACCCAAAGTGGTCCGTTTAGGTCCTGCGTGTGTTTATGGTTCTCTTCGGCGAGAATCTGATGCTCTGGGAAGTGCGATTTAATTGTTTCCACTATGGCCTTTTCGGCTTCAATGTCAGCTGTTGTAACGATATCGTATCTGGAGGATTTCGCAGAGATCTCGTGTTTATAGCGGTAATGTGACATTATTTCGCCAGCTTGCTCAGCGGCCTTAAGTGCTAGTTTGAGGATTTCATCGTTTTTCATGCAGATCTCTATAGCACCTATATTGATTTCTGTAGAGCTCTATTGTATGAGATGCCCTCCGTTAGATGCCCTTTGACGTAGTGCAAGAACTGGACTAAATTGAGCCCCATCTTTGGAATCGAGTTAGTAAGCAATTTCAAGCGTTGGGAGGGCTTTTTCGATATTGGCCGGTCGCCAAGTGGTAAGGCACCGGGTTTTGATCCCGGCATTCGCAGGTTCGAATCCTGCCCGGCCAGCCATTTTATTAATTTCGTTCTCGTAGTATAATAAGTTATCTCCAAAAAAATGTAGGAAATACGAGTTTTGGATCGAAAAATAACAATCTTTTCTGGCCGTTCTAATCCAAGTTTTACATCAGCTATATGTGATCAGATAAATGTTGAGCTTGGTCGTTGTGAAGTTATCAGATTCAGTGATGGCGAGCTTTCAGTTGACATAGGGGATAACGTTAGAGGGCGCGATGTGTTCATCGTGCAGAGCACCTCTACGCCAGGTAATGATCATTTAATGGAATTACTGATAACGATTGATGCTCTTAAGCGA
The DNA here is from genome assembly GCA_020635175.1 of Deltaproteobacteria bacterium. GTDB lineage: Bacteria > Bdellovibrionota_C > UBA2361 > UBA2361 > J135 > JACKAH01. The sequence goes on from JACKAH010000017.1 coordinate 17,935, forward strand.
GCATCTGCTTGGCGCATAACTGCGGTAATGCCTTACTTTGGGTATGCTCGTCAGGATCGAAAGCTTAAGCCGCGAGTTCCAATCACTGCTAAGCTTGTAGCAGACCTTCTAACGGCTGCTGGAGCAGACAGAGTTTTAACGATGGATCTGCACGCAGGTCAGATAATGGGATTTTTTAATATCCCGGTTGATAACTTGATGGCCCTACCTGTGCTTTACGATTACCTCTTTGAGAAGTACGGAGAAGATGATCTCACAATAGTCTCTCCTGATATGGGGGGAGTGGAGCGGGCACGCTCATTTGCTACTCGACTTGGAAATGCTGATATTGCAATGATCGATAAGCGCAGACTTAAAGCTAACGAAGTCGCTGAGATGAAGGTCGTTGGTGCCGTAAAAGGCAAGACCTGTATTATCGTTGATGACATGATCGATACCGGCGGAACTATGATTAAAGCTGCCCAGACCCTCTTAGATCAGGGAGCCAACAGGGTTGTTGCTGCCTGTGTTCATCCTGTCCTTTCAGGGAATGCCGTTGAGCGCCTGGCTGAGTCGGTGATGGAGGAGATTGTTATCTGTGATACGATTCGTAGTGCCGCTGCTGCAAGTTCTCCAAAATTCAAGGTTTTATCGGTAGCTCCACTTTTTGCTAAGGCAATTCAGCGAATTCACGGCGAGGATTCGATAAGTAGTCTGTTTAAATAGCATAAAATTCTATATTTTTTGGCGTGCTGCTATTTACCTGGCCCCATATTTGTGATTAATTACACTCCTTTAACGACTTACCCCACGTCGCTTGGCTTGGTGCGTAGTGTCGAAGCAATTGATTTATAAGCAAGAATTTTAAGGAATAGCGATGGAGCAATTCACCTTATCTGTTGAGCCTCGTGTTAAATACGGATCTTCTAGTAATCAACGTCTCCGTAAAGAGGGTCGTTTACCAGCTGTACTTTATTCAGGCGGTAAGAATGCCACCTCACTCAGCGTTAATAGAAATGAGTTTGTGCGTTTAGCTAAGTTAGCATCAGTGTCACAGTTGTTTACACTTGCCAGCCAAGACAAAGAGCTTGATGGTCGGTTAGCGATTGTAAAAACAATTCAAAAAGATTACGCACGGTCTGATGAGCCATTGCATATCGACTTCTTCGCACTCGAAGAGGGTGTTGAGGTACACGTCGAGATTCCACTCGGGTTTGTCGGTGAAGCACCGGGGGTTAAGATCGGTGGCGGTATCTTAACAATTGCAACACGTCAGCTTGAAGTTGTCTGTTTGCCTAAACTGATTCCAAATAAGATTGAAATAAGTGTATCTGCTCTAGAAGTTGGAGAAAGCATCCACGCTCATGAGATAGCATTACCTGAAGGCGTTAGACTTGCTGGTGCCCCTGATGAGACAATCGTTGGTGTGCTTGCAAGTAGGATGACTATCCTTGCTTCTAAAGAAGAAGGAGCTGCTGGAGAAGGTGAAGCTGAGGCTAAGCCAGCTGGCGAAGAGAAGAAAGAGTAGAGTCACTTTTTTAGTTTGTGAGCTTTTGCTTTGTCGGAGATTAAGATTATCGCAGGTCTCGGAAACCCTGGACCTGAATATGAATCAACCCGACATAATATTGGATTTTTGTTGCTTGATAGGCTTCTAAGTCCAGGAGAAAGCTGGAAGGAAAAAGGGGGCGCTTTACAGTCGGAGTTGAGATTAGGTTCTCATAAGCTGCTATTAGTAAAGCCTTACACCTTTATGAATCTGAGTGGGGAACCACTTGGAGCGATAATGAAATATTATCGTTATGAACCGAGCGAGTTGGTAGTGGTTCAGGATGATATCGATTTACCGGCTGGCAAAATTCGCTTGAGATTAGGCGGAGGAGATGGCGGTCATAATGGTATTCGCTCAATTACGCGACACCTCGGCTCAAGCGATTTTCTTCGCTTGAAGTTAGGTGTTGGTAAGCCCGACGGAGACTTGGCTTCGATGGACATCTCTGATTGGGTTTTAAAGCGTTACAATAGTGAGGAGCTTGTTGCCGTAGACGATCAGCTTCGAAGCGCTGAACAGGTACTTGAGACTTTGATTAAAGAAGGTCTCGTAGCTGCTCAGAACAAAATTTAAGAAATGGAATGAGATTTAATTAATTTACCAGAGGGGAGTATGATGACAATTTTTTCTTGGGCCCTTCCGATAGTAGGATTATTCGGAATCATGTTTGCGTACAAAACTTACGCAGATATCACAATTCAGCCAGATGGAAATGCTCGTATGCAAGAGATCGCTCTTGCTATTCGTGAAGGAGCGTTGACGTTCCTCCGTCGTGAAGCAACATACGTATTGGCATTTGTTGCTGTTGTTTTTCTCTTACTTTGGGTTGCCCTCGGATTTGAGACCGCAATCTGTTACGCAATTGGATCTGGTTGCTCATTGAGTGCAGGCTTCATGGGAATGCGCGCTGCTACAGCAGCTAACGTACGTACAGCTCATGCTGCATCAGAAAACAAACCTGATGGTGCGTTGATGATTGCTTTTAACGGTGGCGCAGTTATGGGTCTTGCAGTAGCAAGCCTTGGGCTTATCGGTCTTGGAGCTCTTTATCTCTGGTTAGGAGATCCAGAAAATTCTTCAGCTCTTGTTGGATTTGGAATGGGAGCATCTTCTGTAGCTCTATTTGCTCGTGTAGGTGGCGGAATTTACACTAAAGCTGCTGACGTCGGTGCTGACCTAGTTGGTAAAGTAGAAGCAGGTATTCCTGAAGATGATCCTCGTAACCCAGGTGTTATCGCTGATAACGTTGGTGACAACGTTGGTGACGTTGCTGGTATGGGCGCTGATATCTTTGAATCTTATGTTGGTTCAATGATTGGATGTCTCGCTATCGCTGCTACTATGGCTTCTACTTCAGTTGCTGAGCTTGTTTCAGGTGATGCTGCTCGTGAGTGGATGATGATTACTCCACTAGTAATGGGTGTTGTTGGACTTATCTCTTCACTTGTCGCTATTAAAGCAATGTACTCGATGAAGGATAAAGACCCTGCTTCTGCTTTGAGAAACTCGACAATTCTTGCTGCTGCTATCTTCTTAGCTGCGATGTTTGCATATTGCTTGATCTTCTTGTCTACCAAAATTTGGGTGTCCATGATTTTTGGAACATTGGCTGGACTAGCAATTGGTTTCGTTGCTGAGTACTACACAGCATCTAAGCCAGTCTTTAGAATCGCTGAAGCTTCTAAAACTGGACCTGCTACTAACATCATTAGCGGTCTTTCAGTCGGATTTATGAGCTGTGCTGCTCCATTATTCATAATCGCTCTAGCTATTATGGTTTCTAACTGGTCAGCTGGCCTTTACGGTATCGCATTAGCTGCTGTAGCTATGCTTTCAACAGTCGGTATCACTATGAGTGTTGATGCTTACGGACCGATTGCTGATAACGCAGGTGGTATCTCTGAAATGGCTGAACTTGGTAAAGAAACTAGAGCTATTACTGACAAACTCGATAGTATCGGAAATACAACTGCCGCTATCGGAAAAGGCTTTGCGATTGGCTCAGCTGCGTTGACATCTTTAGCACTTTTCGGAGCATTTGCTCAGGCAATCATTGCTTCAAGAGGTGGCGCAGAGATGCTTAATCTTCAGATTACAAACCCAATGCTTATCATTGGAGTTCTAATAGGTGCTGCTATCCCAGGTATGATTGCTGCATTTACAATGACTTCTGTTGGTAAAGCTGCAGGACAGATGGTTACAGAGATTCGCAGACAGTTCAAAGAAATTCCTGGTCTGCTAGAAGGAAAAGAGGGCGTTAAGCCAGAAGTTGCTAAGTGTGTTGAAATTTCAACTAACGCAGCTCTTTCTGAGATGAAAATGCCTGGTATCGTTGCAATCTTTGTCCCAGTTCTAGTTGGATACGTTTTTGGCGCAGAAGCTTTAGGTGGAATGCTACTTGGAGCAACTGTCGTTGGTGTTGTGCTTGCACTTTTCATGGCTAATGCTGGTGGTGCTTGGGATAACGCTAAGAAATATATTGAGCAAGATATGGTAGAGGGTGAACACAAAGGCTCAGATGCTCATAAAGCAGCTGTAGTTGGAGACACTGTTGGTGATCCATTTAAGGATACATCAGGACCATCTCTTAATATTCTTATTAAGTTAATGTCGATTGTAGCATTGCTAATTGCTCCAATTATTTAAGATTTAGGGAATTAAATCATGAAAAAGTATGAATTGATCGTTGTCTATTCAACTCTGATCGGTGAACAAGGTCTGGTTGACGAGGTCGTTCGATTAAAGGAGCTTGTAACTGCTCAAGGTGGCAAAGACATAGAAGTTGAAACTTGGGGTAAAAAAGAGTTCGCCTACAAGATTGGAAAGCAAAGATTTGGATTTTATATCCATTTCACATTTGCTTCTGACAATAGCGGCCTTATCCAAGAAGTTCAGCGACTTCTTTCAATTAACGACAAAGTGCTTAGATATCAATCTCATCGTGCAGACGTTGCTGAGAGAAAGTTTAAAGGCTTTCTAAACAGCATTGATTCTTCAGATGATTCTGATTTTTCTGATATGCGCACACTAAATTAAGAGTTTCGAGAGGGAATCATGGAGATAATTTTACAGGAAGATTATCCAATTTTAGGCTTTGTGGGCGATAGAGTTGCAGTAAAGCGTGGCTTTGCTCGTAATTACCTTATCCCAAAAGGCATAGCTATTGAGGCAACAACCAGAAACCAAAAGCTTCTTAAGCACCGTTTAGGTGCGATTAACGCAAAAAAAATCAGATTGCGTTCAGATGCTGAGAAGTTTGGCGAAGAGATAGGCCAGCTCAAGCTTGAGTTCTCTCTTAAAGTTGGAGAGAAGGGCAAAGTTTTTGGCTCTATTTCTACTAAAGAGATTGAGAAAGCTCTTAAGGACAAGGGACAAGAGATCGATCGTCGCAGAATTAAGTTGCTTGAGCCGATTAAAAAGCCTGGCACTTATACTGTAGAGATTAAGTTGCACTCAGAATACTCAACTCAGATTACATTTGACGTTCTTGCTGAGCATGTCGTTACTAAGAAAGAAGCGACTGAAGGCAAGAAAGGCAAGCGAAGAGGTAAAAAAGCAGCCGAAATGGATGAGGCTGGAGAAGCATTAGAAGCTTCGGCAGAAGATGAAGCTTTTGAAGCTGATGAGATTACCTCTGAGGAGCAGGATGCAGGGGAGCAAGCATAAGAATCCGCCATTTTTATTTTTGCTTTCGCTTTTTCTCTTTTTCTTCGTAGTCCCGATTGCGGTAATCGCACCCCTGATTAATTCTCTTTTTAATATTGAGGATTTTGATCAGAGCTACGTTGAAAAAGAGATAGCACCTTCCTCCATTTCCGTACCTAAACGTGGCTCCTTCTTAAAAGTTAACGCCGCTGAACATCTTTCTCCAACCATAGACAAGGGCTTTTTAGTTATTGGATGGTTCAACATCGAAGATCTTCCCGCTGAAGGTGAGAGGATGATTCTGTTGTCTCGTTATGCCGAGGCTTCTGTTATCAAGCATGGATACGCAATTGCATTAACTCGTGAAAAGGGTGTGTTACACCCAGAAGTCCTTTGGCGTGATAAGAATGGCGTCGGTGCTTGGTACCCTTTTTCACATGTCGAAATTCTACCTGGGTACTGGTTTATGACGGCGTTGAGTTACTATAATGAGAGATATCTAGGACTCCATATCATTACCACTGGGATAGATGGAAATTTACATTCATACCTTGCTGGAGGCCACGAGCTTTCCGTTCCTGTGTTGCCTGAAAATGATTTTCCATTAAAAGTTGGTTCAGTTAAGACAGGGCTTTTTACTGGAAGCATTGGGCCAGTAGGCGTTTTCTCTGTCGCAAAGCTACAGAGCAAACTGCAAGATATCTTAAGTTCTTTCTCTGACAGCCCAGCTGATTTGCCAGATCTTTTTAAGAAATCTGAAATTTTACTTTGGTCACCTGATGGTAAAAGTGATGAAAGTCAGTTCGGTCATGAAGTAAAACTTATTGAACAGAAGCGAAGTAAGTCAGATAAAGAGGACGAAAATTAAAATAGGGATCTTAAATGACCTACCTGTTTGGATGTCTAGTGCCGATCTTACCTCTATTTGGTGCACACGTCTTATTATCTATAGCTGCAATCTATCTGATTTCAAACTGGGGTGACGTTAAAAGTCTTTCAGTGCGATGGGCTTACCCTTTTTTGATTGTGTGCGGCATTTGGTTTATAGGACAGTTCATAGCGAGTATCTTGTTAAATCCTACCTTGATACAAGCAGGAGACCTTGAACCACGCTACGAGCTTTCTTTTTTTACACTCTGTACTTATTTTGTTTTTGCCCTACTTTTTTCGCTCTTTGCAAGTAGGACTCATTTAAGAGATGAATTCTTTAATGGATTAGTTCTTGGGGTAAGCATCGCCTTTATTCTTAGCGCTGCTCAAATTCTACACCTCTTGCCTTTTGAAATGCCAAACCAGAATAGCTTTTGGACCGGTATTAATAGATACACGGGCACATTTAGTGATCCAAATGCTCTTGGGATTTTTTTAGCTCTATTATTTCCTCTATTTCTGGGGCAATTTAAAGATAGTCTTTTGCGAACTAGCAAGGCTTTTTATGCGATAATGTTATTGGCAATTTTATTTCTAGGTGTCTACTCGGGATCACGTAGCTTCTTTTTAGGGCTAATGCTTTATGGTTTGTTTCGAACTTGGAACTACAATCGTACGTTCTTTTTTAGCTTTATCTTTGTTGGGTTAGCTCTACTTTTATCGATTAATCTTACTGCACATCTTAGTCCCGATGCTTTTGGATCTTTTCGAGAAATATTACCTAATGGACTTTTAAGAGTCACAGATAGCTTAGTTCTGAACAATATTGAACAGACCTTTCAAAGTCGCTTTGTCTTTTGGAAGCTCTCAATCATGATCTGGCTCGATAATCCGCTACTTGGAATAGGACTTGATGCATTTAGAGAATATGTTCCTCTTTATCGAGATAAGTTGCCAATTGATATAAGTAACTGGACGGATAATTCAAACAATTTCTATCTTGGAGTTTTGGCTGAGCTTGGTGTCATCGGGTTTATCTGCTTAATCGTTTCGTTTCTAAGACTTGAAAAGCGGCATCTCGATGTTAGAAATCGCTATAAGTATGGATTTTTAGTCTTTTTAATACTTCTCTTTTTTGGTCCCCACATTACATTTACTGAGGTGGCAATCCTAGCTGCGTATATCATGAGTTTTGTATACAAAAATGAAGAGAATAATTTGAGGGAGGGTTGGTCAGGTTGCTCTGATTATATCTTGCTTGGTTTAGTTCTACCGATTTTTATTGGATATAAGATTTACAAACAGGACTTCGGCTTTTATGCTTTAGAAAAAGAGCCAAGCGGTGTGAGTTATCGCTGGACTAGAAAGAACGCTAGCGGAGTTATTACCTGTCGCAACGGCAAGGCCCTGCTGAGATTACGCGCCAGGCATCCAGATTTAGACCAAAACCCTCTCTTAGTTAATATCAAGGCTGCAGGTCAGAGCTATGGACTTAAAATTAGTGATTATAGCAATCAGAATGTTGAGCTTTCCTGTTCTGAGCAAGCACTTAGATATCGCCTATCAAACAGCCGTACCTGGAAACCTGCAAAATATGGACATCAAAATGATCATAGAAATTTAGGTGTTCAAGTTTTGAACTGATAAAAAATAAAGGCAGCCTGGGGGGCTAGGCTGCCAAAGTGATTACATAGTTTCTAACGTTGGCATGATAGATCTTAGTTTATGAAGATTGGGTCATGCACAGGCTGCACAATGCCAACTTCCTGGTCTTGATCCTGGTTCAATTTTACAATTTTGTTTTTAACTTTCGAAACCCTTTTCATTGTTCTCAGACACTTTTTGCCAGTAGGGTTTTTGAGGCAAACTGTCTTCAGTGTAATGTTAAGTTTCGCTAATGTGTTCTCAAATTTGCTCAGCTTTTTTATCTTTTTATTCTTCTTGGCAGGTAAACTTTGAGTAGCAACTACTTCGCTAAGAACTTCTGAAAAGAGCGATGCATCTTCGCTAAAAGCATATTGGGCTGAGCCGTGCTCAATCATACCTAATGCGAAGATGCAGAGCATTACGCGAACTACTTTATCCGTGACAGACGTTTTTGAAATTTGTTTTTGAACTTTTAAGAAACCCATTTACCAACACCGTTAATTGAGTATGTAATCCACCCCTAATCTGTTCGATGCTGTAGATTGCTTCAAGGGATGTAACATAGTTTTTCAAAATACAGATTCTAATTAGCTGCTCTACGAAAATCTCTGACTGATCGACTCCCATGCTATTTAAACCACTAATAACCTCTTTATAGACTGCTCTCCGACCCCCGGCTCATGCGCGTGAGCGCTCGAACCGGGGGTCGGATGGGGCAGGTCAGGCGGTGGCGTAGGGACGGCCACGGCGACCACCACGGGCCTGGCGGGCCTTGTCGCGTTCACCCCGGCGAGCACGTCGCAGGTCCTTCTGGATACATCTGCTGACGATCTGTACGACCTGCTCGATCAGGGTCTTGAACCAGCTTGTCTCACAGGCCACCTCGACCCCGGTGTGCTTGATCTGAGCTCGCAGACGGTGATCGACCTGGACTTGTCCGGCTCGCTTGCCGTTGGGGCGGAAGATGTTGAGCACCTTTCCGGCCAGCACGACGAACCATCCATTCAGGTCGGGGATCTCGACTTCTCGAGTTTCCTGGCGCTGGAGGTGGATCGCAGCCCATCTGAGGGCTTCAGCGACCGATTTCCGTGGGAGGCTTTGGCTCATGTTTAGAGCTTGCTCCTGTTACTCAAGGGTTGCGGGGGCAGGAAGGTAAGGCACACTTCCTGGGGAAAAACACTGACTAGCATGGGAGGTGCAATCAGTGTAGGCAGAGAGGTACAGCTCTCTCTCCCTACACGGTCACCAATATTGCTTATACTAACAACAATATGTGAGAGAGCATCATAGCTATTATTATTTACCAACTCAAAGGTTGCAACTTTAAATTAGTTAAAGTCAGATTAGAATACGATTAGCTTCAAAGGTGTATTATCAGAAACCTTTCTGATATAAAGTGCCCATATGGCTCGCGAATTCGATATACCAAATTTTTACCGTTCCTCTGGAATCACCCAGATTAAGAGTGCTCGTAATGTAAGCGATCCACGTAAAAAAGATTTCTCTCCAACAACAATCGATCTTGGGATTGTTAGATTTAAAATAGCAAGACATTTCGGTTTCTGTTTTGGGGTTCAGAATGCGATTGAGATTGCTTACAAAGCGTTGGAAGAGAATCCTGGTAAGAGGATCTTCCTATTAAGCGAGATGATTCACAACCCTCATGTTAATGAAGATCTAAGAACTAGGGGTATTCAATTCCTAAGAACAACAGAGGGAGAGGAGCTTATCTCATTTGATGAGTTAAACCCCGATGACGTTGTAATTATGCCAGCATTTGGAACTACCGTAGAGATCTTTCAGAAGTTGTCTGAGTTAGGAATTAATCCATACAGCTATAACACAACATGCCCCTTTGTTGAGAAGGTTTGGAAACGCTCTAATCAGCTTGGTGCAAAAGGATATAGCATCGTTGTCCATGGTAAATACAAACACGAAGAAACTAGAGCTACATTCTCACATGCTTATCAAAAGGCACCTACTGTTGTCATACGGGATATGGAAGAGGCTTTGGTTTTGAAAGATTACATTCAAAAGAAAAGACCTGCTAAGCAATTTTATACAGATTTTAAAGATCTGCATTCTCCAGGATTTGATGCAGAGAAAGATCTGAATCGGATCGGTGTTGTAAATCAGACCACCATGCTTGCCACAGAAACCCAAGAGATTTCGCAGATGCTGAGAGAGGCGATGAAGGATTTCTATGGTGAAGAGGTGTTGAATAATCATTTTGCCGATACACGAGATACTCTCTGTTATGCAACGAGCGAAAACCAACAATCAGTTTACGCAATGATCGAATCAGGTGGCGATGTAGCTCTAATAGTTGGTGGGTACAACTCCTCAAATACTTCGCATTTAGTTGAGCTATGTGCTCAGTCTATGCCTGCATTTCATATAAAGGATGCCGCCGAGATTCTAAGCTCTGAGGAGATTCGACACCTAGATTATAAGCGCTCTGAAGTTGTGACCTCCAAGAATTGGCTCCCAGTTGATAAAAAACCGCTAGATATCCTTATTACAGCTGGTGCAAGCTGCCCAGATGCGCTAGTTGATCTAGTGTTAAAAAAAGTAGCAGCCCTTTTTAACCTCGAAGAAAAGATTGCTGAGTCGTATAGCTTTGCTGCATAGAAAGTAACTTTTCAAGGGCGAGCATAAAATTAGGAGTGAAGATTGAGAAAGTATAATGTATTAGGGGTTGGTCACGCTCTTGTAGATATCTTAGTCGATATTACCGACGATGAATTTCATAACATAAGCCTTGAGAAGGGCTCAATGAATCTTGTTGACGAAGTACGACAGGAGGAGATTTTAGCTGGCGTCCAGTCGATTGACTCTACGTTAGCGAGTGGAGGCTCAGTTGCAAATTCAGTAATTGCAGTTAGTCAGCTCGGTGGAAAAGCTGAATTTTGTGGAAGGCTCGGAGATGATACATATGGTCAGTTCTTCAGATCGGAGTTTGAACAGTTAGGAATTCAATTCAAAAATCCTCTTTCTAAAGGATCTCAAACAGGCACATGTCTCGTATTGATTACCCCAGATGCAGAAAGGACCATGAATACATGTTTGGCAATCTCTGCAGAACTCAATGAGCACTCAATTACAAAAGAAGAGATTCAGGATGCAGAGTGGCTCTATATAGAGGGTTATCTGCTCTCAGAAAAGAATACAGGATGTGTTGTCGTTGAGAGGGCTGTTGAAATTGCGAGAGAGTGTGGAACTAAGATTGCTGTGACATTCTCGGATGGGTTTATCGTAGATGGCTTTCGTCCGATGTTGGATCATGTAGTTGATAATGCAGACTTAGTTTTTGCTAATCACAACGAAGCGGCTCGATATACTGGCATTAATGACGATCTAAAAGCCTTTGAAAAACTAAAGACATTAGTTCCTAATGTCGTTTTAACTAGAAGTGAAAAGGGCGTATTAATCCACTACGGTGGGGAAAGTGTTGATATTCCTGCATTTCCATGTGAACCGGTAGATCTGACCGGAGCTGGTGATATCTTTTCTGGTGGCTTTTTGTATGGAGTCACTAATGGATACAGTGTTGCAGATTCAGGGAAAGCAGCCTGTTACTTAGCGATGAAGGTCATAACCCAAGTTGGGGCTAGACTTCACGGTAATTTACCGAAGTTTTGGCAAGAAGCTTTGAGCGCATGAATGATAATGATCTAGTAGATGCATTTCGATTAGATATTGGAACCTTGCATGTTCTAGGTAAAACAACTCCAGATAAATCTAAGCTATTTTTAAGTGTAGCAGATGCTAGTGCTAGCTCAGGTAGAGCTATGACTGTTGAAGAAAAAGAGCAACAGTTCGCTAGGAACATAAAAGTAGAGACCTTTTTAAAACACCTCTCAAGACATATGGATGTTGAGCGCGTTAACTTAAACGTAATCAGCGATATTGTCAGAATGGTTAATTCAGGTTCTCCAGTAATTGGAAGGAGAATTTCTAAGGGGGAAGAACCCGTACCTGGTAGGGATGGTCGGATGGTATTATCAAAGAAAGTTTATACTACTGATAAAACCTTTGATTTTACTACTGGCATGTCTGCTTTGGCAGAGCTATATACCTTCGATTTCGTGAGCGAAGGCGATATTCTTGCTCGAATTTACCCTCCACAACCTGGTGAAAATGGTCATGATGCCTTAGGTCATGTTGTGCCATACCCAGAAGGGAATAAGGCAGTACCTGAATTCGATCAAACGATAGAATTAGATCCGCATCCTATCGGAAAATCTTACGAAGTCTTAATTGCAGCTGCTGATGGTTATCCGATACAAGAGGGTGATAAACTAAGAATTGTTGAAACTTTGCAGATTAAAGGTGATTTAAAAGGCAGTGATGGTTTAATTGATTTCACTGGAACGGTTAAGCTCAAGGGAAATATATCTTCAGGTTTTAAGTTAAAAGCTAAGAATGGAATTAGAATTAAAGGCACCGTTGATGATGCTAGGCTTGAAAGCTCAAATGGTGGCATTGATATCGATGGCAAAGTTTCAGGAGGCGACGATTCTTTAATTACATGTGAGCAATCATTTCGTGCAGGTATAGTTCATGCCGTTAAGGTAGAGGTCAAAGGTGACATCATCGTTACAAAGGAAGCTCGGGACGCGATTCTAAGTGCAGACAGCTCAATTTATATGCCTAAGGGTTCGTTGATTGGCGGACATGCTTACTGTGCCTGTGGAGCAGAGTTTCTAAATGTAGGTTCTGAATCCCAGGAGAGGACCGTTGTCGAATTGTCAGGAGATCTTGAGGCAAAGGCCTCTTATTCTGATCTAAAGCTAAAAGCAGACAAGCATATCAAAGCTCTCGAGATGTTAAAACTGCATCTTGGACGTTTTGCAGATAATCAATCTGAAGTAGATACGTTGCAGGGAGAGTTTAAGAATAAAATAGAAGAGCAGTTAACACGCTTTAATAAACTACAAAAGAATCTTAAAATTTTAGAGAGCAAGATTGAGCGAGCAAGAGAGCAAACTGTTTCAAGCGTTAATCAAGGCGTGAATGTGATTGAAGCTATGTATCCTGGTGTTGAGATACACGCTAAGGGTATGGTTTTTCACTGTAAGGAAAAGATGCAGGGACCATTTTCAATTCAGTTTAATAGCGCTGAAAAGAAATTTGTAAAAGGCAAATACGAACCTTTAAGTTGTACCTTTAAGGGATAAGGATAGAAGTTATGGCACATCATAATAGTGATAAAGAGGTAGAATTATCGATGAAACTTGCTTCACAGTGCGATCTTGGGATCTTATCGGGGCAATTCCTATGTCAAACTCTTGAAACATTGGATCCTCAAGAGCCGTTGATCTGTAAGGACACTGATTCGATTAGTCATGTACTTTCTTTTTTGCAAGATAACAGTATCGGATCTGTCCTTATAGTAGATAGTCAGGGGAAGTTATCAGGGATTTTTACGGAGAGGGATTTTCTAACAAAGATATTCAATTGCGATTTTGACCTTGAGAGCACCCCAGTTAGTGAGGTTATGACGGCTAGCCCAGAATCACAGTTCCTTAGTGGAACTATAGCTTTTGCGCTTAATTTAATGGCTCATGGCGGTTTTCGGCATATCCCCATAGTAGACCAGGAGAACTACCCGATAGGCATAATTTCGGTAAAAGATGTAGTAAATTACATCGTTAGGGAGATGAATCGGGCCTTGGACCTAGATTGACCAAAAGTGGCCTTCCCAGGTCACATATTTGAGTAAGAAAGCCATAATCATTAACATACGTACACCCAGATGTCTGAGGAGAGGTTTTTCTTAATTTTCCTAATGTTATTGTATGGTTAGCAAACTCAACGTCACTAATGTTAAGAGCGATAGCTCATTAGGAAGATTCATTTTCTGGATATCTACAATGGATAAGAAAAACCTAGTATTTACAGTTTTAGCTGTAGCACTCGTAGTAGTTGTTGTTTTTATGCCTGATTTGCTCACTCCAAGCGGAGACCGAGCAGGCTTGCGTTCGTCTATATCTTCAAGACTTGATGCATCTAAAGGTGAACCTAAAGCAGGACTACGTAGAGATAGCTCAAGCCCAAGCTCTCCACTATCAAGAGTGCTTGATACCTTTGAATCAAAGACCAGAGTTTCGCATAAAAACGATCAGCCTTTAGTTAACAAGCCTGCAACTTGGGGCATGATTCAAAAGGGCGAGTATCATGAAGTTTTAGCTAGTGCCAGAAATCGAGCTCACATCATTGCTAAAGAACTTGGTGGTGAAAGTATCA